>JAQTTI010000002.1:30118-39560 GCA_028710845.1 Candidatus Omnitrophota bacterium | reverse complement strand
GCCAAGCTTAGTTGTATCTATATATATTGCATCGTCTGCCTGACGCAAGGGAGAGGTTTGCCTGGTAGAATCGATTCTATCTCTATTAGCTAAATCTTTAGCAACATCTTCTTCAGACACTTTCTGCTTTAATCCTTTTAATTCTTTAAAACGGCGGGTTGTCCTTTCTTGAGCCGAGGCATCGATAAAAAATTTCTTTTCTGCGTTTGGAAATACCACAGTGCCGATGTCTCTTCCGTCAAGAATACAATCTCCCCTATTCCCCATCTCCCTCTGCATTTGAACTAAAATCTCGCGGACTTGCTTAATTTTGGCTATATCAGAAACAAATCTGGTAATTTGGCCCGTACGGATATCCAGAGATACATCCCTGCCGTCTAAAGTAACATTTGGGGAGCCATCCGGATTATTTTTTAAATCAATCCTCACCTTTTGGGCGAGCTGGATTATCCCTTGTTCGTCTTCTATGGGAATATTATTTTCTAATACTTTTAAAGTAAGGGCTCGATACATTGCCCCCGTATCTATATAAAGATAACCCAAACGTTTAGCCAAAATCCTGGCAACCGTACTTTTTCCAGCTCCGGCCGGCCCGTCAACAGCTATAATCATCCTAGTTTCTCTCTTTGCTTGTTAGCTTTTTTAATGATTCCTGTCAAAAGCTTTGTGTTATTATTTTCCAAGGCGAGCTTTAAAGCGGAAATTTTCTTTTGAAAAGTATTTATTGCGGTTAAAAGCTTCTGCTTGTTACTTAGGAATATCTGAACCCAAAGTTCAGAGTCAGAACCTGAAATTCTTGCAACGTCTTTTAAACCTTTCGAACTTAAACTTAAAAAATTATCGGGGATAGAGCTAATTAAGGCAAAAGCAATAGCATGAGGCAAATGGCTGGTAAAAGCCAGGGCCCGGTCATGTTTTTCCGGGGTAACCAAAACTACCTTGGCTCCCAGTTTTTGCCAAAAAACCCTGATTTTATTTAAAGTTTTAAGATTAGTCAAAGGTGTAGGTGTCAGGATACAAATTGAATCTTTAAAAATATCATTTCCTAAATTAGAGGCGCCTCTTTTTTCTGAACCCGCCAATGGGTGACAGCCGACAAAATTAGGAATAATCGGATCCAATCTGGCAACTATTGCCTGTTTGGTACTGCCGACGTCAATTACTATGCAATTTTTATTAATTTTATCCTTGATCCTGGATGAAATTTCAATTATCGATTTAACGGGAGTAGCGAGTATGATTAAATCAGCATCTTTTACTATTCCTAAGTTTTTACCTATACAATCAATTGCCCCCATCTTTTTGGCTAATCTTGCATTTTCTAAATGACGGCTAAAACCAACTATAGTTCTTGCCAGTTTTTTCTTTTTCATGGCCAAGCCTAAAGACCCGCCGATTAAACCTGTGCCTATAATTATTGCTTTTTTAAACATTCTATAAGATATTTCTCCCTAAAGCCTTGGCTATAGCCTTCATTTCTCCCATTAAGGAGGCAAAATTTTCCGGAATCAATGACTGCGCTCCGTCGGAAGCTGCTTCCTCCGGATGATTATGGACTTCAATGATAAGCCCATCGCATCCTGCTGCGACCCCGGCCTTAGCCAATGCGGGCACTAGTCCCCATTTTCCGGCAGCGTGCGAAGGATCCACCACAATCGGCAAATGAGAAAGTTGTTTGGCCACCGGAACCGCGCTTATATCCAGGGTATTACGCGTAGAATCTTCAAATGTACGGATGCCTCTTTCACAGAGAATTACGGAAAAATTACCGCCACTTAGTATATATTCAGCCGACATCAGCATATCTTTTACCGTAGAAGCCATTCCCCGTTTTAGGAGCACCGGTTTCTTGGTAGCCCCTACTTCTTTTAAGAGGTTAAAATTCTGCATATTGCGGCAGCCAATCTGCAAAACATCGACGTAATCGGCAACTAAATTGACATCCCGGCTATCCATTACTTCACTTATCGTCACCATTCCCAATTCAGTGCCTACTTCCCTTAACATCTGCAGTCCTTCTTTTCCTAATCCTTGAAAACTGTACGGAGAAGTCCGGGGTTTAAATGCCCCGCCACGCAAGACGGTCGCACCAGCATTTTTAACTTCTTTGGCAATCTCATATAAGCTATCTATATTTTCGATTGTGCAAGGGCCGGCCATAACCACTATTTCTTTACCGCCAATTTTTACGCCTTTACCCAGGTCAATAACGGAATCATCTTTTCTGAACTCCCTGGATACCAATCTAAACGGAGAAAGGACTGGAATAACATTTTCTACGCCCGGAAAAACCTCAAGCGGGGTAACCCGAAGAATATCTTCGGGGCCGATAACCCCGATAATCGTTCTTTCCGAGCCTTTCGAAACGTGGGGGGTTAATCCCAATGCTTTTACTTTATCGATTATATGATTGACTTGCGCTTCTGTTGCTTCTGGCCTCAGAACAATAATCATTTATTCTCTCCTTATTCTAACCCTTAGGAATTAAGGACCTTCCTTAAAACACGCATACTTCTTTTGTTTTCTTTTTGAGTGCCTATAGTTAAACGGATATAATTATCCAAACCGTATTGCTTCATATCGCGTACGATTACTCCGAATTTAAGCATAGCCTTAAAAACATCCTTACTATCTTTTTCGACATCAATTAATACAAAATTCGCTACTGAAGGCACATAGCTTAAACCGAGTTGGGACAATTCATCATAAATAAATTTTTTCCCGCTTAAAACCAGTCGGCGGGTTTTTTTAAGGAAATCTTTGTCATCTAAAGCAGCAACTCCTGCTTCTTGGGCCAGAATATTTACGTTAAACGGCTGCCTTACCCTCTCCATATAAGCCGCTATTTCCGGCTGGCAAATTGCATACCCTAAGCGTAATCCGGCCAAACCGTAGGATTTGGAAAAGGTCTTAAGTATAATAACATTCTTTTTCTTCCGCAAATAACTTAAAGAGTTCGGATAATCATCGACATCGATAAAAGCATCGTAAGCCTCGTCAAAAACAACTATTACCTGAGAAGGCAGAGCGCTTAAAAAATCGGCTACCTCATACTTGGTGACATATGTTCCAGTCGGGTTATTGGGGTTAGCAATAAATATGAGTTTCGTTTGTTTATCGACTAATTTTAAAATCGCGCCTAAATCATATTTGAAATAGCGCAGCGGCGCCTTTCTGAGTTTTCGGTCGTTAACCTGGGCTATAATTTCATATTCAAGAAAAGTAGTATCGGCAGTCAGAATATTTTCATCGGCTTCGACAAAAGTTTTAATCACAACATCAATAAGCTCATCAGAACCGTTTCCCAAGACAAAATTTTCCGCGGACAAACCAGTAAATTTAGCCAAACGTTTTTTTAAATTAAATCCCAGTGAATCAGGATAACGAAAAACACCGGATAAATTTTTTCTCATAGCGCTTAAAGCTTTTGGAGAGGCGCCCAGGGAATTTTCATTGGAAGCCAGCTTGATTACTTCTTTAAGCCCCAGCTGTCTTTTAGTTTCTTCTATCGGTTTCCCGGGAATATACGGTTTTATACCTAATACGCTTTTACGAACTAATTCTTTCACTTTATCATTCTCCTACAGGATAAGATCCCAACACCTTCAGGGATTTACTCTTTGACTCCAACTCTTTTAATGCCTTTTTGATTTTTTCGTCTTCGCTGTGCCCGGCGATATCAAGAAAGAAATAATAATCCCAGGCTTTCTTCTTTGAAGGACGCGATTCGATCTTGGTTAGGTTAATTCCATATTTACGAAAAGGGGAAAGCAGCTCATATAATGCCCCTACATGGTCTTTTATTGACAACAACAGCGAAGTCTTGTCATTGCCGGTTTTATTTACCGCATTCCTTCCGATAACCAGAAAACGGGTAATATTATGCAAAGAATCCTGAATATCGCTAGCCAAAACCTTTAATCCGTAGATTTTAGAAGCAAGCAATGAAGCAATTGCAGCGCTGTTTCTTTCTTTATTTACAATCTCGGCGGCCCGGGTGGTACTAGAAACGTCGACTAAACGCGCATTGGGCAAATTTTTCTGCAACCAGATTCTGCATTGGCCGAAAACATAGGGATTTGAATACACGGTTGTAATCTTATTCTTGGGGCAATTGGCAAGTAAATTATGGGTGATTTCCAGAATTATCTGCGAACAAATTTTTAGCTCCGAATCAACAAAAACGTCCAAGGTATGGCTTACCGCGCCTTCAATTGAATTTTCTATCGGTACAACACCGTAGTCCGAACTTCCCTTTTCTACTTCCATAAAAACTTCGGCAATGCTATTACAATTAACATATTCAACCTGAGAACCAAATTTTTTAATCGCGGCCAGGTTTGAAAAACTAGCCTCGGGTCCAAGGTAAGCTATTTTTAAAGGCTTTTCCAGCGCAAGGCTGGCTGACATTACTTCGCGATAAATAGCCTCAATCGCCGACTTTTTCAATGGTCCCTTATTATATTTGGATATTTTACTTAAAACTTCCATCTCTCTTTCCGGCGCATAAATGCTCTTTCCGGTTTTGATTTTTATCTTACCGATTTTTTTAGTTTCCGCGGCGCGCAAATTTAACAGATTAATCAATTTGCGGTCAAGTAGATCGATTTTTTTACGCAACCTGTTTAAGCTCATTCTCTCCCTCCCCCGGTTCTGTTTGGGCAAGTGATTCGATATCATTATTATTTTCCTTGGCTTCGGCCATCGTGGTAAATTCTTCCATCTTGGGCAGATCCTGAAGCGATTTCAACCCGAAATGTTCGAGGAATTCGCGGGTTGTGCCGAAAACAAACGGCCTTCCCGGTATTTTTTTCCTTCCGCAGATGCGAATCAAGTTTTTATCAAGCAGGCTTTTCATTACGCCGTCAACGTTGACATTCCTTAAGGACTCTATTTCGGTCTTAGTCAACGGTTGTTTATAGGCGATTATCGCCAGGCTTTCCAACGCCTGCTTAGATAATTTTTCGCCGTTTCGGTTTTTAAAAAGTTTTTTCAGAAAGGAAGAAAAATTAGTGCAGGCAATCATCTGAAAACCGCCGGCGATTTCTATAATCCGCATGCCGCGATTGGATGTTTCGTAGTCATTCTTTAACTCTTCGATAATTTTTTTGATAGCAGATAGGTCTAAATCGCCTAAAACTTTTTTTATTTGTTCAAGCGTAATCGGTTTTTCGGATACGAAAATCAAGGCTTCAACTGCTGATTTTAAATTATTTTCTGTCATTATTTTTTCACCAGTTTTTGTTTATATACCAAATTTAATAATTCTTCCGTCGTATTTACCTGTGCGTTTGTTTCCAGGGCCTTTTTAATCATGCTTAAAGCTTCGGGTTTTTTATATTGAAGCTGCAGCAATACATCCAAGGCTTCTTCGGTTATATCTTTGGAAGCTGCCTTTTTCCCGATATCACGGTCCTGGATTAAGCCGAATTTACCCACTTTATTCTGCAGTTTGGCTACTATCTCTTTTGCTCTTTGTTCTCCTATGCCCGGTAATGACCTTAAAAACGATAAGTCCCCTTCATCAATTGCTTTGGCTATCTGGGAGATCGGCTTATTTAAAGCCTTAAGCGCAGCTCTGGGCCCGATCCCTGATACCGTTATAAATATTTCAAAAAAATCTTTTTCTACTTGGTTTAAAAATCCTATTAAAACCGGGATACTCTTTGCCTGATCCACCTGGTAATAATGGTAAGTTAAAAGCGAGATCTTGTCTTCGGCCTGCGGTGAATTATCGATATTCTGCATAACGCAGGCCGGTATCAACACTTCGTAACTCAATAAACCAAGATCTAAAACAAGATAGTTTAAACCTTTTTCCGAAATTTTCCCGGCAATCCTAGAAATCATATTTTTGAATTTTTAATATAACTGTGGCCTAAAGCCAAGGCCAATGCATCCGTTACATCGAGGTACTTGGGCATCGATTTTATTGCCAGGGTGTGAGCGACCATTCTTTGCACCTGGATCTTAGAAGCCAGCCCTTTTCCAATTATGGCTTTTTTTATCCGGGTAGCCCCATATTCAAAAAGCGGAACGCCACAGGTCGATGCCGCCAGACAAATCACGCCCCTAGCCTGGCCTAATATGCAAGCAGTAGCCGGATGCTTATAATGTGAATATATCTTTTCAAGCACCAGGCAATCCGCTTTAGCATCAGTAATCAACTTGGTTATCCCGTTATATAAACTAGCCAATCTTTTTGGCAAAGATTCCTTTGGCTTAGTCTGGATTATTCCGGCTTCAATTAATACCCGCGTTGGACCCTTAACTTGGATGACTCCATAACCTGTAATAGCCAGGGCAGGATCAATGCCAAGGATAATCATTCTGCGCCAGACACCTCATTTAATATTTCATCGGGAATATCAAAATTCGCGTAAACCTGCTGGACATCGTCGTGCTCTTCTAATGCTTCGATTAAACCCAGGACCTGCTTTGCTTCGTTGCCGGCGACTTTAATTGTCGACGAAGGAATCATAGTTAATTCTGCGTCATCCCATTTGATTCCTTTTTCCGTAAGCGCGGCTTTAACTTTTTCTAAATCGGCAATCGATGTATAGATTTCGTAGCTATTATCTTCATGCCTCATGTCTTCGGCTCCGGCATCTAAAACTATATTCATTAGTTCATCTTCTTTAATTTTATCTTTAGATATTGAAATATAGCCTTTCTGGGTAAACATCCAGCTGACCGCGCCTGCCCCCGCCATGTTTCCGCCCCTCTTTGACATAATGTTGCGTAATTCGGCTGTGGTGCGGTTTTTATTATCAGTCAGAGAATCAACCATCAGGGCAACTCCGCCCGGGCCATAGGCTTCATACATTACTGCCTCATAAACAACCCCGGGAAGCTCTCCAGTCCCCCGCTTAATCGCCATTTTTACATTATCTGAAGGCATATTTGCTTCCTTTGCCTTTTGCATTATCGCCCGTAATCGTGGGTTCGAATCCGGATTGCCTCCACCGTCGCGGGCGACTACAACCAGCTCTTTAATAATTTTGGTGAAAGTAGCCCCGCGCTTGGCATCGGCTATACCTTTTTTACCCTTATTTGTCTTCCATTTAGAATGACCTGACATTTTATTACCCCCTTAATTAAGCATTATTTCTTTTATTTGATATCTAATCGCCAAAAATTTAAAAAGAAAGCAGGATAAGCCGGGTTCTGTCTTGATACGATTTTTCGCATCGATTAGTGACTATTCCTCTCAATCCCACCGTCACCGGTAGGACTTTAGCGGCTTACCCGGGATTAACTCTGCCAAATAACTTAGCAAAACGCGCCGGATCAGCGCTCATCCCCTATTCCACCTTGCTCCACGTAGAGATTGCCTCGTTTCACCCCCACACTGAAAATTATTTACAATTTTTAGTGCGGGGCTCGTCTCTGTGGCTCTCCCGCTAGAAATTATAGCAGGTCCGCTTAAAACGGAAATCCTCTGCATATTTAAATATGCAGGACGGGAATTACCCGTTACGTTACCCTCTGGAGCCCGGACTTTCCTCCCGCCGATAAGTTCGGCGGGCAGCCACATCCTGCTTTCTTCTTTACTGCTCCTGTCGCTAATTTATCAGCTAAAATATTGTTTTCGCGGGGAATATGGTTAATCAAAATTTTTTCAAAACCGGTTAAAAGATGCACCGCCCTGTTATATAGATTTATTATCCCGGCATTCTTTACTTTATAGATTTTATTAAGCTGCCTGGCTAAAAGCTGGCTATCCGTATTAATCTTTATAGAGTCAGCTTTCAATAATAATGCTTCTTCAAGGGCATAAATTAGAGCGGTATATTCCGCTACATTATTAGTAGCTAACCCTATGTAGTTTGAAATTTCTTTGATTAGCTGGTGATTACGATAAATTGCAACACCGATTCCGCTTTTGCCCGGATTACCTTTTGAAGCCCCATCAATATAAATTTCTAAATGGTTCATTCTTGAAGACAAAGAATACGGTTGCATACTTCACAGGTAATTATTTTATCATACATCTTGATCAGATTTATTACCTGCGGAGGAAGAAGCATGTGACAGCCACCGCAGGAATTGTCTTTAACTTCAGCTATAGCCAAACCTGCCCGGCTATGTAAAATTTTTTCGTAATCCTTCAAAAGCTTTTCATCAATACCCGGGATTGTCTGCTTTCTTAAAGCATCCAGCTGGCTTAAACGGCTGTCGATTTCTTTTATCCGTTCATCGACTTTGTTTTTTTGGCCAATAAAAATCTTTTCTTCTTCCTTAAGTTTTAAATTTTCCTGGTCGATCTGTGATTTAATTTTATCTGATTCATCGTATGAAAGCAGAATTGCCTCTTCGATAACCGAGCCGTCAGCTTTGGTGTCGGCGATCTGCTGCTGCATAGTCTGGAATTCTTTATTAGTTTTCAAAGAATATAGCTGTCCCTGTAATTTCTTTACCGCTTCTGCGTTAGTTGCCAGCTCAAGCTCTTTTTCCTTGCGCTGTTTCGCTATTTCAAGCGATTTATTCTGCAGATTAGCTAAATTTTGTTTTTTTGACTCAAAAGACTCTTCGATCGCTTTTATTTCCAAAGGCTTTATCGCTTTTTCATTATTAAGAGCGTAGATTTCACTGTCTAATTTTTGCAGTTTTATTAATCCATCTAATTGTGCTTTTAAATTATTTATTGCCAATTCCCCTCCCCGCTATTCTATCCACCCATTATTTAAATGGGCGATAGAGGATTCGAACCCCTGACTTCCACAATGTGAATGTGGCGCTCTAACCAACTGAGCCAATCGCCCGAACTTTTTTCTACACCATTGAGTTGGCTTATCCCCGATAGGGGAGGAGCCAATCGCCCTGAAATATTAAGCTTACCTGAGTTGCGAAATCTCCCATGGAGATGAGCCAATCGCCCGAACTTTTTTCTACACCATTGAGTTGGCTTATCCCCGATAGGGGAGGAGCCAATCTCCCTTTATTGACTATAGTCTATAAGACCATTCCATGAACTCGAAAAACTGGGCCCACAGGGACTCGAACCCCGGACCAGCGCTCCTGGCTAAATCCAGTCGCTTCCAAAGGGGCTCTGCCCCTATGGCGCTCCTCACTTCCGTTCGTCGCTGTTACCCCGAATACGCGGGGAATTTTCCCCGCACCCCTTTTGGTCCGGGCATAACAGATGAACATTTTAAATTTAAAACTGGGCCCACAGGGACTCGAACCCCGGACCAATTGATTATGAGTCAACTGCTCTAACCGACTGAGCTATGGGCCCCAAACCAATCTAATAAGGCTAAAACGATGGATTGTGCCGTTAAAATCAACACCGATATGCCTGAAAAGTAATACTATATGATACTATTTTTAGTGTTTTTTGGCAAGAATTTTGTTTTAAATAATTGGGGTTTAAGGATTAAACTTCCTTTTCGATAATCTTTAAGAAGATGTTAGCTATGCGGGGGTCAAATTGGGTTCC
>JAQTTI010000002.1:14324-30018 GCA_028710845.1 Candidatus Omnitrophota bacterium | reverse complement strand
GAAACTACGGATATGCTAATTTTCAATTTAACCAGATGCTTCTTATTTCCGAAATTGATAAAATTAAGGGATTCGAGAAGCCTCTGCGCCATGTTAAAAGCCGCTACCCGGTCTAATCTAGGCGAAATAATGATAAATTCTTCTCCGCTGTAACGAATAAGGACATCGTAGCGCCTGACCATACGCTTAAGTTCTTTGGACAACTGCTTAAGAACCAGATCGCCGAAAGCAATCCCGTAAACGTCATTTATTGATTTGAAATAATCGATATCCAGCATAATTATCGCCAGATTCTGAGCATACCTTCTTGATTGATGAAACTCGGCTTCGATAACTTCCTGAAGGTAGCGGTAATTATATAAGCCGGTATGCGGATCGATTAATGAAACGCTTTTTAATCTTTCATTAATTTTAATCAGTTCGATATTTAACTTACTTTTTTCCAGTTCCGAATTCTTATAACGGACTGTTTCCTGTAAAAGCTCCTGGGTTCTTTCGGCTACCAGCTGTTCTAAGTGGTCGCGGTAACGCTGTAATTCTTCGTCGATTTTTTTCTTTTGAGTAATATCAACGTTTATTTCGGCGACTAACCACTCGCCTTTTTCGTTCTGGAAGGGTATTGTCGTAACCTGGATAGGCCGGTTGCCTTCTTTTTGCAAAACCTCTTCGCTGACTACCGTTTTTTTAGTCCTAAAGGCTTCATCTATTGCGCAGTTTGGACAGGGGCTTTTACGATCCATAAAATATTCAAAACATTTTTTACCTTTCCATTCTCCGTATATGCTTGCCCAGCCCGGGTCTATATAGCGTATATTATAATCTTGATCGATTATATCTAAGCCTGTTTTAGTAGCCCCTAAAATAAATTCAATCTGCTTATTCAGGGAATTTGCCTTTTGTTCGGCTTCCTTTCTTATTTCAACTTCTGTTTCCAGGCTCTTGGTGCGATCCTCAACCAATGTTTCTAATTTATCCCGATAAAGTTTCAGCTCAACTTCATTTTCTTTTTTCTCGGTAATATCGCGATTGCTTGCCCTGCGCCCGATAAGTTTACCTTCGGAATTAAAAATAGCGATGCATACATGGCTTATCCAGTGGACTTTTCCTTGCTTATCAATGATCCTGAACTCAATTTCCAGTTTGGAATTATTCTTGAGCGCTTTTTTAACCTCTCCCCTTACAAAGCCGGCATCATCCGGATGAATAATCTTTTCAATTAAAGAAAAATCATTAATGAATTCTTCCCGGGAAAATCCGGTAATTCTTTGGCAGGAAGGGGTCATGTAAATCATATGATTGTCTGTTCCCTGCCAATATTCCCAATCATAAGTAAATTCCGCTATTGTCCGGAATTTTTCTTCATTAATCCGTAGTTTTTCCTGGGCCAGTTTAAAATCCGTAACATCCCTGAAACTCCAAACTCTCCCTACGACAACACCATCAATTTTTTGCGGCTGTGAATACCTTTCCATTATCCGGCCGTCTTTAAATCGAAAGGTGTCGAAGGATGTTTCCTCCAAATGTTCATATAGATACTGTATCTTACTTAAAAATTCTCTATGGTTATCTACTTGTTTTGCGGAAAATTCAAGCCATTCCTTATCAATTTTTCCTTCTATTAACTTATCCGGAAACTTCCATAGATCCAGGAATTTCTGGTTGTAACTGGTCACCCTGCCCTTAAGATCAACTACCAATATGCCGTCATAAGTCGATTCCAGAGTGGCATTTTGCAGCGAAACCAGCTGCCTAATGTTATTATCGGCTTCCATCCGCTTAGTAATATCTTTAAAGTTTCCAATGAGGCATAATTTTCCGTCGATATTAAGCAAAGAGACGGTTATGTCGGCGTAAAAAATAGACCCATCTTTTTTCTTAACCGGCACATTTTCTGAAACCGCTATCTTTTTTTTCACCAGCTGGTCAAACTGTTCCAAGGTCCAGGGCAAAACTTCAGGAGGGTGGATATCTTTCATGCTGAAATGCTCCATTTCCTTGGGAGAATAACCTAACATATTGCAAAAAGCCTTATTAAATAAGAGAAATTTTTTTGTATCGATATCGGCCATGACCAGCCCTTCGGAGATATCTTCAAAAAGCATCCTGAATTTAGCTTCCGATTCTTTTAACCCCGATTCAACCAACCTTCTTTCGGCTATCTCTTTTAGCAATTCTTCATTCAGGCTGGTTAACTCTGCTGTCCTAACCTTGACCCTTAATTCAAGCTCAGCCCTGATATCCTTGATCCTTTCGTCTTCTTTCTTCCTAAGAGTAATATCTCTGGCAATACCGGTTGTGCCGATTACATTGCCTTGATCATCGAAAATAGGCGTTTTAATTGTTTCAATCCATTGAATCTTGCCTTCACTGTCGGCTATTCTTTCTTCGACAATCTTTCGTTTTTTACTCTTGACTACCTCCATATCGTCTGCAATATAGCTCTCCGCCAAATCCTTGGGCCAGATATCCAGATCGGTTTTTCCGATTATTTCTTCAGGCTTGTAGCCACAACTTCTGGCAAATCGATCATTTACCATAATAAATCTACTCTGCTTATCCTTAAGCCAGGCTATGTCCGGAATATTATCCAGCATTGCCTTTTGCTGTAGCTCGATATTACGCAGCTCTGTAGGTTTTTTAATTTTATTTTCGTTTTCAAACATAGCTTAAAAATAGAAAAAGGCAGCCGCTCGTGCCATGCGGATACCTTTTCATTTTATTTTTAGAATAGTAAATTGCAAACTTCTAAGCCCATAATTTTAGTATTCCCTTTGGTGCGCCAAAGTCATATCCATAAAAGTCCGTAAACGCCGCGAACGGGAAGGATGCCTGAGCTTTTTTAAAGCTTTGGCTTCAATCTGCCTTACCCTTTCCCGGGTAACCTTAAAAACATTGCCGACTTCTTCCAGCGTGCGGGCAGAACCATCAAGGATACCAAACCTTAAAACCAGGATTTTTTTCTCCCTCTCGGTCAAGGTGCTCAAAGCAGAATTCATCTCTTCTTTTAACATTGAGCGGACAGTTTCATTCGCCGGTGAGACTGCTTTTTTGTCCTGGATAAAATCACCGAAATGAGTATCACCTTCATCACCTATAGGCATTTGCAGAGAAATAGGTTCCTGAGCGATTTTTAATATTGATTTTATCTTGCCCTGAGGAAAACGCATTTTATGGGCTATCTCTTCAGGAGTAGGTTCCCTGCCGTTTTTTTGGACAAATACCCTCGAAAAACGGATTATCTTGTTAATAGTTTCAGTCATATGCACGGGGATCCTAATGGTTCGCGCCTGATCGGCAATAGAACGCGTAATCGCCTGGCGGATCCACCAGGTAGCATAGGTTGAAAACTTATAGCCTCTCTTATATTCGAACTTTTCAACAGCCCGCATTAAACCGATATTCCCCTCCTGAATCAAGTCCAAAAAGGATAATCCGCGATTGGTATATTTCTTGGCGATACTCACCACCAGCCTCAAATTTGCTTCGACTAATTTTTTCTTGGTACGGTTAAATTTAAGGTGGGCGGATTTAATTAATTTTATCTGTTCCTTAATCTTCTTATACGGCTCGGCTATTTCTTTTAAAATCTGGCGTTTACGCAGCGGATTACTTTTAGCAGAACGCTTAAGATAATCTAGCTCCCGCATCAAAAGGCTTAACTTACGCACGGCAGCTTCGATCACCGAAGTAGTAAAATTAAGCTGTAATATTAAATTGATAGCAACTGAATCGCTGCGGGTTTTTTTGATTTTTATAATGATCCGCTTAAACCTGCCCAAAACACTGGTCTTTTTTATCCGGATATCTTCTTTTACCACCTCTTCCATGTTAATCTTATCTTCGAGGATATTATCAGCTACTACCATAACCTCATTTCTGGCAAATTTTGTTACCAGGACGGCCCTTTTAAATTTATCTTCTGCTTCTTCGATTTTTTTAGCCAATTCGATTTCATTTTCCCGGCTTAAAAGCGAAATAGAACCCATTTGCTTCAGGTACATTTTGACAGGGTCATCTAAAGGCATAAAACGCTCTTCACTTTTCAAATGGTCTACCAGCATTTCTTCCCGCTGAGGGGCCAGGTTCTGTTTTTCGGTCTGAGCCCTATTGGCGGAAAGCCCGGCATCCTCCTCGCCTTCGACTACCTGTATATCTTCATTACCCAATAATTCAAAAAGGTGGTCTATCGCCACCGTACTTGAAAGGTCATCAGGCAAAAGGTCGTTTACTTCATCGTAAGTTAAAAAACCCTTTTGTTTACCAAGGGCAATTAACTTTTCCATATCTTTGCTGGGTTGCTGCTCTTTCCTCTTCATACTAATCGCCTTTCTTTATTAAGTTATGAAATTCTTTAATAAGACTGTTTAGTTTCTGTTCATCGCCTGAAACTTGCGCGGCATTAATCTCATTGTGTAAATGTTCCCTCTTTGATTTCAACCTATCTACTTTTATGCGGTTAATGCAATCATTGACCGCTTTTTCTCTATCCTGGTCATCTAAATCAGGCATAAATATTGTTTCGCAAACAAACTGAGTCGCTTCGTCCTCACTGAAATAGTTCATTAGAAAATTAGGCTGGATATTTTTACCCTGAACAGCCATTTCCTGAATAGCCGAAACAACTTTCGCAGTGCGCTCATCCTGAAAATCAGAAAGCGAAAGTTCCTGCATGATTTTCTCGATCAGCTCTTTTTCCTCCAACATAAACTTAACCAAAAGCTTTTCGGCAGGATTGATTTCCACTCTTTTTTTCTTAAAAACCGGTCCCGCAGCTTCGGAATTTTGCAAAGGCTTGATCTTATTAAGTTCCTCTACGATGTGCCGCTCGGGTATTTTTATTGCTTCCGCTAGTTTTTTTGTATATTCGCATTTGAGTATAGCGTTATCGAATTTATTAATCGTAGAAAGCATTTCCGCTGCAATTTTACTTTTCCCGTGCGCATCATTTATATCGTGCCGGCTTTTTAAAAGGTCAAGCTTATAATCAAAAAAGCTTAAAGATTGAGCGATTTTTGTTTTTAAACCTTCTGGGCCCGACCTTCTTACCAAAACATCCGGATCCATACCCTTTGGTAGCGGCGCTACTCTTACATTTATTCCTTCATCAATAAGGATATCCAGGCTTCTTAAGGTCGCCATTTCTCCCGCCTGATCACCGTCAAAAATCATAACTACATTATTAGTATAACGTTTTAATAATTTGATCTGCTCGACTGTCAGAGCCGTACCTTGCGAGGCGACAATATTTTTTACTCCTTCCTGGTAAGGAATTATAAAATCGAGATAGCCCTCGACGATGACAACGCAATCGGAATCGCGGATGAAATCTTTAGATAAATTAAGCCCAAATAAATTTTTACCCTTGGTATAAACCGGCGTTTCCGGCGAATTTACGTATTTTGGTAAAGAGTCATCAAGCACCCTTGCTCCGAACCCGATTACCCGGCTGCGCACATCAAAGATCGGAAAAATTATCCGGTTACGGAACCGGTCGTAATACCCGCCGCCATCCTTAATTAAAACCAGGCCGGCACTCTCAACAAGAGAAAGAGGCACGCCTTTACTCCTTAAAAAATTAATCAAATTATCCCAGCCTCCAGGTGCAAGGCCCAGGCGGAATTCTTTGACCGTTTCCTGCCTGATGCCTCTTTTTAACAGGTAATCACGGCTTGAAGCTCCTGCGGGGCTGATAAGGTTGTTTTCAAAAAAACCTAGCGCCAATTCATTAATTTTATATAATTTATTACTTAAACTTTCGGCTTTTACGCTTTCAGGATTCTCTCTTTGAGGCAGGGTGACTCCCGATTTTTTGGCTAATATCTCTACTGCCTCGGGAAAATCCATCCTTTCGTGGCGCATCAAAAATTTAAAAGCGTTGCCTGATTCACCGCAGCCAAAACAATGGTAGATCTGCCTATCTGCCGAAACCATGAAAGATGCGGTTTTTTCATGATGAAAAGGACAATTGGCTTTAAAATTCCGGCCGGTTTTTTTTAGCGATAAATAACCGGATATAACTTCGACTATATCAATCCGGCTTAAAATTTCTTCCAATATGTTTTCAGGGATTCTTCCGGTCATTTATTTTCTTTTAATTCTTGTAAAACCCGAACAGCCGATAATATTAAATTCTTCCTTGGCAGATTCTTCTATATTATCCAAAAGAAGGTTTAAGCCCAAAGTATCCGATGAAATGTGGCCCGCAATTACAACGTTAAGGTTTGCTTCCCTGACTTTTTTTAAATGTTCTTCGCTCAAATGCATAGAAACAAGGGTCCTGATACCCGCTTTATACAACTTACCAAAAACATCTTTTGAACCCTCGGTTCCGCCTGTCATCTCCAGTAAAATCTTGCCTACCGGCTTATGCACCGACCCCAGTATAACCCTCGGGCCGGTATTAAATTTAGAGGCTATCTGATATTCCGGTATTGTATTTAATATTTCGATTATATCCTTAACCAACCGCGGTTTTTTTTGTTTAAAAACAGTATCAAGATAACTGTAAACATGGTTATCAGCCGGAGTGTGCATATTCATAAACGGCATATTAAGTAAGCGCGCCGCATCGACCGGCCTGGTGTGATTCTGAGGTAAAATCCTGCGATTAACCTCCTGCATCCTATCTTCAAGCAGCCTTAAAGCCGTTTTTTTATTGACCCCGATATTAGTAAGCAAATCAACCTGCAAACGCATCACTTCGGCTAAACCAACATAAGATTTCCCTTCGGGATGATGAGCCGCCACCAGATCCAAGCCTTCCTTCTGCCGGATACGATCAGCCAATAATAGTTCGGCGACTTCGATATCGATTCCAACCATGATCTTATTAACTTCGGTCAGAGGCTTTCCATAGAGAATCGATGAATCCGAATAATCTTTTATTTTAAGCTTATTTTTCCGGGGGTCAGCCTGGCGGCCGTGATAGACTACGCTCTTATAAAAATCGATCAGTTTCATTTGCGATTAAACCTTTCTATGACCTCGGTCACCGTAGAATTATAATTTTCTTTAGGCGAGAATTTAGAAAAAATACTGTTCCATAACCATCCATAAGTATTTGGCGCAACCATAAATGCCCGGCTGCCTAAATAAGAATGTTTGGCCGAAGTAGTTAAATAATCTATCGTCGAAATACTTAGAATATAAACTAACAGCCCGACTGCCAAAAAGCTCCTTAGCAGGCCTAAAACAATTCCGCCAAACTTATTGATCTCAGGGACTGCCTCTAATTTTATAAAGCGATACAAAGCGCTGCGTATAGCGACAAAACATAGGTATACTAGAAGGGCCAAAACTATAAAAACCAGGAAATCGGCGAATTCAATCGGCATCCCCTTGGGGAAAAAACCTTTTTTGATATTGTCCGCCAATCCGGTATAGAAATGCATTGAAATATAAGTAGCAAACAATGCCCCCAAAAGTTTAAAAATTTCAACCGCTAACCCCCCTTTGGCAGCAATGTAACATATTCTGATTACTAGAATTATAATAACGATATCCAAAAAATTAGTTTGCTGAATAATTTCCATAATCATTCCACCTCCTGATTTTAAGGATTTATGTAAAAAGATTAGTAAGGCAGTATTTTATTTTATCCTTAAGTATAACATATGGATAGAGATTGTCAACCCTGCCTATATTTTTAATAAAAGCGGTATTTTAGCTTTTAAACCAGGAAATTGTCCTCTTTAGTCCTTCCTCAAGAGGAACAACGGGTTTCCAGCCTAAAATCTTTTTGGCCCTTGTGATATCAGGCCGGCGCTTCTGCGGATCATCTTGGGGCAACTTCTTAAAAACCTTCTTGCTGCGGGATCCGGTTAACTTTAGGATAAGATCGACCAATTCCATAATGGTAAATTCATCTGGATTGCCTAAATTCACCGGTAGATTTTCTTTTGAGTTCATTAAATTCAATAACCCATCGACTAAATCGTCTATATAACAAAAACTCCTGGTTTGATTCCCCTTTCCATAAACTGTCAAAGGTTGGTTTTTTAAAGCCTGGTCAATAAAATTAGGGACCACCCTGCCGTCATTGTGGCGCATTCGGGGGCCGTAGGTATTAAAGATGCGGACGATTTTTGTGTTTAATTTATGCACGCGATGATAGGCCATTGTAAGGGCTTCAGCAAAGCGTTTAGATTCATCGTAGCAGCCCCTGACCCCTATTGGGTTAACATGGCCCCAGTAAGTTTCTTTTTGCGGATGGACTAAGGGGTCGCCGTAAACTTCAGAAGTAGAAAAAAGCATGAAAATAGCTTTCTTCTTTTTAGCCAGGCCTAAAGCATTGTGAGTACCTAAAGAGCCCACTTTTAAGGTTTGAATGGGAAAATCAAGGTAGTCAGTAGGCGAGGCTAAAGAAGCGCAATGCAGGATATAATCTAATTTTCCCGGCACATCTATATAGTTCGAAACATTTTTAATCTCTAAACGGAAATTTTTGTTCTTTAGGAATGGCTTTATATTGGCCAGGTTTCCGGTTATAAAATTATCCAGGCAAATAACAAAATAATTTTCATTAAGCAGCCTTTGACATAAATGCGAACCGATGAAACCGGCGCCTCCGGTAATCAGGATTTTATTTTTGCGCATTTAAAGCCTCTCCACCTTTTCCCTGTGCTTTCCCTTATACACATTCCTGGCATCAAAAATTAATTTTGCGCTTTTTAAGACCCTTAGGTAATCAATTCCTGAATGGTCCGTGGCGATTATCAAACAATCGAATTCTTTAATCTTTTTATCGCTCAGTCTCACCGATTCTAAGTCTAAACCCTTTAATTTTAAGAAAGGGATGATTGGGTCAAAATAAGAAACTCTTGCCCCATGTTTTTTCAGGCTGTTGATTACATCCAAACTAGGAGACTTGCGTAAATCCTTGATATCTTTTTTATAAGTAACCCCCATGACCAGTATCTTGGCACCTTTTAACCGGCAATTTCTTGAATCCAAAACCTGATTAACCCTTTTTACCACGTATTCCGGCATATATCTTATAAGATCAGAGGCTAATTTAATAAAGCGCGAATGAAAACCAAAACTCTTGGCTTTCCAATGCAAATATAAAGGGTCTTTCGGAATACAGTGGCCTCCCACCCCCGGGCCCGGGTAAAAAGGCATAAAACCAAAGGGTTTTGTGCTGGCGGCCTGGATTACTTCCCAAATATCAATTTTCATTTTATGGGCCATCATCGACAATTCATCAATTAAACCTATATTAATCAGGCGAAAGGTGTTTTCCAGCAGCTTGACTGTCTCTGCGGCGCGGGGGCTTGATACCGGAACCACCTGCTTGATAATAATCTGGTATATTTCAGTAGCCAGCAAGGTTGCCAAAGGGCTAAGCCCGCCCATAACTTTCGGTATTTTTTGGACAGGAAATTTCTTATTTCCCGGGTCAATCCTTTCAGGGGAAAAGCAGAGAAAGAAATCTCTTTCATGCCTAAATCCGTGTTTTTCAAATATCGGCAGAATTTCTTCTTCGGTTGTGCCCGGGTAAGTAGTACTTTCCAGGACAACCAAAGCTTTATTTTTTAGATGAAGGGCCACTTGCTCTACGGCTGTTTTAATAAAGGAAATGTCGGGGAGATATCTGCCCTTAAGCGGCGTAGGCACGCAGATTAAAATTGCATCGGCGTCTTTTATGTCGGAGAAATTACCGCTGGCCTTAAAATTCCCGCCAGAGATTACTTTTTTAAGCTCACTTGTAGATATGTCGCTGATGTAAGATATCTTGTTAGATATCGATTTAAGACGGTCATGGTCTATTTCAATCCCGGTAACTTTTACCCCTTTTTTGGCAAATTCCAGGGCCAAAGGAAAACCTACATAACCTAGGCCTACTACAGCAATTCTGATCTGTCTATCTTTAATCTTTTTCTGAAAATTAACCATAATTTTATTCTTTGCCATATCCGACTCCTATGTATGTAAAACCTAACTTCTTGATTATTTTGGGATCATAAATATTCCTTCCGTCGATTATGAGGGGCTGCTGCATAATCTTCTTTAATTTCAGAAAATCGAGCTCCTTAAACTCATTCCACTCGGTAGCCATAATCAGGCAATCAGATCCTTTGGCTGCCTGGTACGGATCGGCACAAAAAACAATATCCTTCAAAACATCTCTGGCCTTTTCCATTGCTTTAGGATCAAAAACCCTGATCTTTGCGCCCTCCTGTTGAAGGTAATTAATTAAATCGATGCTGGGCGAACTTCTTAAATCATCGGTATTGGGCTTAAAAGAAAGCCCTAGGACGGCGATTGTCTTATCTTTTATAATCCAAAGCGCATCTTTTATTTTTTGTATAACAAAGGCTTTTTGCTCCTCGTTTGTATCCCTTACGGCTTTTAGGATTTTAAAATCATATCCCAGCTTATTGGCTATAGTTATGAAGGCTTCAAGGTCTTTCGGAAAACAGGAGCCCCCATAACCGATACCTGCATGTAGAAAATATTTGCCGATCCGGTTATCCAGCGACATCCCCTCCGCAACCTCCTTAACATTAGCACCTACTTTATCACAAACCCTGGCTACGGCATTAATAAAAGAAATCTTCGTAGCTAGGAAAGCATTCGAAGCATGTTTTATTAATTCGGCGGATTTAATATTGGTCATAAGGATCGGCCGGTTTAAAGGGCGGTATAGCTGCATCATCAGCTGCCTGGCTTTCGGGCTTTCTACACCCACTACTATCCTGTCAGGACGCATAAAATCATTAATTGCTGAGCCTTCACGTAAAAACTCGGGGTTTGAAACTACGTCAAACTTATTTTTCTTCTTAATATAAGAGGATATTGTCTTTTTAATCCAGGCGCAGGTTTCGACTGGAACAGTGGATTTTTCAACTATCAAACGGTAGCCATCCATATTTTGGGCAATCATTCTGGCTACATTTTCCACTCCTGTCAAATCAGCATCACCGTCTTTTAACGGCGGGGTGCCAACAGCGATAAAAATCAATTCGCTTGCCTTCACCGCCTCCTTAATGCTTGACGTAAACTTTAGCCGCCTGTTTTTAAGGTTATTTGAAATCAACTCCTCTAAACCCGGCTCAAAAATAGGAATAATACCTTTTTTAAGGCTTTTTATCTTTTTTTCATCATTATCAACGCAGATAACCTGGTTTCCCAGCTCAGCAAAACAGGCTCCGCTTACCAGCCCTACATATCCGGAACCAATTATTGAAATTTTCATTTAACCTCCATCAACCATTACTGTGTTCCTGACTTCTTTTTACTGGTAGATTGATCAAAACCAAATTCATTCTCAGGAAAAGCCTTAAGCCTAAAGGTTACATATAAGCTTGAGCCCATATTCTTGGTCCTGTCAAAGGTAAGCTCTACTTCCCAACAATGCAGATCACGGGTTAAGGTAAACTGCTGTTCCTGAGAGCCTTTGATCAGATAGTCCGTCTTCTTGAAATTGTAACGCTGGTAAACTCCGAATTTCCATTTAGCGCTTAAACGCCAGTCAAAACCAAACGTAATTTCATTTTTACCCTTTCTTTCATAACGCTGGCCTAAAGAAATCGACCTTTCCGGGCCCAAATCAAAAATCAAATCATAATTGATTAAAGAAAATTTGCTGTAATTTACATTATCATGGTCAGAATGCTCAAAAGTAGCCTCGCTTTCCAGGCGCATCCACGAATAAGGCAGGATCTTTAACTTAAAAAGGACGTCCGAAAGCTGATCCTTAAGTTCTTTTCCGGTATTAGTAAGTATGGCATTATCCCCCGTTTTAGGGTCCAATACGTAATCGGAAGTTATCAACAAATCTACAAAATCAACGCTTTGGCCCTTCCGTTTAGTCTGCAATTTATTGGAAAGGCTTAATGAAGCAGTGTTGCCCCGGTTTATAGCATCAACCGCATCAATCTGCCTTATGTTATTAATAGGAATGGTTGCAGGATGAGTATACAAATAGGCGACACTGGGAGTTATAATGTGCCTGAGGCCGTTAATATCAAAATTCAGAAAATTACTTTTCACATCAAAGATGCGGTAAAATTTGGTGCTTAAGTCTGCTCCGCTATAAAAGATTGTCCGCACAATCCCGCTCTGGCCGTTGGCTCCTCTATCATAAAGAGTCTGCCTGCTTGAAACAAAAGGCCTGAACTGGAGAAAATAAACTTTCATCGGCCGGGATAAAGTATTCTTAGTATCAAAGCGGGCAACATTAGTTTCATCCCCCATCCCCGAACCTTTCTTATCATAATTTCCTAATTGGCTCGTATTCTCGAAATAAAGCAGGCTTTCGCCTAGCTCTAAGCTAGGCAGGGTGTAATTAATTTCCGGCTTTTTTTCTATCTGATCAAACCAGTGATTAGTCCGCATTTGCAGTAAAATATCCAGGCTGGAATAATTAAAAGAATGGTGAAAAAGACCATAGGTTAACGGCTGGCTATCTTTTTCATATTCCCGGAAAAAATAATCTTTCAGGAAATTACGGGAGGGGTCTTTTTTTCTTCTATCATCGGTAATTTTATAGAATTCGGCGCTAAAATTTGTGCGTGGATCGATATCCCATTTATGACGCCAGCGTAAAAGATCGCGCGTATTATTCAACGATTCACCGCTTATAAAACTTTTAAATTGCTGTTTTTCTTTGGTATAATAAAATTTAAAATCACCTTTTCCAAAACCTGTATCGGCGTAATTAAGCCCAAGGCCTTCGGCCCAACCTAGTTTACTTCTGTAATCCAGATAAGCTTTCCCGCTTACATTCTCAGTCAAATTCATCCGCCAAATACTCAAAAGGTAAAATCCCCAATCTTTGCTTTTCCCCGGCTCAACCTGCACATGCATGATCGGTTCTTTCATTGAGTAGTTAAATCTTGGCACATAAATGGTAGGAACGCTTCCAAGGTAAAGCAAAGCCTTCTGGGCCCGAATCTTATCTCCGGGAAAAACACTTACTTTTTGGGCAGTAAATCGGTAGTGGGGACGGTCCAGATTGCAGGTTGTAAAATAACCCTTTCTGGCCACAAATTCAGAGTCGTTTACTTTTTCCATATTTTTTGTTTTTCCGAAATATGGATTAGCCCTAAAATTCGCGTTATAGATAATACCGGTTTTATTGCCGAAATCGTAAATAATCTTATCCCCGGTGACCACGCCTTTATTGTCTTCAAGCTTGGCATTTCCTTCGGCAATACCCTGCTTGGTCTGCATATTTACCTTTAATTTATTACAGGTCAGTTTCGAACCTTTATAGATTACCTCGATATTTCCGGTTGCCACAACTTCCCTATTATCGGTCGAGTATTCAACGTTATCGCCGTTGATTATTATCGGAGAGTCTTTCTGTTCTTCGGAAAAACCTAAGCTCGGATTTAAAATTAAAATAAAGGTTAAAATAAAAACCGGTAGGTAAATTCGCCTGTAGCTCTTATTTGACATTTTTTCCTTGAGGGATTCTTTGATAATCTTCCAGAAACTTATTTATTCCGATATCAGTTAAAGGATGCTTAATTAATTGTTCAATTACCGAAAAAGGTATGGTCGCAATATCTGCGCCAAGGCGTGCCGCATTAACTACGTGCATAGGATTACGCACTGAAGCAACGATTATTTGTGTTTTAAAACCATAGTTTGAATAAATCTTTTTAATGTCTTCGATTAGGCTCATACCATCCTGAGCTATATCGTCCAGCCTTCCGATAAAAGGCGAAACATAAGTGGCGCCGGATTTAGCCACAAGCAATGCCTGGGCTGCGGAAAAACAAAGCGTAACGTTGGTTTTAATCCTTTCGGCAGAGAGAATTTTTACAGCTTTAAGGCCTTCTTTAGTAAGAGGAATTTTAACCACAATGTTGCTAGCGATTTTTACTAAACTCCTGGCCTCCTCAACCATCCCTTCGGTTTTAACACTGATTACCTCTGCGCTCACCGGCCCCTCGACTAAACTGCATATTTCTTTTAAGACTTCTTCGGGAAGACGCCCTTCTTTAGCCATTAGGGAAGGATTTGTAGTGACTCCATCGATCAAGCCCAAAGCGGCTGCCTCCTTTATCTCTTTAATATTTGCGGTATCGATAAAAATCTTCATATTCCTAACCTTTCTTTAACCAGGTATCCGGCCCCGATTATTCCCGCATCAACACCTAATTTGGCCCTATATATTTTTACTCTTTTGCCTTGTACGCTCATTGAACGCTTGGCTATAGCCTGCTTTATACCTTCAAAAAGCGGCCAACCTGCGCTGGACACCCCGCCGCCGATCACTACAGCATCAAGATTTAATAAATTTACTGCCCCGCTCAAAGCTATACCCAGCTTTTTCCCCGCTTCATTCCAGAATTTAACCGCTTTACGGTTATTATTTCTGGCTAAATAGCTGATTTTTTCAAGAGAAATCCCCGCTCCAAAGATACTAACTGCACTTTTCTTAATCGCATTATTACCAATATAGGTTTCAATACAGGCTTCTGAACCGCAGCCGCATTTTGGACCGGTTATATTAATCGGAACATGCCCGAATTCACCGGCAGCATTATCTTTACCGCGATAAAGCAAATTATTCAGGATTAGGCCTCCTCCAACCCCGGTACCCAAAGTTAGGCAAAGAACATTGCTAAAACCACGCGCTGCGCCAATCTTACTTTCTGCTAAACTCATCAGCCTGGCATCATTATCAATAAAAACTTTTAAACCTGTTTTTTTCTCCAGGACCTTTTTAAGGTTTACTTCTTTCCATCCCGGAATATTGGGAAGAAAATGCACGATCCCTTTAAAAGTATCTACCGGCCCGGGAACTCCTATCCCTACCCCAAGAATCGCACCGGCATCATAACCTGAACTTAAAATAAAGTTATTTATGGAATCAGCCAAACCCCGGATCAACTTTTCCTTACTGTTAAAACTCTTTGTGCTAAAAGAGTTTCTGGCTCTGATCTTTAATTTATTATCAAGCAGGGAACATTTTAGATTGGTGCCGCCTAAATCTATACCGATAATAAATTTCTTAATCATGTGTGGTATTCTATATTAAAATACTTAATTTTTCAAGGATTACCTTATAAATTTAGGAAGGAGAAAAACAAACCCTGTTTTTACCGGTTTCCTTGGCAACATATAAAGCTTGATCGGCCAAATCGATCAAATCTTTCATATTCGCCGAGTTCAAGGGGAAAGTAGAAATACCGATGCTTACAGTTACCTTCAGCCTTTCGTCATAAACCTTGATAACCGCCGACTCAATTGCCTGGCGGATACGCTCAGCAGCAAACTTGGCCTGCTCTCTGCCCGTTTCGGCAAAAATCGCCGAAAGCTCTTCGCCGCCATAGCGGCCGATGAAATCTATCTGCCTGATATTGTCGGTAATAATTTTCGAAACCTGCCGCAAAATACCGTCTCCGACCAGATGGCCGTAACGGTCATTAAATTGCTTGAAATTATCTATATCGATCATAAGAAAGCTTAAAAACAATTTATTTTTTCTCGAACGCTTCAATTCTTCTTGGAACCGTTCGAGAAAATACCTTCGGCAGTAGACCTGAGTCAGCGTATCTGTTGTAGTAAGCCCTTGTACTTTCTGATAAAGCAATGCTCTCCTTAATCCAATTAAAAACTGCTGAGCAAGGATCCCGAATTTTTCTTTATCGCTTTCTTTTATCCTGTCGATAACCAGATAACCCGCTACCTGGTCAGAATCGATATTTAAAGGCAAGATAGTATAATCCTTATATTT
>JAQTTI010000002.1:0-14224 GCA_028710845.1 Candidatus Omnitrophota bacterium | reverse complement strand
CCGAACTTATCATTGTATTGTTTAAAAAAATCTATATCAATCATCATTAAAGAAAGATTCTGATCAAGCCGCAGGCAGCGCTTTGATTCTTCTTTGAGCCTGTTTATAAAATAAGCTTTGGTAAAAAGTCTGGTCAAGTCATCGTGAATAGCTAAATCCTGGGTCTTTTGAAAAAGCAGGCTGTTTTCCAGGGCAACCGCCCCGAGGTCTGAAACTAAAGAAAGAAAACGCAGGTCATCCTGGTTAAAAAAACCCTTTTCCCTGCTTTCCAGCCTCAATAAACCAAGAAGTGAATTATGGCTTATTAAAGGAGAGCTAATTAAGGATAAAACCGGCCGCATTTCTGTGCAGCGTATCGAATCTAAATCAAAACGAAAATCATTCTTTAAGTCTTCAATGATCAGCTGACTGGAATGCCTCAACACCCAATGGTCAAAAATGTCACCCTCTTTAGACATGACTACCAGGTCGCTGTCATCTTTTACAGAATGGACCAGAATTAGTTTCTGGTATTGATTATCGACAAGGTAGAAAAGCGCGGTGCCTGAGCTGTTTGAAATCAGGGAATAGACGGTTGAACTTAACACCTGGATGAGCGTATCAAGCTTTAGGCTGCGGTTAAGGTTTTCGATTACTTTTTTCAGGTTATTATAACGGATTATTTTAAACCTTAAGCCTTCACCATGCTCCCGGCTCTTACTGCTTTCAACATTCATTACATTGAGTTCTTCTTCTTTATGTTCGATTTGGGATTGAATCAGGGAGGTTTTGTTTTTGTAAAGATTAAAAAGGTAGAAAAAGATCAGTAAATCAATAAGTAGAAAAACAAACAAGCAGAGAAAACTAATTTTTTGGTTAAAAAAAGCGGATTTAATTATCAGAATGGAAATAGAAAGCAGCAACAAGATCGACCAAATCTTTTTTGGGAGAGTATTTTGCCGCATATTCCAAGCTTTTAAGGTTAGAACCTAAAACTTTTAAGCTATGGTTTCTTCCGTAGTTTTGTCGAAAAAATGCACCTTACTCATATCAAAAACTACGTCCATTTCCTGGTTGACTCGGGGACGGTCATGAGCGCTGACCCTGGCAATAAAGGTATGTTTTCCGGTATTCAGATAGAGATAAACCTCAGAACCCATCGGTTCAAAAACTTCACAGTTTACCCGGACTATATTTTCCGGCGGGGCCTCAGAAACGAAAAGCTTGTCATAGATATCTTCGGAACGGATACCGAAAATAACTTCCTGCCCGGCATATCCGGCCATTTTTTTCAACATATCTTCGACAAGCTTTACCTGAATTCTACCCTCATCAAAATAAAGTTTGCCTTCTTTCTTGATGATCCTGCCTTGCATAAAATTCATCGGCGGTGAACCGATGAAGCCGGCAACAAATTTGTTCTTAGGATGATCGTAAACATCGATCGGTTCGCCTAACTGGGTAATCAGGCCGTCTTTCATTACGGCTATACGGTCCCCCATTGTCATGGCTTCGACCTGATCATGGGTAACATATATAATAGTAGTTTGCAGCCGGATATGCAGCTTATGTATTTCGGTGCGCATCTGAACGCGCATCTTGGCATCCAGGTTGCTCAAAGGCTCGTCAAATAAAAATACAAGCGGCTTTCGTACAATCGCCCTGCCCACAGCAACTCTTTGCCTTTCACCTCCGGAAAGCTCGCGCGGCTTACGGTTTAATAAACGCTTGATCCCCAAAATCTCCGCGGCTTCATTGACCCTTTGGGTAATTTCTTGCTTGGGTAAATGGCGCAGCCTTAAACCAAAGGATAAATTTTCGGCTACGGTCATGTGCGGATAGAGGGCGTAATTTTGAAATACCATCGCGATATCCCGGTCTTTCGCAGGGACATCATTGACCATTTTATCGCCGATATAAATTGAACCGGAACTAATTTCCTCAAGGCCGGCAATCATTCTCAAGGTAGTAGACTTTCCGCATCCGGAAGGCCCTACCAAAACCATGAATTCTTTATTTTCGATGCCAAGGTTAACCTTGTTTACCGCCATTACGTTGCCCTGAAAAACCTTACAAACATCCCTTAAACTTACCTGAGCCATTTATACTCCCTTATTTTATTTAATGAAGCAATATTATATTAAAATTATCCGAAATAGTCAAGCAGTTGGCTTAAAATATTCTTCATATTTTTACGGTGTACGATCATATCGATCAGCCCGTGGTCTAATAAAAACTCTGAACGCTGGAAACCGGCAGGTAATTTCTGCCTGATTGTCTGTTCGATCACCCTGGGCCCGGTAAAACCTATCAAAGCTTTCGGCTCAGCCATAATTATATCCCCTACTGCGGCAAAAGAAGCCATAATTCCGGCCATGGTCGGGTTGGTTAACACCGAGATGTAAGGCAATTTTGCCTTTTTTTGATGGCGTGATAAAGCGGAACAAGTTTTGGCCATTTGCATCAGACTGTACATACCCTCATACATCCGGGCGCCACCGCCTGAACCTGAGACAATAATCACCGGAAGCTTGTTCTTGGTGGCAAATTCAATGGCTCTTGTAATCTTTTCTCCTACAACCGAACCCATCGAACCCATAATAAACCGAGAGTCGGTAACAGCCAAAACAGCTCTTTTTGCATTTATCCCGCCTTCTCCGGTCACAGCCGCATCTTTCAGGCCGGTTAAATCCTGGTCCTGCTTCAATTTATCTTTATAGGTCTTGGGGCCCTTAAAATCAAGGGGGTCTACCGAAACCATATCTCTATCAAATTCATTAAATGAATCTTTATCAAACAGCATATTGACCCTTTCATATGCAGTCAACCCGAAATGATAGTTGCATTTAGGGCAAACCTTAAAATTTTCCTCAAGGGTCTTATTATATAGGGTTTCGGAGCATTCTTCGCACCTTGTCCAAAGCCCATCCGGTATTTCTTTTTTCTTTAACCGAACTATAGTATATTTTGGTTTACCGAATAAAGCCATTTTATTCCTTAGCAAACTTATTGATTACCAGGCCAGACAGGACTTTAGGATAAAAATAAGTGGATTTAGGAGGCATCTTATGCCCACCAAGGGCAACGTTTATAATCTGATTGATTTTGACAGGATTAAGAAAAAAGGCTATTTTAGCCGGGTCAGCGTCTACTGCATCCATGAATTCCAGCGGATCCGGGCTATAAGTTATATTATCAAGGTGGTCTAAATCGAGTTTCAGGATATTTCTCAAAACCAGATAGTTCAGAATAGCGACATCGAGCACCCGGTATTCCTTTGGCTTATCGCCAATCAGCTTGTCTAATATTTTTACGTTTTTTAAGCGCAGAAGGAAATATTTCCTGTCTTTATATAAACCTATCAGATGTTCAGTAAAACCGGCTTTTTCCATCAGAAAGAAGAACCTGCCCTTTTCTTTTATCTGGTCCACATCGAAATATTCTCTGGCTTTTGAAATAAATTCGCTGATATCAAGCTTATTGTTCAATTTAAGCAAACGGTGAATAGGCATAATCGACAGGCCCCTTGGATCAGTATTAGTAAAATAAGATAAGCAGTAATTAAAATCTTCCTCTCCTGTATACTGATTCCCCAACTTCTGGCGCATAAGGTCACGATAAGCACAAGACACTTCATAGCGGTGATGGCCATCGGCAATAAACATATTTTCATCATTCATGCTGGATTCAATCAAGCGAACAACTTCCGGGTCATCGATTCGCCATAGTTTATGCACAGTTTTTTCATCATCCGTTACTTCAATGAAAGAGTCCTTTGATGAAATATGTTTCTGGAAAACCCTCTGAATTATCCGCTGTTTATCAAGAAAAATCACGAATATAGGGCTTAGATTTGCTTTTACCTGAGTAACTAATTTAAATCTGTCCTGTTTTGCGGCGTCATGGGTATTTTCATGGCCAAATACTGAAGAACCGGTCTTATCGCCCAGTTTAAGCAAAGAAATAAATCCCAGGCGGGTCTTTTTCTCGCCCCGGATAATATAGGTCTGGCTATAAAAATAGACTGCGGGATCCTGGTCCTGAATTAAAACCGTATCTTTAAGCCATTGTTTGAATATATTTCCTGCGTTTTTGTATTTATTTTCGGTAGGAGTATCTTTCGATAAAAGGATGTGGATAAAGTTATACGCTGAGCGCTCAAGAAGTTTTTCCCGGGCCGAGGTTGAGATTACGTCATACGGAGGGCAAACAACTTCTTTTAAATCCCCGACTTTATTTCGATTATAGACAAATGCCTTAAAAGCTTTGACTTTAGCCATTAGCCAGATATGATAGCATAAAAATTAATAAAAACAACGAAAATCAAACTTTGGCTTGATTTTGCCTGTTCCTGATTACATGCAGCCTTTACAGCCTTCTTTTGCTTTGGGGCAGAGATTTTTAGCTTTGGAACTGTCCGCTGAGCTGCTACGCTTCTTATAGTCTGTGGCGTAAAACCCGGCGCCCTTAAATATAAAACCTGCGGCGCTAGAAATCAATTTTTTTAATTTTTTTCCGCACTTAGGGCACCTGGTCTTCGGTTTTTCATTAATACTTTGCAAAACCTCGAACTTATGCTTGCATGACAAGCACTGATATTCATATGTAGGCATATTATCTTTCCCCGCCGCTCAACCGGGCAAACTCTTCAATTAATTTTCTTTGCTGTGATGTTAATCTTACCGGGATATCAATGTTTACTTTTACCAATTCATCGCCGATATCATGAGAATGTAAATCCGGGATTCCTTTGCCTTTCAGGCGGAAAATCTTACCGCATTGCGTACCCGGGGGGATCTTCATTGATAAATTCCCGTCCAGTGCCGCTACCTGGACTTCACCGCCTAGAATAGCTTTAGGCAAACTTATATTTACCGCTGTAATTATATCATTATTATGCCTTTCAAAAATACTGTGCGGCCGGACCTCAATAATGACATACAAATCCCCGCGGCTATTTACCCCTGCTTCTCCTTCTGAGCGCACGCGCAGCTGGGAATCATTATCAACGCCGGCAGGGATCTTTACTTTTATCTTTTTGGTAACTCTGATTTTACCTTCTCCGTGACAACTGGGGCACGGCTGGCTTATTGTCGAGCCTTCTCCCCCGCAGCGTGCACATGTCTGGGCTAGCTGGAAAAAACCATTAGAAACTACGGTTTTTCCCGCACCCTTACACTGAGGACAAACAGCCCTTTTTGAACCCGGCTTAGCTCCTGTGCCCGAACAAATCTGGCACGGTTCATAACGGGGCACATTTATAACTTTTTCTACGCCAGTGGCGCATTCTTCTAATGAAATATCGACAGTAACCTGTAAATCTCTTCCCCGGCGGCGGGAAGACGACCCCCTGCTACTTCTGCCTCCAAACACATCAAAACCCATATCGCCAAAAATTTCTTCAAATATACTACCTGAGCCTTGAGCGCCGCCCATATCCCTAAAAATACTGCTAAAATCGGCGCCTCTAAAAATATCCTCCTGAGCGTAGTTTTGGTCGATTCCGGAATGCCCGTAATTATCATACAAGGAACGCTTCTGTTCGTCGGAAATAACCGCATAAGCTTCGGAAATTTCTTTAAATCTTGTTTCCGCCTCTTTTTTTTGTTCAGGAGCAACCCGGTCAGGGTGAAATTTAAGCGCCAGCTCCCGATAAGCCTTTTTTACCTCCTCGAGGCTGGCATTTTTTTGCACCCCTAATATTTCGTAATAATCACGCTTGGTAGACATATCTATTCGGGGACCTTCCTATTTATTAATTAAATAAGAAAGTCCCCGTTTATTTTATTTATTTTTACCGTCGCCTTCTTCTTTATATTCGGCGTCGATAATATCTTCGTCTTTTTTCGAATCTTGTTTCGGCTCTTCTTGCCCGCCTTGTTCTCTGCCGGCATCCTGACCTGGCGGCGCGTTTTGAGCTTGCTGTTTGGCACTAGCTGCCTTATAAATCTCCTCGGCAAGCTTGTGCGAAACTTTGGTTAAATCATCCATCCCTTTTTTGATCCGATCGATATTTTTGTCTTTTATCGCCGCTTTTAAATCATTGATCTTAGCTTCAATATCGGCGCGTTCAGATTGGCCGACCTTATCGCCGTAATCTTTCAGGGATTTTTCGGTCGCATAAACAAGGTTATCTGCCTGATTGACAGCTTCTATTTCTTCCTTCTTTTTGGCATCATCCGCCGCAAATTTCTCAGCGTCCTTGACCATCTTATCGATCTCTTCTTTCGAAAGTTTCTTGGGAGCACTGATTCTTATTGACTGCTCTTTACCGGTGCCCAGATCCTTGGCCGAAACATGGACTATACCGTCCCGGTCAATATCAAACTTTACCTCTATTTGGGGAACTCCGCGGGGAGCAGCAGGTATTCCGACTAAATCGAACCTTCCCAGCTCCACATTATCATTAGCCAACTGTCGTTCGCCTTGTAAAACACGGATAGTTACCGCAGTCTGATTGTCGGCAGCTGTTGAAAAGACCTGGCTTTTTTGCGTAGGAATAGATGCATTCCTTTCAATAAGCTTAGTGCTTACGCCACCCAGGGTTTCAATACCCAAAGAAAGAGGTGTCACGTCAAGAAGAAGCACATCTTTGACCTCCCCGGTAATAATGGCTGCCTGGACCGCAGCTCCCAAGGCAACGCATTCCATCGGGTCGACTCCGCGTTCGATTTTTTTACCAACAAAATCTTCGACGAATTTACCGACGACCGGCATCCGTGTTGGACCGCCGACCATAATAATCCGGTCAATTTCTTTGGCGGAAAGCTTGGCATCTTTTATAGCCTGCTCCATAGGGTGACGGCACCTGTCGATAATCGGGCCGACTAAATCTTCTAATTTTGCCCGGGTTATAGTCATTGTCAAATGCTTGGGGCCCGTATTATCGGCTGTAATAAAAGGTAAGTTAATATCGGTGCTGACCGTTGAGGAAAGCTCGATTTTGGCCTTTTCAGCTGCTTCGCGGACTCTTTGCACTGCCATTTTATCGTTCATTAAATCAATCCCGGTTTCACGCTTAAATTGCCCGGTAATATAATCGAGCAGGACTTTATCCATATCAGTGCCGCCTAACTGCGTATCGCCGCTAGTCGCCTGTACATGAAATACTCCCTGGGCCATTTCCATAATCGTAACGTCAAGAGTCCCGCCGCCAAGATCAAAAACCATGATCTTCTGTTCTTTTTCGGCTTTCTCCAAACCATAAGCAAGACAAGCTGCAGTCGGCTCATTGATTATACGCAAAACCTTTAGTCCGGCAATTTCGCCTGCGTCTTTGGTTGCCTGACGCTGGTTATCATTAAAATAAGCCGGACAGGTAATTACCACCTCTTCAACCTTGTCCCCCAGGTAGGCTTCAGCATCCTGTTTAATTTTCTGTAATATAAAAGCTGAAATCTGCTGCGGGGTATACTCTGTTCCGTGGACCTTAAATTTAAAGTCCGTGCCCATTTTTCTTTTGGCTGCCTGAATAGTGCCATCGGCGTTAATCGCTGCCTGGCGCCTGGCCGGCTCACCAACTAATCGCTGTCCGTCCTTCGTAAATGCTACATAAGAAGGAAAAGCTTTTCCGGAAGCAACCCCTGCTCCTTCTGCTGAAGGAATAATTACCGGCCTGCCGCCTTCCATCACCGCAGCTGCCGAGTTAGATGTACCTAAATCAATACCAATTACTTTTGCCATAATTAACCTCCCATCCTTTTGGAAACTTTTACTTTGGCCGTACGTAGTACGCGCTCGTTAATTAAATATCCTTTTTGCAAAACCTCTACTATTGTGTGATCGGGTAATTCCTTATTTTCTACCTGCATCAAAGCCTCATGATAGTTTGGATCAAAAACTTTACCTTCTGCGTCAATAACTTTAACCCCTTGCTCTTTGAGCATTTCATATAAATGGGCAAGGATCATTTCAATGCCCTTTAAAAAAGCAGAGATGTCCTGTTTAGTGTTTTCTGCCAAATCAACCGTCCGCTCAAGGTCATCCAGAATATTTAACAAGCTTAAGATCAGGCCCTCGTTAGCAAATTTTAAAAACTCCTGTTTTTCGCGTTCCAGGCGCTTGCGCGTATTTTCAAGGTCAGCCTGATGCCTAAGCATTTTATCCTGGCTTTCCTGGCCTTTTTTAACCTCTTCCAGTAAAGCTAAATATTCGGATTCTTTCAAGGAAACTGTTTTATCCGTTTTTTTCTGCTCGTCTTTTGATTCTTTATTTTGTTCGCCCATATTAAAAACCCTCTAAAATCTGGTTTAAAACTTCCGAGATATACTCCATTTTAGGGATTATATGCTCATACTCCATCCTCATCGGGCCTAACACTGCCAGCCTGCCGTAAGGTTGATTCTTTAGTTTAAAACTGGCCACGATTAAAGAACAGTTTTCCATTTCAGGACAGCCCAACTCACTGCCGATATAAACTTTCACTTTACCCGAAAAATCACGGTTAATAATATCCAACAGGCGTTTCTTGTCTTCGATTAACCTGACCAAAAGGCGGATTTTATCGGCATCCTTGAATTCCGGCTGTTCAAGTATACGGCTGATTCCTTTATAAAAGATCTTATCTTGTAATTCTAAGAAAGAGACAATTCCGGCATAATGGGTGATCTCAGAGATAACTTCAGAGGTGTTTTCAAGCGCATCATCAAGGCGCTTAATCTTTCTTTGGCAATCGCTTAGAATAGACTGCTTTTCCTCTTCCACTAATTCCATCTGCTGAATTAGGAAATCCACGTAGTATCGGTACCCCAGATCAGTCGGTATTCTGCCTCCCGACGTATACGGATGCTTTAAATAACCAGACTTATCGAGTTCGGAGAATATATTCCTGATAGTTGCTGAACTTAAATCAAATTCCTCAGCAATATCATCAGAAGCTACAGGAACGGCATTCTTGATGTAACGGTTAATAGCCGAACTTAGCACCGATTTCCGGCGTGAATTATAATCAACACTACGCATTTTCTGTCCCTTTAGGATATATTTTCTTCCAACGCCAAGCCGTAATTTTAACATATCCTGTTCTTTTGTCAATAAAATTAGCACTTAATTCTTTGAGTGCTAAGATTAGAATAAAAAAATTTACCCCTCCTTTTCTAATATAATCTTTATCCCGTGTAGGTTAACTCTTTTTTCCTCCATAAGATAGTGCACATATTCCAGCTTTTTGAGGTCTTTTAGGGAATAAAGACGGCTTTTTTTGCCTATGCGTTTAGGTTTAACGACTCCTGCCTTATCCAGCTGGCGTAAAGTCCAGATAGGAATATTCACTAACTTACAAACCACGCTGATTACATAAACAGGCTCTTCAGCAGGAATCTTCAGTCTGAATACAGGCATCTATCCCTCCTACCTGAATAAATTTTAACATGACGGTTGATATTTGTCAAGTAAAATAATTATTTTTGTTAGATATTCTAATCGATAATCCTGAACTCTTTCTTTTCACTTATCTTATCATAAAGCTGTTTATCGATACTTAAATTTATTTTTACCCCGTCCGGCAGGTATTCGGTTTTATGTATTTTGGCGTTACGATGAAAAAAATCCACTAATTCCATATGGTTATGGGAGATAATAACGTTTAGATTGATTAAGAGCCCCAGGAAATGTTTTTCTATTTTCGATATTAAGGCAGCCGTATTCTCACCTGTTTTTGCCGACAGTGCTACCGAATCGGGAAAATCTTTTTTAGTAATTTCAAACCAGCTGCGGTCTTCGACTAAATCGATTTTATTCAGCGCCGTAAGGATAGTTTTACCCTGCGCCCCAATTTCTTCAAGAACTTCCAGGACGGCCTGGTTATGCTGATAAAGTCTTGAGTCAGATATATCCAAAACGTGCACCAGAAGGTCGGCGTCAACAACTTCTTCTAAAGTAGCTTTAAATGCTTCAACCAGATGGTGGGGTAATTCATGTAAAAATCCTACCGTATCTGAAATAATAACGTTCTGCCCATTCGGCAATTTAAGGCTTTTGGAAAGCGGGTCCAGAGTAGTAAATAATTTTTCGGATGTAACTTGTTCGGATTGGGTCAAATAGTTTAGCAGGGTAGATTTGCCGGCGGAGGTGTAACCGACCAGAACCGCAGACGGGACATTATTGCTTTTCCTTTTTTTATGTACCGTTAAACGATGCTGCCTGTAATCACTTATCCTTGCTTTAAGCGTATCGATTTTTTTCCGGATTTGCCGCCGGTCCATCTCGAGCTTGGTTTCCCCCGGACCACGGGTGCCAATCCCGCCGCCTAAATTGGAAAACACTATTCCCTTACCGGTTAACCGGGGAAGCAAATACTGCAGCTGGGCTAATTCAACCTGCATTTTGCCTTCGGGGCTCTTTGCCCGCAAGGCAAATATATCGAGGATCAACTGTGTCCGGTCAATTGTTTTTCTGCCGATGGCAGCTTCCAGGTTACGCAGCTGTGTGCCGCTTAAATCATGGCTGAATATTACCAGATCAACCGCTTCTTCATTGGCTAATGCCCTGATTTCTTCGACCTTTCCCTTGCCGATAAGAAAGTTAGCCGTAGGTTTATCGCAAATACTGATTATATTACCGATTATTTCGGCCGAAGTAGAAGTTACCAACTCCTCAAGCTCGGAAGAAATATCTTCTATCCTCCAATGGCCTTTATCAGTCTTAATCTGAATACTTACTAAGAGAGCTTTTTCCATATTTTTTTGGCAATTTGAAAAGATGAATCTCCTGGATTAATCTTGATCCATTTTATCCGTTGGTCTTTCCTAAACCAGGTAAGCTGCCTTTTGGCATAATTACGGCTATTGCGTTTTATAAGTTCTTTGGTATCTTCTAAGCTATAATTTCCTTTAAAAAAACCTTTTAATTCATTTATTCCAATAGCAGAACGGGCGGTTTTACTTAATTTAGACCTGAGTAAAGACCTTACTTCCCCGATTATGCCCAAATCAAACATCCGCTCGACTCTATTATTTACCTTTTCATAAAGGGCGTTTCTGGGCATATCTAACCCGAAAATTTTAAATTCATATTCTTTTCCCAACCCAGCCCTTTCCATTTGAAGCTCAGAAATCTTTTTCCCGGTTTTTAAATATACCTCAAGAGCCCGGATTATCCTTCTTGTGTCGTTAGGATGAATCTTTCCGGCGGCCTGCTTATCTATTGTTTTAAGTTTTTTATATAGATAGCTACTGCCCCGCTTATCAGCTTCTTTATTTAATTTGGAGCGAATCAATCTATCTTCCCCAACCCGCTCAAACAAACCGTCAATCAAAATCGAATAATAAAGCCCGGAACCGCCTACGAACAGCGGTATTTTGCCTTTTGAGATTATCCGGTCGCAAACAGCCAATGCTTCTTTACGGTAACTGGCTACGTCATATTGCTTTCCAGGATCAAGAATATCAAGCATGTGGTGTTTAACAATCTTTCTTTCGGAAGCTAAAGCCTTAGAGGTGATGATATCCATTTTGCGGTATACCTGCATAGAATCGCAGGATATTATCTCCCCATTAATTTTTTTGGCCAGGCATATTGCGGCTGCGGACTTACCTATTCCGGTAGGGCCGACTAGAAAAATTAATCTTTTCTTTATTTTACCCATCTTTTACTCGCAGAGCTTAGACTGATACCCTTCTTTGGCAAGCTTGCCTTCCCAGGTTAAAGCCTCCTCCTCTGTTTTAAATGTTCCTATTTTTACCCGAAAGCCTCCTTGAGAATTCTCGATATAAGCAGGAAAACCTTTGGATACCAGCAGATCCTTGAATTTATCCGCATTAGACTGGCTTGAGAAAAAACCGGCCTGCAAAGCATGCTCATTCGTTTCTTTAACCGGCTTATCGGCGCCTTTACGCATAACTTCAATTCCTTTATTTGGCCTTAATTCGGGGCTAAGAGGAAAATCCTTTTTTATTTTAGCCAGGTATTCGTTTCCTTTTTGGTAATTACCTTTTTTAAATTCAATCTGGCCTAAGCGGTATAATATCTGCCCCTTATAAGGGGTATTCGGCTGCTCAATGATTAACTGGTTATAGGCCTCTTCTGCTTCGCTAAAACTTCCTCCTATTAAAAATGAATCGCCTAAGCCCAAACTGGCCTGGTTGAAAAATCTGCTTTTTTTATTTTTTAATATTTTATTGAAACAAAGCCTGGCTAGCTCCGTTTTGGCCTCTTTAAGATAACTTAGACCTAAAATATAGTTAAGTTCCTCAAGATTCCGGATATCCGCTCCCTCTGCCTGCAGTTGTCCTTCAAAAATAACCCTTCTGTAGTTTCCTTGTAGAAAATCTACCTTTAAAGATTGCAGATCAGCGGCATTACAGATAAGCGGAAAAGAAAAGAATGATAAGAGCAAAAAACAAACTTTTAATTTTTTCATTTGTTTTCCTTTTTTAATTTGTTGGAGATCTTTCTTTGTAAATCCAGGACATATTTATGCCTTTTTTCTTTTTCCTGCCTTTCAACGCTATCAACCATTTTTGCCGCTTCTGTTTGCGGGCGGGGTGAATATTTAAAAATATAGGCGGCGTTAAACCCGATTTTTTTAATTAAATCGCAGGTTTCTTTGAATTCTTTATCCGTTTCAGTCGGAAACCCGACGATTATATCGGTAGTTAATGAACCGTCTTTTACAATCTTACGGTAATTTTCTATTAAAGCAACGTATTCTTTTGAATTATAGCCTCGATTCATCAGCTTAAGCACTCGATCAGAACCCGATTGCAAGGGAAGATGCAATGTTTTGTCCAGCTTTTCCAGGTCCCTTATCGCCTTAAAAGTAGCGATTCCGGCATCTTTAGGGTGGGAAGTAAAGAAGCCGAGCTTTTTTAAACCCTTAAGCGCATTGACCTCTTTTAACAACTCAGTAAAATTAAACCCATCGTCCAGGTATGAATTGACATTCTGGCCTAAAAGCGTAAATGAAGTAATCCCCTGGGAGATTGCCGCTTCGATTTCATTTAATATCTTTTCTTTTTGGCGGTGCCTAAGCGGGCCCCGGACATAAGGAACTACGCAATAACTGCAAAAATTTGAGCAACCTTCCGAGATAACAACATAAGCATGGTTGGGATTCTGATAAAAACCTGTATGGTATATTTCTTCCGGACGGTTAAGATTATCTACTTCCCAAATTTTGCGTTCTAATAAACCTTTAGGTTGAATTCTAGCCAGGATTTCCGGCAATTTATGTATATCCTGGGGGCCTACCACAAAACTAACGTCTTCATCGCGTAAAAAAGCTTTATCTTTATAATTCTGGGCCATGCACCCAACCAGGCCGATTATTTTAGAACCCTTGTAGCTTCCAATCAGGCTCCAGACCCTGTCTTCTGCCTGTTTACGGACTGAACAGGTATTAAAAATTATAATCTCGGCATTTTGGTCATTTTCGCAGACCGAATATCCATTTTTTTGCAAGATACCCTGAATTATCTCAGAATCCCGCACATTCATCTGACAGCCAAAACTGCGAATGAAAACTTTTTTCTTATCTGCTTTCATTTTTATACCTTTTTAAAAACCAACTGCGGCCCCACTTCTCAATTTCAACAATACCGTAAATAGACAAGCCTATCAAAAAAATCCGCACCCAAGCAGCCAGCGAAATCGGAGCACTATGAAAAAAACGATTCATTGCAGGAGCATACGTAAAAAGCATTTGTAAACCGATCATAGTTAAAACACCGGAGATCAGCCAGCGGTTCGAAAATATCCCCAAAGCAAACATTGACTTCGACAGTGACCGACAGTTAAAAAGATAAAAAAGCTCTCCTATAACCAAAACACCGACAGCTGCGGTTCGCGCTTCTTCAATACTGAATCCATTATTTCTTTCATAGAAAAATAGCCCAAAAACGCCGAGAGCTAAAAGCACGCCAATAGAGACTGTCCGCGCAATAAGATCCCCGGTCATAATCGGCGTTTTAGGATCACGGGGCGGCCGCTGCATCAAATCGGGCTCCTTAGACTCAAACGCTAACATCATACCCAAACATAGAGCGGTAGTCATATTTATCCAAAGTATTTGAACCGGAGCAACGGGAAGCGCCAGACCTGCAAAGATGGCAACCATAGTAGCAAGGGCTTCGCCTGCGTTTGTCGGCAATGTCCAAACAATGAATTTTCTTAAGTTATCAAAGACGCAACGCCCCTCCTCGACCGCGGCCTCGATCGATGCAAAATTATCATCGGTCAAAACCATATCCGCCGCTTCCTTTGCGACCTCTGTACCTGTGCGCCCCATGGCAATGCCTATATTGGCTTG
>JAQTTI010000040.1 GCA_028710845.1 Candidatus Omnitrophota bacterium | reverse complement strand
CGAACCGGCAAGGCTTTGATTATTAGCGAAGGCAATTTCCTTCAGGTTACTCCGGTTACAGCGGATAACCCTGTTAAAACTAGCAATACCGAAGATGCCGGAATAAAGAATGCCGATGGCTCGGCCGGAGGCTTAGAGAATTTTTATTCAGCCGAGCATGGCTTAAAACTAACGGCGCCTCAAGGATGGGAGGTGTTTAGCCACAAAGATCCCGAAAGAATGCGTAAGGCAATCGGGTTTGTGCGGCAGGAAATAATCTGTGTTATTAAGCAAAGCATAGATTCCAAGCCGGCTGTTTTTTTAAGCTATCAAGATAGGGGGCAAGAGCTATCTATCGATCGCTTAAGCGAAGAAAGCAGGAATTTTACCTTAGCCCTTAATCAGCAATCCCCGCAAACTTTTCAAATTATTGAAAGCGAAAATATTATTACTGTTAATGGGATTAAGTTTAGTAAAAGTATTACAAGAATACAAGATGAGCGCGGAGATACGACCAGTATAAATTATTATTTTATAAAAGGCGCTATATTATATAACTTAATTTGTTCAGCGGACAGCTTTGAATTTGATTCTTATAAAGATCTATTTGAACGGATAGCGGCGAGCATAGAATTTAGGTAAAGGCAGCTTGGGGTAAACTTTAGCCATTGCCAGCAGGTATATTTTTGCTACAATAACATTAGCTTATAAACAACCTTTAAAAAATGGCCGAAATCAAAAAAATCGAAATAATCTGCTTTCCCTGCCACCGCTGCGAAGTTGTCAAAGAAAAGATCCAAAACATCCTTAAATGCCTCGAATTTAAATTCGGAAAACGGATGACCTGCGAGTTGATTCTTTATGATAACCGGAAAGAAGCCATGGCGGCGGCAAGCAGGATGGGTTGTTCTACTACTCAATTCCCGGCAACATATATTAATGGCGAACTGGCTTTTATCGGGAATATGATCAGCGAGCAGAATATCAGGAAAATATTGGAAACCATACTTAGAATTTAGGCCACTTTACCAATAAGACTATATTGTTGTTTAAGGCTGGATTGAATCCAGCTTTTTTATTGTTTTGGAATTATTATAGAGTTATAATAAATAAGTAACCAGGAATTTAACGGAGGGATAGAAAAAATGATTAAAGTCTTAAAAAAAGGGCAGAGCGTGCTGGAATATGTAATAATTCTGGCCGTAGTCTGCGGGGCGCTGGTTGTAATCGGAGTAATGGCTGCTCCGGCAGTGAACCTGTTTTCTCCTTCTTCGGTTGAGCCAAGGAACTTCGGAGAATAACATTAATTTCAAGGAGGATATCAATGAGAGAAAAAATCCTAACCTGGGCGCTTATTATATTAGCGGCAGTTTTAATTTTTGAAAATGCCTATCTTTTGGGCCGCAGGCACAGCCGGGAAAGCTTCAGGAAATTTATCCCTCCCCGGCAGACAGCTGAAAACCTGCCGGTAGTAAATGCCGTTTTTCCTCCGCAAGCTCCGAGAGTAAATCCTTTTGAGGAAGCGAACCGGGCGCAGGAAAGTATGAGCCGGATGCTACAACAGGCCGAGAGATTAAATCAAGGTAATTTTTTCGGCAGTACTTTTATTGAATCCAGCGCCAGCTTTAACGACGCAGGTGCGCAATACATAGCCAGGCTGAATTTAGAAGGCGTAAAAAAAGAAGAAATTAATCTGCAGGTTAAAGATAACCAGCTGATTGTTTCAAGCCAGGTAAAAAAAGAAACTCCCGGCCAGCAAAGCCTAAGTTATAGCCGGTTTTTCAGCAGTTTTTTGCTTCCCCAAGATGCAGATATAGGCCAGATTAAGACCGAATTTAAAAATAATGTTTTAACCATAACAATTCCTAAAGTTAAGGCCAATCTCCGGAAAATCAGAGAAGCAAAAATTCCGGTAAAATAAACATGGCCAGAACAGTAATGAAAATATTTATTCTATTCCTAATTTTAAGTTTGTCCGCTTGCGCTACTACCGCAAAATATGAGTCGAAATTGAATAATTTTATCGGTGTAAGCGAAAACTCTTTGATAGCCGCCTGGGGCGTACCCGACAAAGAATATCGCCTAGGTAATGGAAAAAAAGCGGTCGAATTCATCAGTAAAAGCACCGTAATCAGCGGGGGCAATCCATATACCGTCCCCCAAACTACGTATCAATCAGGCACCATAGGCGGCCAGTCTTACAGCGGGACATCCACCCAATATGTGGTGCAAACAGATCCGGTTCAAAAATACAGGCTAACCTGTAAAACAAGCTTTATAATAGACACCCAGGGCAGGGTGGAAAGCTGGCAGCATGAAGGCAATAATTGTGTTTCCAGATAGAGCTTGGAATGTAACCTGCTGGTTAAAAAGAATGAAATATTTTATTTTTACGCTGATTCTACTTAACCTTTTAGCCTTAAACGCCTACTGCCGTAGTGATGATCTCCAGCCGCCGGCCATTAATTATAACCAATCTTTAACGAATGATTTAGACAGCCCGCTGCATAAATATGAAGATAAATATTCCGCCGGAACTTTAAGTAATCCATATGGCGGGGAATTTGACATCCAGCATGGCCCGAACGCAGTCAGTAATCCTTATCGCGCCGACAGTCCGCAATTCCGTAAAATAGAAGCTCCCCCATTAAGGCCGGTGTCTGGCGCGCCTCAATCCGGCAAGAAGGCATCTGCTAAAGCCAAAAAGCCTTCTCCCGAAGAAGTTTATTTATCCAGCCTGCTAAGTAAAAGCAGCCCCCAGAAAACAGTTCCTTTATTTTTACCTTTAGTGATACTATCGGCATTTGCAATCGCAGTAACAATATTTATAATCATCGGGATATTTAAAAAATAAATTTTCGAATAAGACTTTTTTATTGTTTTAAGCCCGATTTAACGATATAATGATAAAAAATGAGGTAAAATGAAAAGCTTTGTTTTACTTTTGTGCTTAGGATTAACTGCCGGCTGCGCTACAATAGAACCGATAGCCCAAAAACCTCCTCAAGAAATAAAATCGGGCCAGACGGAAGACACCGCACAGATTGAAAGCGCCATTTTGGTATTTAGTAAAGCAATTGAAAGCAATCCTGATTATGCCGGAGCTTATTATAACCGGGCCAAAGCTTATTATTATATAAGAGATTATGAGAAAAGCTGGCAGGATGTGCATAAAGCAGAATCGTTGGGCTTAAAGTTTAATTTGGAATTTATAGAGCAACTTGAAAAGGCTTCCGGGCAATAATATTGAAAAAGCCTCACCGTTTCCAAGAATTTAAGGTAAGAAACCAAAATCAAAAACTCCCAATTAAAACTTAAGAATCACCCATCTTTAAAACGGAGGGAATTTTTATAACCTATGAGCCCAAAAAGGATATTGAAAGCTAAGATCGGCGAACTGCTTCTGGAGCGCAACCTGATAAGCCAGAAACAACTGGAAAAAGCTTTAGAAGAGCAAAAGGATAAAGGCGGTTATATCAGCCAACACCTTATATCTTTAGGTTATGTAAACGAGATCCATATCGCAGAATGCCTGGCCAGCCAATATGGTTTTGCCTATTTACCGCTAGACAGGTATGAGATAGCCCCGCAATTATTAAAGATACTGCCTTTTAAGTTAATCAACATCTATTCATTACTGCCTCTGGAAAGATCCGGGAATTCATTAGAGGTGGTTATGGCCGACCCTCTTAATGAAGGGGTTATAGATATGCTCAGGCAGGTTACCGGCTGCGAAATAGAAGTTTTTATAAGCACCTACAGCGAAATAAGGAATTCCATAAATTATTATTTTCCCGCCGAGATCAAGAATAAGAATAAAGAAGAGTTCGATGCCGGCGGCCTGATTAAAGGGGAAATGCTGAAATCCTTTATCCAGGTTAAAGGCTATGGAGACGCCAAAGAAAAGAGAAAATATAAGAGAAAAGAAGTAGATCTGGAGATAATCTATTTTTCACAGGATAAAAGCTGTAAAGGAAGGATCAAAAACATAAGCTATGGCGGATTAATGTTTGTTTCCGAAACCTTTATTCCCGTAGAAAAAAATATCTACACAAACATAGTCTGCAAGATTTTATTGCAGGACGTAACCATCAGCGCGGTAGTCCAGGTTATCCGGGTCGAAAAATTACAGGAAAATCCTCCTAAATACAGCATAGCCGGTTTTTTCAACTTTATAACCGACGAAGACCGGTTAAAGCTTACCATATTGCTGCAGTAGCTAAAGGGGTTTTAGTTTGGAAAATAATTTATATAAATTCACCGATAGTTCCGGAAGTTTCAAGTCGTTCTCAGCGGATAAAATATCTTCTTTATACCTGCCTCTTTGCAATGAAATATTAATGTCGTCAATCTCCCCTGATTTAGGCGGGGATATCAAAAGCAGCCAGAATCATTTTTTACTTGAGCCTGTTTCGCGCGCCAATCTTTCTCTTTCAAGGGCCTCAAGAAACTTCTGGTTATACATTGATAAAGGCAATATCTGGTCAGCTGCCGGGGTTTCCAAAGAACCGAGAAATCAGGCCGGTAATAATTTTATGCTGGAAGCCGGGCAGCTTTGGCAGAGGGTAAGCCGGGAGAATAAAAAGGCAGGATTAAAATCCGAAATCCTTTCTTTTGTTCCGGCTGGAAACGATGCCCTGGAAATAATGCAGGTAACTATCAGTAATCAAGGCAAAAAGAAGGTCAGCTTTACTCCTTACGCTGCTATACCTTTGTATTGCCGAAGCGCCGATAATATCCGCGACCACCGCCATGTAACTTCACTGTTAACTAGGATAAAAATAGAAAAATACGGGATTAAAATCAAGCCGACCTTACTCTTTGATGAAGCCGGGCACCATTCTAACTCTACGGTTTATTTTGCCGCCGCCTGTGATAACAAAGGCCGCAGGGCTCAATATACTTATCCTACCCAGGAGATTTTTTGCGGAGATTCCGGCGATCTTGAGGCGCCGCAAGCCGTTTTTGAAAATAGGACCCCTTTTAAAAAACCTATCCAAGGCAGGGAGCCGATGGCAGCAATGCGTTTTTCGCGGATGACCCTTTCTCCGGGCGCTCAGGTAAGCTACGTTGTTATCATGGGGATAAGCCAAAAAGATCTAAATTTAGCCGCACTGATAAATAAATATAACAGCCGGCAAAAAATAAGCGCCTGTTTTAAAAAAACCATTCAATTCTGGTCAGCCCAATCCAAGTCAATAACAGTCTCAAGCAGTGATAAAAATTTTGACAATTGGCTGCTTTGGGTAAATGTCCAGCCTTTTTTAAGGAAAATATTTGGCTGCTCATTCCTGCCCGATTTCGATTACGGCCGGGGAGGGAGGGGCTGGCGCGATCTCTGGCAGGATTGTCTCGGGCTTATTTTGAACAATCCCGGAGATGTCCGGAAAATGCTGATTAATAATTTTGGCGGAGTAAAAATCGACGGGTCCAATGCCACCATTATCGGTAAAAATCCGGGTGATTTTATCGCCGACCGTAATAATATCAGCCGGGTCTGGATGGACCATGGTGTCTGGCCGCTGATTACCCTCAAGTTATACATTGATGAGACAGGAGATTTTGATATTTTATTTGAGCAGGCCCCATACTTCAGGAACCATCAGCTAAACCGCTCGAAAATCATAGACTATAGTTGGGATGATTCTTATGGAACCAGGCTTAAGGCCAGAAACGGGAAAATTTATAAAGGCACGGTTTTAGAACACTTACTGGTACAAAATTTAGTCCAATTTTATAATGTGGGCAGCCATAACCAGGTGCGCCTGGAAGGGGCGGATTGGAATGACGGTTTAGATATGGCCAAAGAAAACGGAGAAAGTGTGGCTTTTTCTTCCATGTATGCCGCAAATCTTGCTGCTTTAGCAAAACTTATCCTCGAAACAGGCCGGCCAAGTTTTGAATTGGCGGAGGAAATAAAAATTTTACTGGCCCATTTTAATTATTCGGATATCGGGGAGAAACATAGAATTTTAGAGTTTTATTTTTCAAAGACCGGCCAAGAAGTTTCCGGGAAAAAAGTCCGTATAGATGCCGCCGCGTTGAGCGGTTCTTTAGAGGAAAAATCCATCTGGATGAAAAAACAGATCGAAAAACGAGAATGGTTAAAAGAAGGTTTCTTTAACGGTTATTACGATAACCGTAAAAACAGGGTGGAGGGACGTTTCGCAGGCGTAATACGGATGAGCCTGGTTTCTCAGACATTTCCGGTTATGAGCGGCTTAGCCGATCCGTGGCAGGTGAGAAAAATAATCTCGAATGTTTTACGGTATTTATATGATAAATCATCGGGGGGTATCCGCCTCAATACTGATTTTAAAAAAGAAATGCATGATTTAGGCCGGGCATTTTCTTTTTCGTACGGGGATAAGGAGAACGGTTCGGTTTTTAGCCACATGGTAGTGATGTTTGCCAATGGGTTATACCAGCAAAACTTTGCCAAAGAAGGGTGGATGGCATTAAGCTCGTTATATCGAATGGCGGCTAATACCGATAATAGCAAGATTTATCCCTGTTTACCGGAATATTTTGATATCAGCGGCCGGGGGATGTATTCTTATCTGACCGGTTCAGCCAGCTGGTTTATGCTCACCCTGCTTACCCAGGCCTTCGGAGTCAAGGGGCAAAACGGAGACTTATTAATCGAGCCTAAGCTGGTAAGCGAACAGTTTAAACCCGGAAACAGGTTAAGCATCAGCCGAACGTTTTCCGGCAGAAAATTAAAGGTTACTTATCTAAATCCTAAAAGCCTTGAGTTTGGCCGATACAGGATAAAAAGCTTAAAAATTAATTCAGAAAACTTTGCAATCGAGCCCGCCCCCAGGCTGCTTATATCAAAAGAGGCCATCTTTAGTTTACCTAAGAATAAGCTCAACCTGATCGAAGTTCTTTTGGACTGATTAATTTTGGCCAATATTTTCGCTTTACAATAGAAGTTAATCCCGTTATAATAATTTTGTTTGTTTTAATTAAATAAGGAAAAGAGATGAAAGAAAAAATACTAAAACTAGGGCTACCTAAAGGCAGCCTCCAGGAATCCACTTTTAAGATGCTCAAAAAAGCCGGATTCAATGTAAACCTTCCCAATTCGCGTTCGTATTTTCCATCGATAGACGATGTCGAAATCCAGGCCACCCTTTTACGCGCTCAGGAAATGTCGCGTTATGTCCAGGACGGAGCCCTTGATTGCGGTATTACCGGCAATGACTGGATCCTGGAAAACAAGTCCGACGTAGTCAGGATAACCGATCTGACTTATTCGAAACAGAGCCTTAATAAAGTAAGATGGGTTTTAGCCGTTCCCCAGAATTCGGGCCTAAAGACCGTTAAGAATCTAAATGGCAAGCGGATTGCTACCGAACTGGTCAATGTAGCCAAAGACTATTTTAAAAAAAATAAAGTCAAAGTGGATGTGGAGTTTAGCTGGGGCGCAACCGAAGTCAAGGTAAGCGCAGGACTAGTCGATGCTATCGTCGAGCTTACTGAAACCGGGAGCTCGCTTAGGGCGAACAAGCTAGTTGAAATTGCCACCCTTTGTGAATCGGTGACCCAATTTATAGCTAATAAAGACGCCTATAAAGACGCCTGGAAAAAAGATAAAATGGAACAGATTGCTATGCTTTTAAAAGGAGCAATCGCGGCCGAAGAGAAAGTCGGCCTTAAAATGAACGTAAAAGAAGAAAACCTGAAAAAAGTTTTAGCTAAACTTCCGGCTTTAAAGAAACCGACAATTTCCGGCTTAAGTGATGACGGCTGGTTTGCTATCGAGACAATTATCGACGAGAAAGTTGTCAGGACCCTTATTCCCGCATTAAAGGGCGCCGGCGCCCAGGGGATCATCGAATATCCGTTAAATAAAGTGATTTATTAAGGAGAACAAAATAGAATGCCTTGCGGAAAGAAAAGAAAAAGACAAAAAATCAAAACCCATAAGCGTAAGAAATTACGCCGCCGTCTTCGTCACTTGAAGAAGAGAGCTTGGGGCGGTAAAGGTTAAGCCTTTACTTATGAATTTAAAATATTTTCTAAGCGTAATCTGTTTTTGCCTCACATTGGCCTTAGGGGGAACTATCCAGGCCTTAGAAACGGATAAGCCGGAGGATGAAGGCTGTCTAACCAAGGAAAACATCCGGGGCTTAAGCCATTATATCGTCGGAGTTTATTCCGAGGACATAGGAGAGCTTGACAGGGCTATTGCCGAATATAAGAAGGCGCTTGCTCTTGACCCGGAAAGCTCCTTATTGCATTTAAACCTGGCGTCGGTCTTTATCAAGAAAAATGACGCATCTTCTGCAATAAGCCACCTTAAACAAGCCATCAGGATTGCTCCTTTATCCGTAGAGCCGCATGCAATATTGGCGCTGCTCTATGTTACCCAAAACCAGGAAGAGCTTGCCGCTCAGGAATATACAATTGCTCTTAAAAATGCCTCCCGGCTTGAGCCCAAGAATACCAGTATTTATAAAAGCCTGGGTGTTGTTTACCTTCAGCAAAAGAAGTTTAAAGAAGCCGAAAGCATATTTAAGCTGGTTAGCGGTTTATCGCCGGAAGATGAGGAAAGTCATTTTTACCTGGCCAGTATTTATTTTGAATTAAAAGATTTTCCCGGAGTAGAAAAAGAGTTAAAGGCCGCCCTAAAATTAAAGCCTGATTACCATGAGGCCCTGAATTTTCTCGGATATTTTTACCTGGAGCAGGATAAAAATATTAAACAGGCAGGCGAGCTGATAAGAAAAGCGCTTGAAATTGAGCCTGAAAACGGCGCTTACGTTGACAGTTTAGGCTGGTATTATTTCAAAACAGGTAAATTTAATCAGGCTTTGGCTGAATTAGAAAAAGCGGCGTCCCTTATTATCGACCCCGAGATATACGACCATCTGGGAGAAGTTTTTCTGAAATTGGGCGACGTTGACCAAGCAAGAATAAATTGGGAGAAATCCCTGAAGTTAGATCCTACGCAAGACAAAATTAAAACCAAGCTGCAAAAATTACCCGATGCAAAATAAGCCTTTAACAGTTAAAGAATTA
>JAQTTI010000039.1 GCA_028710845.1 Candidatus Omnitrophota bacterium | reverse complement strand
AATTATCCTCTCAAAGGAAGAGTGGCTGATATACCGCTCAAGCCAAAGCGGCATATTTTCGATGGCAGACAAAGAATTGGCGCGTAATATCCGAGCCAAACCACAGATGCGTTCGCAGATAACCGGATTACGTTTGTGAGGCATAGCACTTGAGCCCTTCTGCCCTTTGCCAAAAGGTTCTTCTACTTCTAAAACCTCTGTTTTCTGCAAATGCCTGATTTCGGTGGCAAATTTTTCTAACGAAGCTCCGATAACAGCCAGAGTAGCCATATATTGTGCATATACATCCCGCTGTATTACCTGGGTGGCAATATTAACCGGCTTAAGCCCAAGCTTTTTACATACATATGCTTCCACATAAGGCTCGATATTTGAATAAGTACCGACTGCGCCGGAAAGCTTTCCTAAACTGACCTCTTCTTTAGCTGTTTCTAACCGTCCCAGATTACGCTTAGTTTCATCAAACCAAAGAGCAAGCTTTAACCCAAAAGTAGTAGGCTCGGCATGTATCCCATGGGTACGGCCGATACAAACCATATCCTTATAAACCCTGGCTTTTTTGGCTAAAACCTTCAGTAGTTTTTCCAGGTCTTCGATTAATATATCCGAGGCATTCTTTAACTGTACACCCAGGGTAGTATCGAGTATATCGGAAGAAGTCAAACCCATATGCAGATATTGGGCGTCTTTTCCTATATATTGGGCCACATTAGAGACAAAAGCCACAACATCATGTTGTGTCTTGGCTTCGATTTTTTCAATTTCTTTTAAGTTAAATCTGGCTTTTTTTTCGATGCGCTTTACTGCTGCGGCGGGGACGACTTTCTTTCCGGCGTAGGCCTTAAGTGCAAGTATTTCAATGGCAAGCATCGTTCTAAACTTAAACTCCTCCTGCCAAATACCGTTCATTTTATCAAGGCTGTAACGTTCGATCATGGAAGGGTCCTTTCTTTTCGGAAAGGCTAATTATAGCAAAAAGATGCTATTTTGGCAAATAATTTCGAAAGGAAAAACCCTGTTGCAAACTGCAGAATTTGATTTATAATTATGGAATATAAAAGGAGATTAAAATGTTAAAAGTATTGCGTAATAAGAAAACAGCGAAAAAAGTATGGATCGGCCTGGCTTTGGTTATTATCCCGGCTTTTACCTTGTGGGGCTTCGGCGGAGCCATGCGCAGCAAGGAAGAAAACAAGCCTATCGGTAAAATTTACGGCCATAATGTTACCGACCTGGAATTTAAAAAAGCCCTGGCCGGAGTGAGGACAACGGCTATTATGCAGTTCGGAGAAAAACTGCCGGAGGTAGAAAAATATCTGAATTTACCGGCCCAGGCCTGGGATAGGCTACTATTACTCTACGAAGCAAAAAGGCGCAATATAACCATAGATGATAAAGAAGTTATAGATTTAATTCAGAGCGCCCCGTATTTCAACGATAAAGCAGGGTTTAATAATAGAGCTTATGAAGAAACCCTCCATTATACCTTCCACCTGCAGCCGCGGAGTTTCGAAGAGCAGATGCGCGAAAACCTGATTTTAAGCAAGCTTCACGAACGGGTAACCGGTGATATTAAAGTAACCGAAGAACAGGTTCGGGAGGAATATTTAAAGATAAACGAAGAATTAAGCATTAATTACGTCGCCGCATTTTTTGCGGATTTTGCTAAAAAAATAAAACCAACCGATAAAGAGATAGCTGAATTTTATGAAATAAACAAAGCGATGTTTAAAGAACTGCCGGCGGGCGACAAAAAAGAACCCTATACGCCTGAATTAGCGCAGATAGAAGATAAAGTAAAAGAAGCATTGATCAGGGCATCTTCACAAAAAACTGCTGAAAGCAAGATCAAAGAATGCCAGGAGAAATTAAAGAAGCTTAATTTCACTAAAGCGGCCAAAGCCTGCGGTTTAAAAAGCGGGTCTACTGCTTTCTTTAAATCAAGCGGCCAGATCAAGGAACTAGGAAATGGAAAAGTTTTCTGGGATACCGCCAGGAAGCTTAGTAAAAACCAGAACAGCGCAATATTTTCCAACGATAACGGCTATTATATTATTAGCTTAAAATCAGTTAAACCTATAGACGAGAAAGAATTCGAAAAGGCAAGATCTGATTTCAGTAAGAGTCTGCTTTCGGCAAAAAAGAACGAGGCTTTTGCCAAATTTATCCAGGAAATCGAATTAAAATCCCGTTAATTAAGAAAAAAATGGGGTCAGAGCTAATTTATCTTATCTCGCATCCAGATAAATTAGCTCTGACCCCATTTTTTTTATTTTTAGCTTATTTTTATTGAGTTAACCGGGCAGGAATCAGCAACTTCCTGAAGGTTTGTAGCTGTACAGTTTTGAGTTTTTAGATGAGCAATCCCATCGCCCTGTACTTCAAAACATTCCGGGCAAGACTGTTCGCATAAACCGCAGCCTACACATGTAGTAGCATCAATAGTAATCTTCATCTTATCTAATCTCCTCTACCTTTCCAGAAGATTTTCGAACATTTCTTCGTGGCTTACTTCTTCGCTTAATATATGTGTAACTAATTGATAGGTAACATGATCTTTACCAAATGTTTTCTTGGCAAGTTTATGATAAACTTCTATTGCCCCTGCCTCTGCCTCAGAAACTATACGGATAATACGATTAATATCCGCGGTATTCTTCGGAGGAGTCAGATATGGAGAATTAGCGCCTTTTTCTAAATCCATTGGATTAGCCGGTGGCACATCTCCTAACTTGGTAATTAAATCCGCCAGTTCTCCTGCATGCTCTAACTCATCTTTAGCTATTTTCTCTAACATTTCTTGTATATCTTCATAAGCTCGCCCGGAAACAGTCTGGGCCATATACCAATAGAGATAATATGCCAACCATTCGTCACAATATGCTTTGGATAAATCTTTGATCAGGTCTTTTAAACTTAAATCGACAATTGCTCTGGCCTGCTTTCCCATATTCTCCCCTTTCCTTCTTACCTTTTTGCCTTAGGCGGCTTTAAGGTTATACTTCAATATATTGCTATCGGCAACAGCCTGGATCTTTTTGACTTCTTCAGGATTGCCGAGAAGATGTTTAAACCTGCCTTGGGTTTTCAGGTATTCTTCAACTGGTTTAGGCGTAATCTGCTTGCGATTAGCTATAACACCGTTTTCAAATTCAAATAAAGGATAAAGACCTGTTTCAACAGCTAATTTTGCCACCGCAATCATCTGCTCTGTTTCATAACGCCAACCTAAGGGACAGGGCACATGGATCTGGATATATTTAGGCCCCTTAATGGAAAGTGCTTTCTTGACCTTGCGGGTTATGTCCTGCGGAAAACCGGTGGATGCAGTAGCCACATAAGGTATTCCATGAGCTGCGCAAATCTCCGGTACCGGTTTTTTAGGGCGGATATTGCCTGATGATTGGACGCCTTGCGGGCTGGTTGTGGTATTTGTATCAAAAGGAGTAAGGCCGCTTCTTTGAACTCCGGTATTCATATAAGCCTCGTTATCATAACAAACATATAAAATATCATGCCCGCGTTCAAGCATTCCGCTTAAAGCCTGCAAACCAATATCGCCTGTACCGCCGTCTCCGCCCTGGGCGATAACATTAATCGAATCCTTTTTACCCAAATATTTTAGCGCAGCTTCCACTCCTGAAGCTACGGCAGCGGAATTCTCGAATAATGAATGGATCCAGGGAACTCCCCAGGCTGTATCCGGGTATTTAGTAGTGAAAACTTCCAGGCAGCCGGTTGAGTTGGCAATAACCGTATTGGCGCCTGATGCTTCAACTACCAGCCGGGCTGCAATTGCCTGGCCGCATCCGGCGCAGGCAGTATGTCCAGGTCTAAATAAAAGGCTATTCTCCATATTCCTCTTTCAATAATTCCGGTTTTAAATCAATAAAATCAGAATTAACTTCCTTGGTACTTAACCTTCTTAAAACTTCGCCTATAGATTCCAATGTTATGTCTCGCCCGCCTAAACCGGCGACAAAACTGCTAATTACCTTAGGGCCCTTCTTTTTGCCGTAGAATGCGGCTTTTATTTCAACTGCTATCGGCGCATAGGCGCCTAAAGAAACTGCTTTATCTAAGACCGCAACTTTAGGAACATCCTTTAAAGCTTCGTAGACACGAGCATAAGGAAATGGCCGGTAAGAAATGATTCTTAAAAGGCCTACCTTTTTGCCTTTTGAGCGCTGCTCATCGATAACTTCTTTAATTGTGCCGCAAACCGAACCCATGGCAACAATCACCTTTTCAGCGTCTTTAGTCTGATATTCTTCTACCAGTAAATCTTTATAATCCCTGCCAAAGACCGATTTAAACTCGGCGCTTATTTCAGACAAATATTCGATTGATTGCTTCATTGTTTCCTGGATAGCAAAACGGGTTTCCATATAATAATCGGGGTCGGCAAGTAATCCCATTGAAATAGGGTTGGCCGGGTCTAATTTATACAAAGGTTTATAGGCAGGAAGGAATTTGTTTACCTTATCCTGCTCGGGCATATCTACAGTCTCCATGCCGTGGGTCAAAATGAACCCGTCCATACAGACCATAACCGGCAGCATCACCCTTTTATCTTCGCCTAAACGGTAGGCAATCAGGTGAAAATCCACAGCTTCCTGGTTATCTTCGGCATAAATCTGGATCCATCCCGCATCACGCAATGATATAGAATCCTGCTGGTCATTCCAGATATTGATCGGGGCGCTTATCGCCCGATTAGCGCAAGTCATTACAACCGGAAGGCGCATTCCGGCGATATTAAAAACAACCTCCTGCATATAAAATAGGCCTTGAGAACTGGTAGCGGTATAAACACGCACACCGGTAGCTGACGCCCCTAAAACTACGCTGGCTGCCGAATGCTCGCTTTCAACGTTAACAAACTGGGATTTAAGTTCCCCGTTGGCAACCATTTGAGCAAGGTCTTCGACTATGTGTGTCTGGGGTGTTATCGGATAAGCTGAAATTACGCCGGGATTAGTCTTGGTTATAATTTCCGCAATAGCGTGGGATCCTTCTACAAATTCTTTCACCCTTTACTTCTCCTCTTCTTTAGCTTCTTCGGGGACCATTTCAATATCTTGTTTCGGGCAGATATCGGCGCATAATCCGCAGCCTTTGCAAAAATTATAGTCTACCGTGAAGGCATTCTTTTCTTTGCCCTGGACACAGCCTTCAGGGCAAATCATCAAGCACATTCTGCAGGCTATGCAATTTTTATGAAGATAATGCGGACGAAGTAAGGTCCTCCAGCTTCCGGTTTTACCGCCTTTACTTTTTAATGGATTAACGTTTAATGGGCCGTACACTCTTTTTACCCCTTTAATTTATTTTTGACAAACTCAAAACCTTCTTTAACCGCCTGGATATTACCGGCCTGGGCCTTGCCGCTAAAGCGCTTTTTAACTACTTCGATTAGATTCTCAAGCTTCAATTCGCCGGTGGCCGCGGCAAAAGCGCCGATTAAGGCAGTATTACCTAAAGGACGTCCGATATTTTTTAAGGCAATCTCACTTGCCGGAACGACAAAAACTTTTTGCTTGGCTTTTAATTTCGGCAGTTCCAGGTCATTTTTGCCGTTAATCACCGCCAGGCCATTCTCTTTTAGCCCGGAAAAACAGTTAAACCCGCGCATAAGCGTAGGATCAACAATAATTACATAATCAGGTTCATAAATCTGGCTGCGTAAACGCACCGGGTCGCTGTCAACACGCACAAAAGCGTTCATTGGAGCGCCCATCCTGGCTGCGCCAAAGTTAGGGAAAGCATAAGCATACTTTCCTTCATTAAAATAGCCGAAACCAAGCAATGCTGCTGTGGTAATTGCGCCTTGGCCTGCGCGGGCATGGATTCTGATCTCTTTCATAAATCTCCTAAAGAAGCAAAATAAGTTTTTTAATTATATAGCTTAAGGTTTGCTTTGTCAAATAGTTTATTTTTAGAGGTTTTTACGGATAAATAAGGAGGTTTGGCTAAGCAGTTCGAGTATCTCTCCTGCCCTTTGCGGCTCCAAAGTCCCTAAACCGCAAGCTGGACTGATCATTAACCTTTCTAGCAATAAATCGCGGTCGATTCCTTTTTTTACTAATATATCGAACCCTGATTTTATCCTTTCAGCCAAAATTTCAGGGCTATGTTTAGGGCTAAATTCGTTTGTAGGAACAATTCCCCAGCAGATAATCCCGCCTTTTTTAAGAAATTTATTAAGATTATCGGCATAAAGGACAAACCTTTCCTGAAAGTTAAATGCGTCAAAATTAATCAGGTCTAGCCCCTCTGCATCCGTCAGCATCGACCAGTCGGTATTACCGCAGCAATGTACGCCGATAGTGCATCCCTGTTTTTTTAAGTTGCTGGCAATACCTGAAAGAACATCAATAACATCGCTGTGGTTTACCGTAGTATAAGCAGAACCCACTGCCGACAAATAAGGCTCATCAAGAAACATAATCATCTTTTTGCCGAATTTTTTAAAAAAATCAAACTGCCAAAGCGCCTTCATAGTCAAGCCGTGGACCATTGCCTGCATAATTACTTCATCATGCAAAATGGCGTTTCCGTCCTGGTCGTTTACCCCGGCGCAAAAGGTAAAAGGCCCGGTAACCTGGCATTTAATAAACTCAACGCTGGAAAGGTCCGAGCTTTCAAGCTTTTTATGAAAGGCATAAATACCCCGTGAAAATTCCGGGGTTATCTTGAAATAATCCAGGTCTCCGGCGATGAATTTTTCATAAAATAACTCAAGGGATTTTTCTTTATCTGCGGGCACAAAACGCAAGCCGTCTTTATCTGTTTTTAGACAAGGCAGATTTTCACTGAATTGCGTAACCATCGATTCCCTGGGATCAATCTTGGGCAGTTGCGGCCAGAAAGGAGCGGCCGGCACAAAACAAAAGATTAATTCCAAGGCGCTTTGGACATTTAAAAAAGGAAGGCTTCCCACGCCTGTTGCCAGGCCTTTTAAACCGGTCATTCTTTACCCCCTAAACCTTCTTTAATTACATTATAAGTCAGAACATCGGAAAAAACGGTTTTAAAATCATAGACATCTTTAAAATCGGCCAAGGAATCGTCTTCGGTTTTAGAAAAAAGTTTTCTTTCGACCATATTAAAAACTATATTTCCAAAATCCTCTGTTTGGTTTATTCCCCAATACGAAAGCACCCTTCCTGCCAGAGCACCGTATTGGTTAATTGCATAGTCGCGCAGTCCCTGAGAAAGTTCCCGGCCTGAAACGTGCGCCTGGCCCGTAGTTAACTTTGCTTTATACAGCGGCTGCTTCTTAAGTATCTCCTGTGTAAAATGAAGGCCCTCCAGGACAAACTCATAAGCATCCGGTTTATACCTTGCGTCTTTTTTACAGATCTCTTCGACTACTTTACGGAAGTTATTCATTGAATCCTTATTTTTTTAAAAGCAAATTTTTATAATTAGCCGGCATCCGGTTGGTTTTATAAACCACCTTGCCTTCTTTATTCAATAAAACATAGGTTGGAACTCCTTCAATATCATAGTTGTCCGCAACCAGGCTATTTTCATCAAGAAGCACTCTAAAATTCATCACGGTATCTTTGAAATATCTTTTAACCCTATATTCATGTTCGCCTACGTTGATTACCAAAACAGTTATTCCTTCTTTTTCTATTCCGGCATAATCTTTATTCATTGCTTTAATGGCGTCCCGGCAAAAACGGCACCAGGTGGTCCAAAACATAAGTATCGCCGGCCTGCCTTTCTGCCCGGTAACATTGACCGGCCGCCCCTTTAGATCCTTTATAATAATATCTTTCTTAACTTCTGCGCTAGCCATACTTAAAAGTAAAAAAACAAAGATTATCGGCAAAATTAATCTCAATCTTTTAAAAAAACGCATTAGAAACTCCTTATGGCTGTAAAAATAAAATAAACCCCCGATAAAATAATCACCGAAGCGAATATTTTTTGGGAAATAACCATCCATCTGCCGGGTTTAGGCAGGCGGTTAAGTTTGTTTCCGAAAACCGCTATCAGAATGAAAATTGCGCCCATCCCGTAGGAGAAACAAAACAACAAGAAAGCTCCGTAAAATATATTGCCTTTAACGGATAGATAAGCCAATATCGAGCCTAAGATCGGAGTAAGGCAAGGTGAAACCATCAGCCCCGAGACAAGACCGAATAAAAACGCGAAAAAATAATTGCCCCGGACCTTTAAAGGAAACCTTTGGATCAGATTAAAATTAAAATGGAACAGGCCGAACATCGAAAGGCCAAAAACCACAATAATTATACCGGCGGTAAGGATAACTACCGGATCTGAACTAAAATTTCCAAAAAGAGTCCCGGTTAATACTGCTAAAATCCCTAAAAAAGAATAGGTCACCGCAATGCCGGTGACATAAGATAGACCTAAAAATAAACCTTTTGTTTTTCCGGCGTTTCCGATTAAGTAACCGGCGCTTACCGGTATGAGCGGATAAACACAAGGAGTAAAACTAGCCAGTACTCCGCCAAAAAAAGCTATTACAAAATCGAAAGGGCTACCTGAGAGATTCATCTACCCACCTTAAGTATTGCTTATCCCCGCCAATTACAGGTAAGGCTATAATTTCAGGTACCTCATAGCTGTGTATAGATTTGACCAGCCTTATTATCTTATCCAACTTCACCTTTTTTGATTTAATAACCAACAATGATTCTTTTGAATGCTCGATTTTGGCTTTCCAAATAAACAAAGAATCGACTTTTTCAATGATGTTTACGCAAGCGGCTAATTTGCTTACGATAAGCTTTCGAGAGATTTTTAAAGCTTCTTTTTTGTCTTTAGCGGTAACCAAAACAATGATAAACATATGCCCAAACTTTAGCGAATATTTTATAATTTAATTGATTTAGATTACGAATTCATTATATAAGGAATGGTATTTATTTCAAGGGGTTATTAAAAGATAGGTACGGTAAACGAACTAAAAAAAATTTACAATATTATCCGACGATGATTTTTGTTAGGGATGGGCTTACGGGCTCTGCTGGACTTTCACCGACCTTATCCGCCCAAACTGGGAGCAAAGGTCAAAAACTAAGGTGGGGTCTTCTGTAACC
>JAQTTI010000038.1 GCA_028710845.1 Candidatus Omnitrophota bacterium | reverse complement strand
TATCCTGAAAAACAAGTCCTGCAATCGCCTTGATTAGCGATTAAAACGGTCTTAGCAGCTGAGAGACAACTGGCGTCGAGATTAGTCAGGCTGGCGCGATAATACTTCTTTATGAGGGACAGGTTTTTTTCGGAATTTTTGATAAACTGAGGGTTCTTTCTTTTAAAATCTATCAAGCCGTCAACAACAGAATCAAGAACCGGTAGCCTATCTTTATGGACCCAGAAAGGAGAACTTTTCCTATCTTTCATGTCCAGGTTATTGGCTAAAAGCGGCTGGAACTGTAATGAATTGGCGTTTAAAGATTTTACGAATTTGGTTAGTTCCTGCAGTTCTTCTAAATTCTGCCCTAAAATTATCGTGATTACATTAAAGTTTATTTTGGGATAACTTTTTTTTAAGCAAGAAAGGATGTTTAACGCGTTTTTCGTTGTCTGCCAGGCCAGGTCGTTATTTCTTATATCGTTGTGAAGGTCAGGCCTTAAAGAATCAAATGAGATGACCGGCGATACAATACCTGCAATAAAATATGCTTTTAACCTTTCTATATGGCGCTCAATAAGTATTCCGTTTGTCAAAAGCCCTATATTTTTAAGCCCTATATTTTTTACGTAATCAAATATCTCGAATATATCGCTCCTTAATAAAGGCTCGCCTCCGGAAAGCGCAATTTCTTTTATTTTTAATTCACTGGCCTCAAAAAGGGCTTTTTTAACATACTCGGATTCTAGATTTTTTTCCGATGACGATGTTTTCCAAATATCACAAATCTTGCATTTTAGGTTACATTCATGGGTTATGTCTAAAATAAGCAGCTCGGGCTTTTTAATAATTTTGCTTTCTTTTCCTGATCCGGTTTGTTTAAATCTTTTTACCCTTGTGAATTCCGCAACATTGCCGGCTAAATACATTATTTTATGCAAGGTAAAATAAAGATAAACCTGAAATTTCTCATATCCGCTTAAATTTGGACTGGAGGCGATCAATCTGGCCCCTAAAAGATAGGAAAAACGCGGAATCTTTAAGAAATTAATGACCGTACCCAAAACAAAGGAATATAAATTTTGAGGAAATATTTCTTTTAATAAAGGATGGTCCTTATGGAGGTGTTGAACAAGAAAGTTACCCTTGCCATACATATATGCCTGCTTCAGGAAAGATTTGAAATTAGGATGGCAGTTATGGAAAACCCTGATGCTTTCATCATAGACAAATTTACCTCCACCTTTAAAAACTCTCCAAAAAAATTCTAAATCTTCTCCCGCAGGCAAGGGAAATAATTCATTAAAATTATCGGTAAGGTATTCTTTTTTAAAAGAAACATTGCAGGTTGGAAAAAAAATAAATTCTTTTTTATTGTTAATTCTGGCTGACATTGCCCCATTACTTAATGACTGACTTACCGAAGCCTTGATATTACGGGGATTGACTTCGGTTAACCCTCCTACTACCAATGCCTCTTTATGCAACTTATGGGCCCTTAGAATATTAGCAACCCAATTTTTCTCGAGTATACAATCATTATCGGTCAAAGCTATGATTTCACCCCGCGAACGCTTAATTCCCGCATTCCTGGCGGCAGCCGGCCCTTGATGGCTCCTTTGTAAATATTCTATATTAGGGTGCTTCTTGGCTAAAGAAGCCATCATTAAATCTGTTCCATCGCTAGATCCATCGTCGACAACAATAATCTCGAATTTTTCAACCGGATAATCCTGGCTAAAAAGAGAATCTATGCACTCTTTCAAGAATTTTTTCCTGTTGTAAGTAGGAATGACCACCGACAGCTCAATCAATCTGTTCTCTTCCATATTCCCAGCATTCGGCTTTCTGACTTGGGTTATTTTTATCTATTCTTATACAGGTAAGACTCATGGCCGGAAAAAACAAACTAAAATCAGACTCACCTTTAACCTTTAATAAAATTCTCGCTTTTTTTGCAAAATTATCTTTATTTATTGCCATAATAACTATGTCGTCTTGCCGGCCGCATGAATAGATGCTAAGTCTTTCGCTATTAGTGTTCTTAACATCTAAAATATTCCCGTTAAAATACCTGGCAAATAAAGCCAAGGGATAGTAAAGAGGAGTGATATTATCGATATCGTCCAATAGCGCGGCATTCTGATCGCTAGAATTCAAACAAAACTGCATAAAATAATTTACTCCCGATCTTGCCATGATTCCGTAGAGGTCGGCTAAATAGAGGGCTTTTGTTAAAGGATCAAAGTTAACCATTGATTTAGATTCAACATTAAATTCGGTAACCGCTAGCTCAATACCAGGATAATTATTTCTTATTGTATCTTTAAGCGCGGGGATAACCCCGCTAGCCTTACCCAAAGGCAAAGAGCTGTCATATTTATTCACATAATCTAGATTCCACCATGTTTGAACCGACTCCAAAATAAGCGAGCTATCAACTTCGCCTTTTAAAGATGGGCTGTCTTTAAAGGAAGGGAAAAGATGGAAACTTAAAACATCGATCAGCTTTATCCCTTTTGGGTTAGACTCTTTATTTTTTTCGAAATCTTTGCACATCTTTAAAAATCGGCCTAGCACCGGTTTTTGCTCATCTTCTTCGGAAAGGCTGCTCCAGTTAAACCAAGATGTTTCGATCGCGGGTGCAAAGATTTTTATTTTTAAATTCGGGTCAATCTTGTCCTGCGCACTCCTCAGCGCTAAGGATATTTTTTTAAATATCTCGAAATATTCGGCCAGTGAGCAGGGATAATTACGGCGGTCAAAATGCACTTCATGCCAAATAAAAGGCTCGTTGCCTATCTCAAAGAATCTTATACCATACCCTTTTTCTTGATTAAGATATGTCAAAAGCTCGGCTGCATTATCCTGGGCATTATCTCCCAGGGCGCTTACCTGGATTAATGGTTCAGCCCCTATATTACGGCAATATTTAACAAACTCATCCAGGTTAACCATATCTAATTCTCGGCTGTTTCCGGGAAAAGTAAATTTTGATCTACGCCAATCATACCTATCCATAAAAGGACCGCCGGCTCTGATAACTTTTAGTTTTAAAAAAGCAGTTTTTTCTTTATCAGGCAGATCAAGCCAAACACCCCAGTTTGCACCATAAAAATAAGGGCCTATCGGATTATTACCTGAATCAGAGATAACAATTTCATTGTCATAATTGCCGGGCTTTAGAGTCAGATCGGAAGTGTAATGCCTTGGCGGCCTGGCCCTTTCTATTCTACTTCCTTTTGATCTTGGATTGTTAAAGAGCTGGATTTTGTTGATCAGAATCTCTCCTTCTTCTTTATCGCTGCCTTTTTTGTGTATTCCCAAGCGGCTTACTTTATCCCATTTAAAATCGCCGTTAAACCCGGGGGTGCGCGCGCTCCAATCCTTGGGAATCCTGAAGTCGGAAAAAAGAAGAAAAATTTCCTGATTCGGCTTACCATTTAAGCGGCATTTTTGCGCCAGAGGCTTAAGTACTTTTAAATTTTGATCTTCTACCATAAAATAAACGTAAATTTCATCTTTTTGCTGGCTGGTTATTACTAATTTTATGCCGGAATAATTGCTTAAATGGCAAGCCTTTTTAAATTTTAGCCAAAAATCGATCTCAGGCCACGGCCAGGGTTTCGTTGCTTTCAGCTGGTACCTAAGTTCTACCGGCCAAAGATTGTTCCCGGGCCTTACAACCTGCCCGTTTGATGCTCCTGCCCAGCCGGAATCGGCAACAACGAGCCAATCACCTTCGCCTAAATTAACAAGGGAATTTTTGCCTTGCATAAAAATGAAGGCCGCTAAGACAAATAAGGCAAAAATAAATAATAAAAATTTTGCTTTTAATTTAGGCATCGGTTTTTTTAGCAACACTGATTAAGCCATGGGCATAAGGATAATGCCCCGGATCAACAGCTGAATCTTTGGCATTTAAAAGTTGAAGCACCCTGCCCCGATGGTAAAGATCCGAATTCAAAATATTTAAAAACCAATCGGCTTTTAAAGAAAGGGGAGCAAGAAATATTTCGGGCAGGGCTATCTTTTCTGGTTTCGAAAAGACTCCGATAAATTTACTATCAGCCCGGTAAACCTGCTGCCAATCATCTGTTATATCTGCAGTAAAAACCGGAAATTCTCCTTTGGTTTCTTTAGCCATCCAGTTAGTGTATTGCTCCGAAAGCATAAGATTAGCCTGCAAACGTTCGAAAACTATCCTGTCGCTGGCTTCTAAAAAAACATTGAATTCAATTACCCCCTCTTCGGGTAAATTTAACTCCCATACCTGGGAGATCGGTAAATGCAACCATTTTCCTCTTACCCTAATCGAACTATTATCCCGCCTTTCAATCTTCCAATCAGCCGAAGAGGCCGAATCATGCCAGCGGCCGCCGGAACGTAAAGAAGTATAAAAACCCAGCTTTTTGGTAAGTTCCCTGCCATCCCAGAAAATCAACCCTTGCCCTCGGTCAAAAATAAACTTTAACCTCCCCTTTTCGATCTCCTTGGTAAGGTTATTCTTTCGCCAGCCTCCCACCGCATTTACTAACCGGGTTTCTATTTCAAAGGATTTGTATCTGCCGGGCTTAAGGATGGTTTCTTCTTCCGGATCGATTTTTTCTACCCTTAATATGCGCCCCTTGTGGTAAAAATCAGAATTAAGGATCTTGGCAAAATTTCCGGAGTTTTGCGAAAACGATAAATTTAAAACAGGTAATTTGTGTTCTTGCCCGTTTAATCCGATCGTCCCTGCGGAAACGCATCTTTGCAGCATATCCGATTCTGTTTCAAAAAATTTATCCGAAAATTCTCCGCCTGAGTAATCAGTAAAAAAATACTTGTATTTACTTGTGCACATAAATTGTAAACGCTGTTGCTGTATATCGACTGCTTTCTCGACCTGAAGCCATACCTTCCAGAAAAAGTCGCCGTCTTTATTAATTTCAAACTCCCAAATCTGTTTTAAAGGCAGGCCTTGCCAAAAACCATATCCGATAATTTTATTAACGGCTTGCCTCTTAAATTCCCAATTTGCGCAAGATGAATCATACCATTTTCCCGCAATATTAATGGAGGTATTTAAGTGACTGTTTTTAGTAAGATTTAATCCTTTATACGAAAGCATCACTTCTCCGTTTGCAAAGACCAGGTTTGTATCTTTGGAAGACAGAACAAAATCTTGGTTAATCTGTTCAAGATAGCTTTTCTTATCGAAAACATCGAAAATAATCTTCCCTGAAAATACATCGGCCGGGTTTTGCTGAAAGGTAAGTAGGTTATCCAAACCGGAAATTTTGTATTGCAGCATCCGGCAATTAAAAAGGTAATCGGTATTGAGGATCTGCGGGGAATTCGGCTCAAGGCTTGATGACCTTTCGAAAAACAAGGAAGGAAGGGAAAAATCCGGGCCGGCTGCCATATCTACTCCGATTACTTTCCTGAAAATCTTATCCCCTAAAAGATACTGCCAAGACTTATTTGTCTGTTCGGCGAGCGGAAAATCGCCCTTTTCTATTCCGGTAGACCAGCTGCCATATTCTTTAGCAAGCATGATATTGGCCTGGCATTCTGAAACCTGCTCTTTATCGGCGGATTTAATCCCGATATCCCACTTTAAACCCAGGTCTTTATCTATTTCGATTTTCCAGGTTTGCTCGACGTTAAGCTGATTAAACTTACCCTTAGCAATAATTTTTTCATCATCCTGCTTTTCAACCAGCCAATCTGCCTGGGTGGAATTATACTGCTTATTCATAATTCCCAGAATAGTATGTCCCCCTAATCCCGGAGTTAACAAGCGGTTTTTCCAATTAAATAACAGGCGCCCATTATTGAAAATAATGCTTAAATCTCCGCTTTTTAGGATGCCCACTCCTTCTTTTACCCCGGAAGTCTGGGCGTATAAAGGAATAACCTGGGTGACCGGGCCGTCTTTTACGATCTTGCCGTCTTTAAGAAAAATAGCCCGCTGGCACAAACGACGGGCGGCTTCCATATCATGAGTAACAAAAAGAATGGTTTTGCCCTGGTCTTTTAGCTCAAAAATCTTCTTAATACATTTTTTCTGGAAATACTCATCGCCCACTGCCAAGGTGTCGTCAATCAGAATAATATCGGAGTTTACATTTATGGCAATGGCAAAAGCAAGCCTTACAAACATGCCCTGAGAATAACATTTAACCGGGGCATTTATAAATTTACCTATGCCGGCAAAACTTACTATCTCTTCATATATTGATTCAACCTCAAGCCTGCTTAACCCGAACAACCCGGCAATCAAATAAACATTTTCGCAGCCCGTCAGTTCCGGCTGAAAACCAGCCCCTAACTCTAAAAGGCCCGAGATCCTCCCCGTCACCTGGACTTGCCCCCGATCGCAAGATATCATGCCGGCGATTATTTTTAAGATAGTCGATTTACCTGCACCGTTCTCACCGATTATCCCGACAACTTCGCCTTGCCCTACTTTAAAATTAATCCCTTTTAAAGCCCAGAAGTTCTCCCACTTAGGCCTTGATTCAATGATAAATTTGATTCTGTACATTGCCCAAAGGTCGCAAAATACGATCCGGTCCATATTTAGTTATATCCTTTTTAAAATCTTTTTTTCGAGCCTGATAAAAATTAAAAAACCTGTCAATATGCTTACCAAAGCCCAGAGGAAAACCCTGACAAATGTAGCTTCCTGCGGTATAACGCCTCGGTATAAAACATCGCAATAATAAGCGATATAAGCAGACATCGGATTTAGATTAGTTAACCAGCGGAATTTTTCAGGGACCATTTCGATAGAATAAAAAACCGGGGTGACCCAAAACCAAAACATTAATAAAGTGCCCAGCATATGCTCAAGGTCGCGGAAGAATATATTTAAAACCGACAGGATCAAACTTAGGCCGCAAAGGAATATGAAATTAAGCGCTAAAACAAGTATCAATAACGGCAAGAGGTAAATTATATGAGGGTTGAAAAATAAAAAAACCGGGTAAACTACTAGCCACCCGCCAAGAAAATTAAAAAAGCCGGCTAAAGAAAGACTTAAAGGGAGAATTTCACGGGGCAGGTTAAATTGGCGGAGGATAGTTTGTTGATTAAGGATCACTCCTGCCGATTCGGATAAGACGGAAGAAAAAAATAGCCAGGGATAGATACCGGCGAGTATAAATAAAGCGAAGTTTTTTATTTCGATTTTGAAAATCACTGCAAAAACAAAACTTATGGCCGACATAATTAAAAGCGGATTGATCACCGCCCAAAAGATACCCAGAAAGGAAGCCGTATACCTGGCTTTTACCTGCTTTAAAGACATATCCCATAAAGTCTGCCGGTATATATATAATTGTTTTAATCTTTTGAGCATTTTTTTAAGATCTTGGAAGCAGCCAGTTTTCCGTCTAAGATAGAATCCTCCATCGACATATATTTCCATGAACCATAGCGGCCGCAGGCAATTATATCCTTGGCAGCTAAAAATTCCTTAATTTCCGCGGTTGCCCTGAGGTAGTTACTATCATAAATCGGGTACCCGTAATCTATATCATTTTGATCCATAGCCAGGATTTTGTTCTTTCTGCCGATGATATTTTTCGAGTGAAGGCCGTCTAAAATCCGCTTAATGACAGTTTTTTTATTGATCGGTTTATCTTTGGAATATGAAACCTCTGTATATAAAGAACTTTTTCTATCCGGCGCATTACTACCGGAAAAATTGTGGTAAAAACCGGCCCTGAAAAAAACAGTATTTTTTTGAGGGAAATAAACCCAATGCTTACCGGGATGGACCCTGCCTTCTACCGCCAGGTTTAGATTAAAAATCGAATTCCAGCGTAGCTTATTAAGGTTTTCAATTATTCTCTTGGGCAGCGGACCGGCTATTCTAGCTAATTCCGGCAAAGGAATTGTATAAATCAACCTGTCAAACCTTTGTTTTCCTTTGTCCTTGATTGTTATTTCCTTATTTTTAAGATCGATCCCGGTTATAAGGCAGTTCTTAAAGATTGGCCCGGATTGCTTCTCGAAAGCTAATGGCAACTGGACTATCCCGCCTCTTTTGGGGTACCAAAAAGAGGCGTTATAACCGAGGCCGGAGCCATTAGTCCCGAAAAATCCGCTGACTATGTCGTAAAGATATACCTGAGGTATAAATTTATCTGTCCAGGTAGAACAAACCATCTGGTTTAAAGGGACTGTCCAGAATTTTTCATTATAGGGAATCATGAAATATTTCGCGATTCCCTGCCCCAGGTTTGCATTTATCCATTTAAGGAAATTCTTTCCGTCTCCGGAAGACCTTGTGTTGCAAACCCGCAAAAAACCCCAGAGGCATTCAATCGCCACTTTTTTCGGTAGAGCATGCAGATTTGCTTGAAAAGGGTAACGGCTAAAAATCCCAAAATTGCTTATCCAGGCGCATCTTTCGTGGCGGGCAAGATTACCTTTGAGTAATTTTGTTACCAGTTCAAGAGTATAGTTGTTTTGAAAATGCAAAAGGTGGCCGTCATAATCAAAAATAAAATTACCGCTTTTTTTCGAACGGCAAAGCCCCCCTACGCTATCTTCCTTTTCATATACGGCACTCTTAAGCCCTTTTTCTTTTAAATGCCAGGCGGCGCTTAATCCCGATAGTCCGCCACCTAAAATAACTATTTTTTTAGACATTCGTTTCAATCTTTACAAATTTCAGAAAGATTCCTATGCTGAGCAAGAAAACACAAATAATAATAACGGCTCCGAAGGTATTGTTTACTCTGGATAATCCAACTCCGCAAGCAGCAAAAATAGCGCCCAGTAAATGCATAATCAGGATAGTCTTAAGGGGCGAAACCCCCAAAGAGCCTATTTTTAAAGCTATATGGTCATTACTTTTTTTAAAAGGCGGCCTTTTTTTAATCAGCCGGAAAAGTACGAGTAACACCGTATCTATAACTGGCAAACCCACTATCATTACTGGGCTGGCTAAAGCAAAAGCATTATTTGAGGATGCATACTGGGTAATTAAAGCCAGCGATGCGATAAAGAAACCGAAAAAATGGCTGCCGGAATTACCTAAATATACCTTTGCCGGAGGAAGGTTAAAAAATAAAAACCCGGCGCTGGAAGCGCACAAAATAAGGCTTAGAATCTGGGCGGTTAAATCCGCATTAAAATAGCCGATCAGCAAAAAGGCGCTGGCTACAATAAAAGTCACTCCGCCTGCCAAGCCGTCCATGATATCGAGAAGATTAAAGGCATTGGTTAT
>JAQTTI010000037.1 GCA_028710845.1 Candidatus Omnitrophota bacterium | reverse complement strand
CCCAGTTTAAACGTTTGGTTTTCCCAGAAAAAGCTGATAAAAATAATTGTCGACAGCAATTTAAGCACCCCGGAAAATTCAAGTATTTTTGCCGGCGAGGCCCAGGTGATTATTATTACTTTGCCCAGCAACCCCGGGCAGGAGACGGAAAACCGGAAGAAAATTTCAGCCAAAGCCAAGATTTTAGAGGTTAAGGAAAAGGCGGGGCAGATTAACCTGCGCGACGCTTTAAAGAAATTGGCCCAGCTTGGAATAAGCAACATTATCGTTGAAGGCGGAGGGACCTTGATTGGTTCGCTTTTTGATGAAGGCCTGGTTGACCGGATTTTATTCTTTATCAGCCCCAAGATTATCGGTGGCAAAGAAGCTGTCTCTTCGGTAATGGGTATCGGAATCAAGCGCATAGATCAGGCAATAAAATTAAAAGATCTAAAGTTAAAGTGGTTGGGGGATGAAATATTAATCGAAGCCAAGATAAAATAATGTTTACCGGCATAGTCGAAGAAACAGGGTTAGTAAAAAGAATTTTAAGGAAAGCGAATGCTACCTTACTTGAGGTTAGCGCTTTTAAGGTGTTGGCCGAAACAAAAATCGGGGACAGTATTGCTGTTAACGGGGTATGCCTTACCGTAATTTCCTTTACAGACAGCTCAATAGCTTTTGAGATTATGGATAACACCCTTAAGGTTACTAATCTCGGCTTGCTTAAGCCTGGACAGAAAGTTAACCTTGAACGCAGTCTTAAAGTAGGTTCAAGAGTTTCAGGCCATTTTGTTACCGGCCATATTGATTGTTTGGGTATTATCCGCAAGAGATATTTGCGGCAGGCAAGCATACTGTTTGATATTGCGGTCGGGCCGGAATTTATCCGTTATTGCCTCCCCAAAGGCTCTATAGCTGTTGATGGAATAAGTTTGACCTTGGTAAAAACTATTTCCAACCTGTTTACTGTCGGTATCATTCCTCATACCCTGAAAAATACTACCTTAAGTTTTAAAGAAACTTCAGAAAAATTAAATATCGAATTTGATATCCTTGCCAAAAGATCGGCGATTTTATAATCCTTTCTGTTATTGCACTGCACCTTAATTTCTGATATACTTTGATATTAGTTATTTAGCGGCAATATCTTACTGCTATGGTCTTTAAATATAAATTAGGCGGGGCGTGGCTCAGCTTGGTAGAGCGCAGCGTTCGGGACGCTGAGGTCACAGGTTCAAGTCCTGTCGCCCCGACCAACTAAAGGAGGTTTCTAGTGGGTAAGAAAATTTTTTTTCTTTTGGTCTTTTTTTTGATGCCTTTTCTGGTCTATGCCGAAGACATTACCATTACCACCTATTATCCTTCTCCGTTCGGCAACTACCGCGAACTAAGAGCGGCCAGGATTGCAATCGGCGATAACTATATAGACGGAGCTGCTTTTACCTGGGAAACAACTGATGGCGATGGGGGCGAAATTGACTATCTGGCTGATTTAGTGGTTGAAGGTAATGTCGGTATCGGCACTACAACTCCCAGCGCTCCTTTATGTATTGGCCCGGCAGCAGTTGATAATAACGGTAATCTGGGAGCTTCGTTAAGAGCTGTCAGACCAGACGATGGTAATGGGCGCACATTTTATTATACGGGTTATTTCGAGAATTCAGATAATTCATATTTTAATGCCGGATTACGCTCTGCCTATCGTGGTACTTGTAGCGGTTCTGCGGTCTGTTGGGCTTTATACGGGGATGCTTCCGGTGGAGCCGAAGATAATTATGGCATAGGAGTAGCTGGTTTAGGTGATTATGGCCCCGGTATAAGGGCTTCATCATTCCGCGGTAATGCCCTTGAGGCAACGCAGGGAAATGTTATCATTAATAATGGCAATGTTGGAATCGGAACCGGTACAGTAAATCCTCCTGCTGCAAGGCTTGAGATTGGTACGAGCGGAGATATTATTTTAAAAGCAACTGCCAATGATCCGGGAGATATCATATTTCAGGCAAGCAACGGGGTGCAAAAGGGAAGGATCTGGAGCGGAGTAGCCGCAGGGGTCAATGAACTTAATTTTAGCAGTGCAGATAATAGCGCTGATATTACCATAAATCCCGCAGGACTCGTAGGCATAGGCACCAGTTCGCCAGGTTTAAAATTAGATGTAAACGGTACTGCTATGGTTAGGGAGAACTTTTTAGTTTCAGGTATTGCAGCAGTCGGCGGCGCCGGAGATCCTATGTTACCGACTTCCGGAAAATTTTTAGTATATGGCGGTCTTGAGGTAGGCACTGGCCGGGCCGGAGAAGGCCCATTTAGGCCGGACCCGTCATATTATGTGAATGATAATTTTATCCTTTTTCGACATCGCGGGATCTCTGAGGATTTTATCGGATATAAGAATAATAATTTCTATTTTGCGGATGCTCTTGGCGGCTCCGATGTCAGCCAACCTGTGGTATGGGCCGCAGAATTTAAACCTTACAGCAGCCGGATTTTTAAAGAAAATATTTCGCCCCTGGGTTTTAAAGATTACCGCAATATCTTAGAGCAAATCAAAAATATGAATTTGGTTTATTTTAGGTATAAGGGCTCTACTGATCAACGGTTAAATTTAGGTGTAATTGCCGAAGATGCTCCGGGTCAGATTGTTGATAGCACAAGAAAAGGCCTTTCTTTGTCGGAATACGTTAGCTTTCTCGCTGCCGGCCTGAAGGAAGTTATAAATGAAAATGAAGCTTTAAAAAAGAGGGTAGCTGTTTTAGAAGAGATTTTAGCCAAAAAATAATTTAATTTTTCCGCCTTTCCATTTTTTCTTTTAGCTTCCTTTGCCCAGGCTTGATTTGCCTGCTTATGGAAAAACAACTGCATATTTTTTATTCAGGTCGAGTCCAGGGTATCGGGTTTCGCTATACTGTTTTAGAAATAGCCAGCCAGGAAAAGGTATCCGGCTGGGTAAAAAATTTAAAAGATTCGCGGGTCGAAGTTATAATTGAAGGAAACCAAGTTTCGCTAGACAATTTTCTTAAGCAAGTTAGTTCCAAGTTTTCCAATTATATAGAAGATACAGCTATAGAAGAGCTTCCTACCGGTTCGAAATTTAAGGATTTTAAGATAAAATTCGAATAGCATGTTGGCCGAGATAAAAAACAAAATTCAACAGTTAAAAGAGAGAATAAGAAAACATGATTATCATTATTATGTTTTGAGCCAGCCGCTTATTTCGGATAAAGAATATGATGATTTATTGAGGCAGCTAAGATCTCTCGAGGATAAGTACCCGAATTTTAAGACCGATGATTCTCCCACCCAGCGTTTAAGTTCCGGGATAAGCGAAGGTTTTAAAACGGTAAAACATAATGCGGGGATGTTTTCTTTAGACAACACTTACTCTATTAATGAATTAAGGCTTTGGGATGAACGTGTCCGTAAGGGCTTAGGAAATGAAAATTATGAATATGTTGTCGAGCTTAAAATAGACGGAGTAAGCGCCAATTTGACTTATAATAAAGGCAGGTTAGATGTGGGCGCTACGCGGGGTGATGGAACTACCGGTGAAGATGTAACTCCTAATATAAAAACGATTCGTTCAATTCCGCTTGTGCTTTTTGGAAAAAACCTGCCTGATTTTTTGGAAGTCCGGGGCGAAGTGTATATGGACAAAAAGGATTTTTTAAAAGTCAACGAAGACCGTTTAATTGAAGGGGAGGCTTTATTCGCCAATCCCAGGAATGCTACAAGCGGATCGTTAAAATTACTAGACAGCAGTATTACTGCAAAAAGGCAGCTTAAATTTCTGGCTCATTCCCTGGGCGCCTACCATGGCCAGGCAGGTGTTTCTCAATGGGGTTTTCTAAAAAAAATTAAAGATTGGGGAATACCGGTCGATATAAATTCAAGGCTGTGCCGTAATTTTGAAGAGGTGGTTGCCTATTGTAGTAAATGGCAGGAACTACGGGACAAGCCGAGTTATGAGATAGATGGGATAGTGATTAAGTTAAATAATTTTAGGCAGCAGCAGGTGTTAGGATTTACCGCTAAAAGCCCGCGCTGGGCTGTAGCCTATAAATTTCCGGCGCGCCAGGCAACTACAGAGATCTTGGATATTAAGGTCAATGTCGGCCGTACCGGAGTGATTACTCCCACCGCCCAGTTAAAACCTGTTGAATGTTCCGGCGTTGTCATAAGCAATGCGACTTTGCATAATTTCGATGAAATCGAAAGGCTTGGTTTAAGGATAGGAGACCGCGTTCTTATCGAGCGGGCAGGAGATGTAATCCCTAAAGTTATAAAAGTGGTCGAGCAAAAAGGCAGGACTGCTTATAGAAAGCCCGAAGAATGCCCGGCCTGCGGTGAAAAAATCGTTAAAGAAAAAGAGGAAGATGTGGCTTACCGCTGTATTAATTCGGATTGCCCGGCCCAGCTGGAACGGAAACTTTTGCATTTTGGCAGCCGCGATGCCATGGATATCGAAAGCCTGGGTGAGGCTGTGATCGATAACCTGGTAAAATTAGAATTATTGAACAGCATTGAAGGTATTTACAAGCTTAAATATGAAGATCTGTTGAAGCTGGAATTATTCAAAGAAAAGAAAGCCAATAACCTGTTATCAGCAATAGAGAAAAGTAAAAACCGGCCGCTTGAACGTTTAATCTTCGCTTTAGGCATCCGTCATGTAGGCCAGAAGGCAGCTTATACCTTGGCTCAAAAGTTTGGAGATATTCGTAAGCTTATGCAGGCAACAACCGGTGATCTGATGAATATTCCGGAAATAGGACCGGTTATGGCCGAATCGATCGTAGATTATTTCAGTCTTAAGCAGAACAAAAAGTTAATCGCAGAACTTGAAAAGTCCGGGCTTAAACTGCGTAGTGTTCAGGCAAAGATAAAAATGAATAAACTAACCGGGAAGACCGTTGTTTTTACGGGAGAGTTGAGCAAATTAAGCCGCCGGGAAGCAGAAGGGTTGGTGCGTAGATCCGGGGGTTCGGCTTCCTCATCGGTAAGTAAAAAAACCGATTTTTTGGTTGCCGGAGAGAACAGCGGTACAAAATTCAATAAAGCAAAAGAGCTCGGAGTTAGAATTATAACCGAGAAAGAATTCTTTAGTTTAATCGATTCTTTGTAAAAGAAGGAGAGGCGATGTTTTTAGAAAAATTATGCGGCTTTATTCTGTTTCTTGTTTTATTAATTAATTTAAGCGGCTGTGAATCTTTTGCCCGGAAATTTACCCGTAAGCCTAAAAAGGCCGATGCGGTGGAAATGGTCCTTGCCCCCGAAGAATATAAAGGGCCGGATATGACTACGGGAGAGCTTTACCGCCAGTATTTTATTTACTGGAAATCATGGCACGATGAATTAATCAACGCCCTGAATAACAAAGCCAGCCTTAAGAAAAAACTGGATTGTGCCCAGGAAACATTAAAGAACCTGGTTAACATGAAAATGCTTTTAGTTCCGGAAGCGCAGAAAAATTTTGATTCCGTTATTTCCCAGTTGACCGGCCTTATCACAAATTTAAAAAGTGACACTTACGGCTCAAGGGATGCTTGGAACTCCCAGTCCGCTGAACGAATTAAGGCGAATATACAAGAGGGATTTATTTACCCCAAAGTAAAGAATTATTTAAAATGATATTCGAAACTGTTATTGTCGGGCCAATGCGAGTTAATTGTTATATACTTGCCTGCGGCCAAGGAAAGGAGGCTGTTATTATCGATCCGGGAGATGAAGCCGGGAAGATAAAAACAGTCTTAAATAAATATAATTTGAAACCGGCAATGGTGATTAATACCCATGGCCATTATGACCATATCGGCTGCGATGATGATTTTGGGGCCGATGTATACGTACACAAAGAAGATTTGGCGATGCTTGCAGATGCCGGCAAGAATCTTTCTGCTCTTTATTGGCAGGCTTATAAAGTCCGTTCTAGGATCAAAATACTGCAGGACAAGCAGGTTATTAAATTTGATTGTCTTGAACTAGAAGTAATCCACCTGCCCGGGCATACTTTGGGAGGCATAGGGCTATATATGAAAAAGCCGGAAACTGATATAATTTTTACGGGGGATACTTTGTTTTGCCAGGGAATTGGCCGTTATGATTTACCGGGAGGCAGTAAGCAGGCCCTTGAAATATCAATTAAAGAAAAATTGTTCGTTTTACCGCCTGGCACAAAAGTTTATCCCGGCCACGGAGAGCCTACTTCAATAGGAAAAGAAAAAATAAACGATTTTTTCTAATGAAAGAACTTATTGATTCATTTTTAGATTATCTTTCGGTGGAAAGAGGGTTGTCGAGGAACACAACCATTTCTTATCGCCAGGATTTGAATATTTACCTTGATTTTCTTAACCAGCGGGGAATTGCTGCACTTTCCAGGGTAGGCAAAGACGATATAGTTGAATTTATGATTTTTGAGAAAAATAAAGGAATATCCCCTTCCAGTATTTCAAGAAGGCTTGCTGCTATCCGCATGTTTCACCGGTTTTTAAGCAGGGAGAGGGTTTTGAAGAATGACCCTACCATTTTAATAGATTCGCCGAAATTGTGGAAAAAAGTACCGGATACCCTTTCTTTGAATGAAGTAGAGGCATTGATAAGCCAGCCGAATTCCAGCGACCGTCAGGGGGCAAGAGATAAGGCGATATTGGAGACCCTGTATGCAACAGGAATGCGGGTATCTGAATCCACAGACCTTAAAACAAATAATGTAAATTTGAACATAGGATTTTTACGCTGTATAGGAAAAGGGAACAAGGAAAGGATTATCCCTTTAGGCAAAAAAGCAATTAAAAGTATTTCCCGCTACCTTGAATTTAGCCGCCCGCACTTTTTGAAGAATAAAACCAGCGAGCATCTTTTTATCAGCCGTTCGGGAGCTAAGTTGTCACGGCAATCAGTGTGGAAATTGATTAAACGCTATGCCCTGGAAGCTAAAATTAAAAAACCGATTAAAGTGCATACTTTAAGGCATTCGTTTGCGACCCATTTATTGGAAAGAGGAGCAGACCTTCGTTCCGTGCAGGAGATGCTTGGCCACTCCAATATCTCCACGACCCAGATTTATACACATATTGATAAAGACAGGCTCAAAACCGTACATAAAATGTTTCATCCACGCCCTTAAAAAATGAAAGATTATTTAGAAAAACTTCCTAATGAATTAAAAGAAATAATTTCTTTTGCTTTTGAGGTTTCTCAGGAGCTTAAAATGCCGGCTTATTTGGTCGGCGGTTTTGTACGCGACCTGCTTTTAGATTTTAAATATACCGATACTCTTTCGCCTAATTTCAGTAACCTGAACTGCTGCGTCGACCTGGATATTACCGTTGAAGGTAGCGGGATTATTTTTGCCCAAAATTTGTCGGAAAAATTAAAATCGGAACTTACCATTCATGAACGCTTTGGTACTGCCACGCTTCTTTTATCCGGTTTTTTTAAAATTGATATAGCTTCAGCCAGGAAGGAAAAATACCCCAGTTGCGCTTCCTTGCCTATAGTAAGATGCGGTTCTTTGCAGGACGACCTTTTAAGAAGGGATTTTACGATTAATGCCATGGCGGTGTGTATAAGCGATATTCGTGACCATAAGCTGATTGATCCTTTTGGCGGAAGACAGGATTTATTAAAAGGCAATATCCGCGTTTTACATGATTTAAGTTTTCAGGATGATCCCACCCGTATATTGAGGGCTATCCGTTTTGAGCAGCGTTTTAACTTTAAAATTGAGCCAAAGACGCTTTATCTTTTAAAGGATGCGCTAAAGAACGGCTATTTGGATAAAGTAAGCCCGCATAGAATAAGGGATGAACTGATATTAATGTTAAAAGAGCACCGGCCCCTAAAACAAACCAGGCGGTTAGTCAGCCTTTGCCCTTTGTCATTTATACATAAAAAATTAAAAGCAACAAAAAAGACTTATGATTTATTTAAATCGATAGATAAAGAAATCGCCTGGTTTAACAGCAAATTTCCTGGTTACCGGCGGCTTGATTCATGGCTTATATATTTTACAGCTCTGCTTAAAGATTTGACCGTTTCCGAAATTGAGTCTGTTTCTGTACAATTCGGGCTGCGTAAAGGAGAGGAAAAGAGGATTGAAAGCTTTATTAGATTCAACAAAAGTCTGATTGAGTCATTAGGCAGAAAAAAGGTCTTACCGGTCAAGATTTTTAACCAGCTGGAACCATTAAGCTATGAAACGATTATTTTATTAAGGGCTTCTTCTGTGGATAAAAACGTTAAAGAAAATATCGGTAATTTCTTCGAAGTTTATAACGGCATGCGGCTTTTTATTTCAGGTAAAGACTTAGCGGACCTAGGGATAATCCCGGGGCCGAAATACCAAAAGATTTTTTCCAGAGTACTTGAAGCCAAGCTTAACGGCCAGGTAAAAAGCTTGGAGCAGGAGTTAGATTTAATCAAACAATTAACAAAGCAATTATAAAAATAGAAACGGAGATTGTCATGTCCAGGCAAGAGAGGGTAGAAGAAGCAATAAAAAAAGAAGTTAGCACTATCATTCATGATGAGCTTAAGGACCCCAGGATAGGGTTTGTTACTATTACCAAGGTAGAGCTTTCAAAAGACTTAAGAAACGCTAGGATATTTTACAGCGTATTAGGTAAAGAAGAAGAGCATGAAAAAACGAAACTGGCCCTGGATTCTGCTTTGGGGTTTATCCGCAGCCTGGTGGCAACCAGGATAAATTTACGGTTTGCTACCGAGCTTACTTTTAAAGAAGACCGTTCCAGCGAATACAGCGTTAAAATCGAAGAGGTATTAAATAAAATAAAGGAGCAAGATGAGCATAAATGATATATGTAAAGCATTAGTGAAATACGATAATTTTCTAATTACCGTTCATACTAATCCGGAAGGAGATGCCCTGGGTTCTGAAATCGGTTTTTACCGGCTTGTTGAAAAGCTCGGTAAGAAAGGTGTTATTATAAATGAAGATAAGATTCCGTATGGTTATGATTTTATTTGCCCTAAAGGGTTAATCCACCTTTTAAACAAGGATTCTAAAAAGTTCAAATTTGATTGTTTTGTAGCTTTAGATTGTGCGGATTTAGATAGGACCGGTGACGTTTATAAGTTAAATAAAGATAAGCCGGTAATAAATATCGACCATCATATCAGTAACCGGCGCTTTGGCGATATTAACTGGGTTGACCCGGAAGCATCTTCGTGTTCGGAGATGGTTTACAGGTTATATAAAAAGTTAGGGGTAAAGATAGATAAAGAGGCGGCGCTTTCGATATACACGGGGATAATGACTGATACGGGATCATTCCGTTATTCCAGCACCTCCAGCTCTACTTTCGAGGCGGCCAGCCAGTTATTAAAATCAGGGATAAATACTGCCGAGGTTTATCGAAAGACCTATGAGAGCATACCGCTGAGTGATATAAAAGTACTGCTCAAGCTTCTGACGAAAATAAAATTTTATTCTAAAAACAAGATCGCCTGTTTTCAGATAAGGCAGGAAACTGTTAAAACCGTAAAGCTTTCAATCGATCTGGCTGATCAGCTTTTAAATTTCGGCCGCCTAATTAAAGGCGTCCAGGTGGTCGTATTATTGAAAGAGATCTCCGGCTCAAAGCAGGTGCGGGTTAATTTAAGGAGCCAAGGTAAAGTTGATGTAAACAAGATCGCTTCATCTTTTGGCGGAGGGGGCCATAAAGCAGCCAGTGGCATGACTTTGACGGGCAG
>JAQTTI010000113.1 GCA_028710845.1 Candidatus Omnitrophota bacterium | reverse complement strand
TGGAAAGTAAAGATGTAATCCATCTGCCTTATGGACTGGCTTTAGCCTTACTGGAAGATACCCAGAATAAAATTAAAATAAATCTGCCTGTGACCGGAGATATGAGCAAGCCGGATTTTCATTATACTCACCTTATTGGCCAATTTTTAAAGAATTTTTTTATGAATCTAGTAACCAAGCCCTTTAGCTTTTTGGGTTCGATCGCAGGAGTAGAGAATGCCAGCGAAGAGTTGGGCTCAATACGCTTTTTACCCGGAAAGACCGATTTGGCGGATAGTGAAAAAGAAAAGTTGAACCTTATTATTAAAGCCTTAAACGACAGGCCTAATCTTAATCTTAAGATAAGCGGAAGTTATGATAATCAGGTAGATTGGAAAGCGATAAAAACCGATGTATTTAATAATGATTTCCGGGTTTTAAGGAGCGATTCAACCCGCAAGGATGCCTGGGTCTATCAGGAGTTATATCAGCGCCGGTTTGGGATCAGGGCGCTTTGGAGGCTTACCGGCTCTTATCGCTCTAAAGAGGGGATTTATGATGAAGAGAAGCTTAACGCTGAAATCAAGCGCCAAGTTATCGAGGAAGGTAAAGCCGATAAGGTAGCGCTGGCAGCTTTAGCAATGGGTAGGGCCGAGGTGGTCTATGATTTTGTAATTAGCGCCGGTTTGGATATTAAAAGAGTAAGTATGGGCGACCCTCATGAGGCTAAGGCTATAGAAGGGTTTGTGCCGCTTGAGCTTAGCTTGACAGGTTTTGGAGATACTTTTGAAGGTGATCCGGTTTTACCTACCATAAAATAATCATTCTCTATGAAAAATAAATTTCTCTATTTTTATCTGTTTTCTTTAAGCTTAACCATGGTTTTTCTCTCGGGTTGTGTGTATCTGTCTCATTTAGATGAAGTTATGTTTATGAGGAGCTTGGAGGAGAGCCAGAAAGATATGCAGGCCGAAATAAATAGAGAAGAAAAGCTATATAAAAGGCTAAAAACAGATATCGATAATGGCAATTTGAATAAACAAACAAAAAAACAGATAATTTACGCTCGCTACGGTGAGCCAACTTTATGCAGGCCTGCTGATGGGCGGGATGAAATCAGGGAAACCTGTATGTATCGTAAACCTACAGGAGGAGAGTTAATTCTGCTTAATTTAAGCGCCCAGGATAAGTTAATTTCCTGGGAGATTCAGGTCCGCTAAATTAATATCCTGCCGGAAAAAAATATTTTTGCCCTGCCCTTGAAAAAAGCTTTTTTATAGTGTATACTTACTTCGTTGCAAGTTTAACCACGGCCACGGTGGATAAAAGTTTGGTTTTTGGCCGTGGTTTTTTATTTTTGAGGGGGCTATGTACAACCGCAACTGGGGTAAAGACCGCAGAAGGTTTCAGAGGCTCTGCCTTAATTTAGGGGTCTGGTATAAGGGTTTGCGTCCGGATGAAGTTTGCAATATGCTTGGAAACTGCGAACGCCAGGCGGTTACGCTTGATATCAGCCTTTTAGGCATGGCTTTTTCAAGTGCTTATAAAATTCCCGCCTTTTCCTATTTAGCCCTCAAATTCATTATTTTTGCCGCCAAAAATGGAATTTGCAGTAATCTGGCCATACCAGTTGAAGTTAAAGCCAAGGTGCTCTCCTGTGTTTCTTATGAGAACGAATATCGGATCGGCGTATCTTTTACCGGTATAGATTTCGAAACTCAGCAAAAACTTGCCCATTTTATCCGCGAAAGTTCCCGGCCTTTTATCGAATTTTAAAACAACTAACCTTAAAAAGTTTATCTAGATTAGCAAACCTGAGGTATAATAGTCTCAAAGGTAGGCTGCTTTTAAACGGATGCTTAATTAAATGCGAAAACTCTTAATCATTTATTTTTTCTTTTTAATCGTAATGAATTCCTATGCCGAGGAGCAGGTAGTCAGGGAGGTCCTTTCGCAAGATTTGGAAGGTAATCTTGAACTTCATATAGTAACCGAAGAAAAAGTCAGCTTAATGGTATTAATTGACGATAAGATCGCCGTTAATCAGGAGTTTAATGCAATAAAGGGACCTAATTTAGGGATCGCTCCCCACGAAGTATTCTTTTTTTATGTTGAGCCAGGCGAACATGTGTTATCTGCTAAAACCGGCTCGGGAAAACAAGTTTACCAGGGCATATTCAGCATAGGTGAAAATAAAAAATGGGTGGTTCTTTCTTATGAAGATATTGAGCGCACTAAAGGTTTTAAGCCGTTTTCGATGGAGGCTTATGATAACCAGGTTATGTACGAATGAAAAAGACGCAATTAATAACAATCTGGTTTTTACCGTTTATTTTAATCGGCGGGTTATTTAATCCGTTACTCGGATATCTTGTTTTGGCAATGATGGTCTTTTTCTTGATTCTGTCGTTTTTTGCAGGCAGATACTGGTGTACTAACCTTTGCCCGCGAGGTGCTTTCCTGGATATTGTTTTATCGAAAATAAGCTTTAACAGGGCGTTACCTAAGATTTTTGTCAGACCAGGATTTCGGCTTTTAGTTTTTATTCTGTTTATGAGTTTTGTA
>JAQTTI010000036.1 GCA_028710845.1 Candidatus Omnitrophota bacterium | reverse complement strand
GTCGGTGAATACCGGTTCCAAACCTTTAAAGGGTGGATATAGGAACTTCCCCCGCAATGATATACATCCAGGAGCAGCTGGGTTGTTTCTCTTATACGGGCTATTGATTTAAAAGAATGGTGATTGCGTAATATCGAAAAATAAGTGATAGTTTTAAGTTCGAAAAGATACGGGCAGGTGACCATGAAAAAGTCCCCAATCATCAGGTCGGTAGCCCAGGCTAAAAGAAGGTCCGAAAGACAATCGAACACATAATAAGCACCTTCACCTTCCTGGGTAATAATATTGTTGACCTTGGTGGTGAAGGTCTCAAATCCCGCATGGGCATTTAATTCATAACGCTTGATATCCTTCGACGGCTTAAGCAGATCCTTATGCTGGGCAAACCTTATGTATACGACCTTTCTCTTATCTTTAAGCGCGGCTTGCACAAAAGGCTTCACCAGGTCGATATAGTCATTTATATCATCAATCTGCCAGACTACATTGTCCCCGCTCCTTAAACCGGTGATTATCTCATCCAAACCACTTATGCCTGTCGATATCATCTTTGGCTCCTTTAAATTAGCGTAAGATCGCTTTTACCCATTAAATATTTATCTATTTTGTAGGCGGCGCGTCGGCCTTCGGAAATTGCCCAAACCACTAGTGACTGGCCACGCCTCATATCTCCTGCCGAAAATACCTTCTTAACCGAAGTCATAAAGAATGAATCGGTTTTTACGTTTCCCCGCTCATCTAATTCTACGTCTAAATCTTTTAAAAGTTTTGAATGTTCAGGATGTAAAAAACCTACAGCTATGATTGCCAGATCCGCCTCGATTTCAAACTCACTTCCGGGGACCTCTTTCATTACAGGGCAAGCCTTACCTTTAACACTTTCGAATTGCACCCTTACACAGGAAATACCCGTTAGCCGGCCTTGCTTTTGAATAAAACGTTTAGTCAGTATAGCCCATAACCGCTCTGCTCCTTCTTCATGGCTGGAAGTTGTCTTTAACAATAGCGGATATGTAGGCCAGGGCTGGTTCTCGGTCCTGCAATTAGCAGGTTGGGATAAAACTTCGATCTGGGTCACACAAGACGCACCCTGCCTATTGGCAGTGCCTACACAATCTGCCCCGGTATCCCCTCCGCCGATTACTACCACTTTTTTACCTTTAGCATCGATTATTCTATCTTTGGTTAATGGCTCTTTAGAAACAAGCTTATTTGCCTGGACCAGATATTCCATAGCAAAATGGATCCCTTCTGCTTCTCGGCCTTCTATTTTTATATCCCTAGGTTCACCGGAGCCGCCCGCCAGACAAACCGCATCAAAATCTTTTAGAAGTTTTTTAGCCGGGTAATCAATCCCTGCATTAGTATCGGTCTTAAACTCAATACCCTCTTTTTTCAATATCTCTATCCTGCGGTCGACAATATTCTTCTCAAGCTTGAAATCGGGTATGCCATATCGCAATATTCCTCCGGGCAATTTGTCTTTTTCAAAAACAATTACTTTATGCCCTGCCCGGTTAAGTTGGGCCGCGCAAGAAAGGCCTGCCGGCCCTGAACCGATAATCGCTATTTTCTTATCGGTCCTCTTAATTATAACTTTTGGCTTTATTAACCCACTCTTAAAACCAAACTCGGCTATTGCCAATTCATTCTCTCTTATCGTAACAGCATCATCATTTAAACCCAAAACGCAGGCAAATTCACAAAGCGCCGGGCACAACCTGCCTGTAATTTCAGGAAAATTATTTGTACTTTCCAAAAGCTCCACCGCTTCTTTCCAATTATTTCTGAACATAAAATCGTTCCACTCAGGAATATAGTTGCCTATCGGACAGGCAGAATGACAAAAAGGAGTCGAACAATCCATACACCGTGAGGCCTGTTCCTGCGACTGCTCAGGCTGCGGAATTTTAGCAGCTTCTTTAAAATCCTTGATCCGCTCGCAAACCGGCCGGTATTGGTTTGATTGCCTGGCTAATTTTAAAAAACCTTTTGCATCACCCATCTATTTTTACCCCTTCCAAGATGCGCTTATATTCGAGCGGCATAACTCTGACGAACTTTTTAAATTCTGCGTGCATATTATCAAGTACTTTTTTCGCTTTTAAGCTTTTAGTGTATTTAAAATGATTGTGCAGTAAATAATAGATTGTATCCCTGTCTTCTTCCTTGGCCTTTTCAAGCTCCACCATATCTTGATTGCATTTATTGTCGAAAGAATTGTCTTCGTCATATATATAGGCGATCCCGCCGCTCATTCCAGCTGCAAAATTTATACCTGTTCTGCCTAATACCAAAACTCTTCCCCCGGTCATATATTCGCAGCCATGCTCTCCTACGCCTTCAACCACAGCATATAAACCGGAGTTTCTCACGCAAAACCTCTCACCTGCAACTCCGCTGACGTAAGCCTCTCCGGAAATAGCGCCGTAAAAAGTGGTATTACCCATAATGATGTTTTTATCCGCTTGATATGTTGAATTCTTGCCCGGATAGACAATAATCTTACCGCCGGAAATACCTTTGCCGACATAATCGTTGGCCATTCCCTCTAATTCAAAGGTCACCCCTTTTACTAAAAAGGCGCCGAAACTCTGCCCGGCGGTACCGGTAAACTTAACTTTAATAGTATCTTCCAATAATACCCCATCGCCGCATTTACGGCAGATCTCTCCGCTAAGCATAGCGCCTGTCGCCCTGTCGGTATTCTTTATTTCCATTTGAATCACAACAGGTTTATTTTCCGAGATTGATTCCTGGCTCAATTTTATAAGTTTTCTATCCAAAACAGCATCAAGCTGAGCGTTCTTTTCAACGTCGGTTTTGTCATCTTCTTCCGGTTTTGGCGGCGCATAAAGGATATTCGAATAATCGATTCCCTTGGCCTTAGAAGGAATAATTTCGCTGTCAAATTCCAACAGATCAACCCTGCCGACCATTTCTTCCACGGTCCGCATTCCGAGTTCAGCCATAACTGACCGCAATTCTTCCGTAACAAAATTAAAATAATTTACTATGTGCTCTGATTTTCCTCTAAACCTTTTTTGTAAAATATCATCTTGAGTAGCTACTCCGACAGAACAGTTATTAAGATGGCAGTGCCTTAACATGACACAGCCGATTACCACCAATACTGCGCTGCAAAATCCAAACTCCTGCGCCCCTAATAAAGCGGCTATAGCGACATCCCGGCCGGTACGCATCTGCCCGTCAGTTTGAAGAAACACTCTGGAACGCAAATTATTAAGCAGTAATGCCTGATGAGTTTCGGAAAGCCCCAATTCCCACGGTAGCCCAGCATGCCTGATCGAACTTCTGGGCGAGGCCCCTGTTCCTCCGTCTCCTCCCGAAATCAGAATCATATCAGCATGTCCTTTAGCAACTCCAACAGCAATTGTACCTACCCCTATTTCAGAAACTAATTTTACGCTGATCCGAGCATAAGGATTGACATTTTTTAAGTCAAAAATAAGCTGAGCCAGGTCTTCGATCGAATAAATATCGTGATGCGGAGGAGGAGATATCAAAGTAACCCCTGCCGTAGTATACCTTGTGCGGGCAATTATCTGGCTTACCTTATGCCCGGGCAACTGCCCTCCTTCACCTGGTTTAGCCCCCTGAGCAATTTTTATCTGGATTTCATCGGCATTAACCAGGTAATTGGCAGTCACTCCGAACCTTCCCGAAGCAACCTGTTTTATGGCGCTTCTTCTTGAGTCTCCGCTGGGCAAACAGATAAACCGGTTAGGATCCTCTCCGCCTTCTCCTGTATTTGATTTACCGCCTATCCGGTTCATAGCAATAGCGATAGTTTCGTGGGCAAGGCCGCTTATCGAACCAAAACTCATCGCCCCGGTTACGAACCGGCGCATAATATCTTTTGCCGGTTCCACTTCCTCTATAGGGACAGGAGAAACTTTCTTTAATTTAAGCAGGCTCCTTAAGGTAGTCGGGTTAAAGGACTGGTCATTGATCAGCCGGGCGAATACTTTATATTTTTCATAATCATTATTGCGCGCAGCATCCTGAAGCGAAGCGATAGTATCCGGGTTCCAGAGATGGAATTCACCGTCTTTTTTCCACTGGTAAATACCGCCGCTTGGCAGAATCTCTTTATTGATGATGCTTTCCTTATAAGCCTGATAATGCCTTTCGATAGTTTCGGCGACTATTCCTTCGAGGCCGACTCCGCCGATTCTGGAAACAGTTCCGGTAAAGTATTTTTGGATAAAATCAGCTTCCAATCCCAGGGCTTCGAATATTTGAGCTCCCCTGTAGCTTCTTAAGGTAGATATCCCCATTTTCGAGAGTATTTTTAAGACCCCATCGGTTAAAGCTTTATGATAGTTGGCCTTAGCCTTCTTAGGCAAGACAGACAGCTGTTTGTTCTTTACAAGATAATCAAGGGCTTCATAAGCTAAATAAGGGTTTATGCAGTCAGCCCCATAGCCAAACAAAAGCACAAAATGATGGACCTCTCTGGGCTCTGCGCTCTCGACGATTAAAGATACCTGCGAACGGATAGTTTTGCGCACAAGATAATGATGGACAGCACTGATTGCTAACAGCGCAGGTAAAGCAATATTGTTTTCATCAACTCCGCGGTCGCAAAGAATTATAAAAGAATAACCCATTTCAATGGCGTATTCGGCTTCCGAACAGATCCTCTCTATTGCCCTTAAGAAGCCTTCCTGACCGCTTTTGGCGTCAAAGAAAGTGTAGATAGTTTTTGTCTTAAACGAGTTTATGCTTATATCCCGGACTTTCTGAAGCTCCTCATTAGTTAATATAGGATTTTTTATCTCAAGTTTATGGCAATGTTCTGCGGTCTCTTTTAGGATATTTTTCTCAGGGCCAATAAAACTTTCCAGGCTCATTACATTCTTTTCTCTTATTGAATCTATAGCCGGATTAGTCACCTGAGCAAACAGCTGTTTAAAATAATTGTAAAGCAGCTGGGGTTCTTTTGATAAAAAGGCATGCGGGCAGTCATTGCCCATGGAGCCTATCGGCTCTTTGCCTTCTTCTGCCATAGGCGCCAGTATCATTTTAAAATCTTCCCGCGAATAACCAAAAGCCTTAAAATAGGCAATCAAATCCCCGGTTAAATTGCCTGATTGGCCGCTATCGGCGATCTTATCGAAATCAACCAGGTTTTTTTCCAGCCACTGGCCATAGGGCTTAAATACAGATACATTTTTCTTGATAGCGAAATCTTCCACAATATAACCCGATTTAGTATCAATGAAAAACATCTTGCCCGGTTCAAGCCTGCCGGAAATTTTAATCTCTTCAGGAGCTATATCTAATACGCCTACCTCCGATGCCATCACACAAAAATCGTTTTTGGTTACAATATAGCGGGCCGGACGAAGTCCGTTTCTGTCTAAAGCTGCTGCAATATTACTTCCGTCTGTAAACGCTACAGCCGCAGGCCCATCCCAAGGCTCCATAAAACAAGCGTGGTATTTATAAAAATCCCTAAGTTCCTTGCTCATTAATTTATCATGCTCCCAGGCCGCTGGCATAAGCATCATCATCGCCTGCTGGAGCGGCCTTCCGGAAAGGACTAACAGTTCAAAAAAATTATCCAGGGCAGCCGAATCGCTTCCGCCTTCTACAATAACCGGTTTTAGTTTTTCGATATCCATGCCGAATAACTCGCTGGCCAACAATCTTTCTCTTGCTCTTACCCCGTTAATATTTCCGCGTAAAGTATTGATTTCTCCGTTATGAGCTAAAAATCTGAATGGCTGAGCCAGGTCCCAGGTGGGAAAGGTATTAGTTGAATAACGGGAATGCACCAGGCACAAAGCGCTTTGTATGCTTTCGTCTTTAAGGTCAAGGAAGAAATTGGCCAACTGCCCGGGCATAAGCAGGCCTTTGTAAGAAAAGGTGCGGCAGGAAATATTAGTTATATATAAATATTTCTTTTGTTCGAAATTCGAAACCCGGATAGAATTTTCAACTTGTTTCCTGATAACATAAAGTATCCTCTCAAAATCAAGTTCATCCTTGATATTTTTATTCCTGCCTATAAAAATCTGCTCAAACACCGGCTCTGAAACCTTAGCCCCTTCTCCTATTTCAGAATCATCTACCGGAATATCGCGCCAGCCTAAGAGGTACTGGCCGTGTTCCAAAATAACTTTTTCAAATACCTCTTTGCATAGTTTCCGCTCAGCTTGATCTTGCGGCAAAAATACCAGGCCGCTGCCATAAAACCCTAAATTAGGCAGTTTGATAGTATAATTTTCAGTAACTTTTCTAAAAAAGCTATCCGGCATCTGGATTAGGATTCCGGCCCCGTCACCAGTCTTAGGATCGGCCCCGGTAGCGCCACGGTGGGAAAGCCTCCTTAAGACTTCCAATCCCTGTTTTATGATTTCATTGCTTTTTATGCCTTTTATATTGCAGACAAATCCTACACCGCAGGCATCATGTTCAAAACCAGGGTCATATAAACCTTGTTTTTGCGGAAAATGAGTGTATTTCATTTTTTTATCTTCCAATTGGATAAATCAATACCTAATTTCTTGATTTTGGCGCGCATTGTGTTGCGATTAATCCCTAAGATGCGAGCGGCCTTTAACTGGTTGCCTTCACAACGGTACAATGTCTGTTCAAGCAATGGTTTTTCAACTGCCTCAAGGACTGATTTGTACAAAATGCCTTTCTTCTCATCAAACAAGGAACTCTCAAGCCCTACTACCTTATCTTTAATAAATGCCAGATCCCTGATACAGTCTTTTTTGACTAAACGGATCACATCATTCTGACTTTCGCTTAAAGATAATCCGTATCCTTCCTGCTCTAACATTTTAGTTAAAGCCTCTTTTGCCTTAGCCTCATCATCAGTGATCAATATAGTAATCATAAATTGCCTATATTTTATGCAACCAAATTTAAAAAAAGACGCTCACTCCTGACAAAAGCCTGTCAAAAATGAACGTCTACGTTCTCCGATTATATAGGCACTACAATGTGTCTATATATACAAGTAAAAAAATAATATTTCTGGTAACCTTATTTATTCGCTTAAAAACTTCTTAGTCTATAGTCTATAGACGATAGTCGATAAAATCATTCATTAATGAAATTTTTATCGTCCATCGACCATAGTCCTTCGACCACGAAGTCTTTAAGCTACTTAATAAAAAGCATCTCCCGGTACTTGGGCAGATCCCAGGCATCATCTGAAACTACGCATTCAAGCTGATCCACGTGTTTCCTGATATGATCCATTAAAGGCTTAAGCTCTTTAAAATAGAGTTCAGCCCGCTTATGGTCGCTTACTTTTCTAGCTTTTTCAAGCAGCTTGACCATTTCTGAAGCATTCCTGCGGACATAATAAATTTTAGAAACCACTTCGCTTAAATGTTCTTTCTTATCCCTTAAAGCAGGCTCCTCTATCTTTAACTTCGCGCTTTTTTTAAGCCTGACCAATTCATCTAAAGTAGCTGCCAAAAGTTTTTCATATTCGTATCCGGCAGGAACAATCGAAGCGTTGACCATTTCATTAAGGGTATTGGCCTCGATCTCAAGGGTGAGGTTATACATATGTATCCAAATATGGTAACGCGCTACCAGCTCTTCTTTCGAGAATACCTTGTATCTTTCGAATAGATCGATATTTTCTTTCTTAGTCAATGCCTCAAGCGCTTCATAGGTAGCGGCGACATTAGGCAGACCTCTTTTATTAGCCTCTTTTTTCCATTCTTCCGAATAATTATTCCCCTCGAAACGGATATCTTTGGTTTCTCTGACAATTTTTGAAATTACCAGCAAAACGCTGGCATTAAAATCTTTGCCTGTCGAGGTAGTCTTCTTAATCTGCTCGGAAACATAATCCAGGCTTTCGGCAATAATCGTGTTAATTACCGCTATCGGAGTTGAAATATTCTGTGAAGAGCCTACGGCACGGAATTCAAATTTTTCACCCGTGAAAGCAAAAGGCGATGTACGGTTCCTATCGGTAGAATCCTTATTGAATTTAGGCAGGCGGCCTATTCCTAAATCCATAATATCGGCTTTAGAAATCTTGGATTTGACGCCTTTCTCGATCATGTTCAGGATATCTGTCAACTGTTCGCCCAGAAATACGCTAATGATAGCCGGCGGAGCTTCATTTGCCCCAAGACGGTGTTCATTACCGGCCAAGGCAACTGAAGCGCGCAAAAGATCGGCATGCAGATAGACTGCCCTTAAAACTGCGGATAGAACCGCTAAGAATTGTAAATTATCTTCCGGAGTTTGGCCGGGATTAAGCAGGTTATTGCCCCTGTCATCGGCCAGCGACCAGTTTAAATGTTTACCGCTGCCATTTATTCCGGCAAAAGGTTTTTCATGCAAAAGACAGACCATGTCATGGCGTAAAGCAGTCTTTTTCATTAGCTCCATAAGCAACTGATTATGGTCGGCGGCGATATTCGATTCTTCAAAAATCGGGGCAAATTCATATTGATGCGGAGCAACTTCATTGTGGCGAGTCATTACCGGAATACCTAAACGGTAAGCTTCCTGGGCAACTTCGAACATGAAATTAAGCACCCGTTCCTTGATTGTCCCGAAATACTGGTCTTCTAACTGCTGCCCCTTGGGGCTCGGCGCACCTACAAGGGTACGGCCGGCCATGATTAAATCCTGGCGTAGATTATAATAATTTTTATCAATTAAAAAATATTCCTGTTCCGGCCCACAGGTTGAAAATACCTTTTTTACATCCCTATGCCCGAAAATTCTAAGCAAGCCTACAGCGGCTTTATTCAGTGATTCATCCGAGCGTAAAAGCGGAAGCTTCTTATCAAGAGCCTCCCCGTGATAAGAAATAAATATGGTCGGGATACACAGGGTTTTACCTAATTTACTTTCGATGATAAATGCCGGGCTCGAAGGATCCCAGGCAGTATACCCTCTTGCTTCAAAAGTGGCCCGGATTCCGCCTGAAGGAAAACTTGAAGCATCAGGTTCACCCTGGATTAATTTATTTCCGGAAAATTTCTCGATTACTTTTCCGCTACCGCTAAAAGAAATAAAACTATCATGTTTTTCGGCGGTTAGACCGGTCATTGGCTGGAACCAGTGCGTATAATAGGTTGCCCCTTTTGCAGTTGCCCATTCTTTCATGGCGTTGGCAATCTCGTTAGCCTGGGCCAAAGATATGGTTTTCCCTTCGGATATCCAGGTCTTAAAGGCTTCGAAAGTGTTTTTAGATATAAGTTTCTGCATAACATCCGTGTTGAAAGTGTTCTCGCCGAAATATGTAGAAACTTTTTTAGGCTCTATTTTATCCAATTTTACATTTTTAATCTTAAATAAAACTTTTTGCCTTATACTCATTTTTCCTCCTGCCTACAAGGGTACACCCGCGGTAATACCTTCTATCGCGCGGCATACTGTAGTTTGTTTGTTTATTTTACCATAACCTAAGAAAAATAAAAAGGGCATTCTTATAATCAGAGCGCCCCTGTTCTTTTAATACAAGTAATAAATATGGGGCTTTGGTAACCTATTTTCAACCTATTGCTAAACTTCCCCGCTCTTCAGTGCGGATACGCACACACTCCTTTAAATCAAGCACAAAGATCTTGCCGTCTCCGGTTTCCCCTGTTTTTGCACCTTTGGTGATCGCCTTAATGGTAGGCTCAAGATAATTATCATTGACGGCAATTTCCAGGCGGATTTTTCTAAGCAGGTTTCCTGTTTCTTTGTGCCCGCGATAAACCTCGGTGACCCCTTTTTGCCGTCCATGTCCGAGGACTTCGCTAACCGTGATCAAATTAACTTCCGCCCTATAAAGTTGATCTTTTACTTCTTCGAGCTTGTGAGGCTGAATAATCGCAATAACTAGTTTCATATTATCCTCCTATAA
>JAQTTI010000035.1 GCA_028710845.1 Candidatus Omnitrophota bacterium | reverse complement strand
GGGCTGCTAAAAAGCCGCAAGGGAATAAATATTCCGCAGGCCAAGCTTGATTTTGGATCTCTTAGCCGGAAAGATATCACAGACATAAAATTTTGCGCAAAAAACGGAATTGAGTATATTGCCCAGTCATTTGTGCGCAATAAAGATGATATTCGGGATGTGAAGAATGTACTGGGAGCGGAAACTCCCGTAAAGGTCATCGCCAAAATAGAGAATAAACAGGGAATAAGAAATATAGACCAGATAATCCAGGCTTCTGATGGGATTATGGTTGCCCGCGGCGATATGGGGGTGTCTTTACCGATTTACGAAATTCCGGTTATCCAAAAGATGATCATTAAAAAATGTAACCTCGCCGGGAAATTTGTAATTACGGCCACCCAGATGCTTGAGAGTATGTCGCAAAATCGGCTTCCTACCCGGGCTGAAGTAAGCGATTGCGCCAACGCAATAATAGACGGTTCGGATTTTCTTATGTTGTCAGCTGAAACCGCGGTGGGAAAATATCCCGCAGAGTCGGTGAAGATGATGAACAATGTAATAAAATTCACCGAGAAATATTTAAAAACCGCTAATCAGAAAAGAGAATAATTACATAAATAAATTGAGGAAATATTTTAGGTTAGTTCCTAGGGTGTTGGTCTAAGGTTAATCATTAGTTCTCTGCCAGGGCAGGTTAGAAAAAGATCGGACAGCGGATATCTTCCGATAACATTAAAATAGGCTAAAAATTGGGGTGGATAACAGTCAGTTCCGGTCGGAAAAAGTAATTGCCTATCTGAGAAAAAGTCAGTAAAATAGGATAAAGTCAATAAAACCCTCAGATTGCAGCTAAAAATGGCAGAGAAAATTTTGATAGTAGATGATGACCGCGAATTCAGGGAGGAATTGAAGGATTTTCTCCATGAATATGAGGTTATTGAGGCCTCCGGCGGGATGGAGGCCCTTAATATTCTTAAAAGGGCCAATGAAATCGGCCTGGTTTTGATGGATGTAATGATGCCCGGCCCCGCAGGTACGGACATATTAAAAGAGATAAAAAAGAATGATCCTGATTTAAATATTATTATTCTTACCGGGCATAGCTCGAAGGATGTAGCCATCGAGGCCCTGGAAGGTAAAGCAGATGGTTACATAGAAAAACCCCCTGACCTGGCTAAGCTAAAAGAAGAGATAGAGAAGGTTATGGACAAGAAAGTTTTAGGCGATGAGGGGGCAAATGATATAAACAGCAAGATAGAAAAAGTAAAACGCTTTGTCGAAAGGAATTGTTTTAAAAAAATCAAGCTTAATGACGTGGCTCAGGCAGTCTATCTTTCCCCGAAATACCTGAGCCGGGTTTTTAAAGAGCATTGCCACATCAGTTTTAGCCAGTTTCGCTTAAAAATTAAAATCGAAGAAGCCAAAAAATTGCTTGCCAAAACAAGTTATAATATCAACCAGATTTCAGGCAAACTTGGATATGAAAATGCCGAGTCGTTTATAAGGCAATTCAAAAGGTTTGTTAAATTCACTCCCACCGGTTATCGAAAGAAAGTTCAGAAAAAAAAGAAGTAAAAGATAGCCTTTATTCAAGCTTAGAGGATTTATTTAGAGGTAGGATTCTTATGTCTATAAGATTAAAGCTTTTTATTTTATTTTTTACCTTTGCTCTTCTACCCTTATTATCTGTCAGCATCTTTAGTTTATTCAATTATGAGAAATCTCTCGAAAGAGACAGACTATTACAGCTTCAGGATATAGTTACTTTTGAAAAGGAGGAGATTGAATCCTATTTCAACGGTTTAAAAGCCAGCCTGGAGATGGCTGAAGGTTTTTATAATATCAAGAAAAATCTTCCCATATTATCCCAATCAACCAACGATAAGAATAATCCCGAGTTTATAACAGCAAAAAGCATACTTGATCAGCAATTGCAGCAGGTCAAGCTTTCTCTCAAGCTGTCCAGCGTTTTGCTTTTAGACACCCAGGGGACGGTTGTTTATTCAAGCCAGACCGAAGATTACAATAATGATTTCTTAGGCGGTTCAGGCCATTTAAAAACGGCATTTACTGAAGGAAAAAAGGGTATTTATTTTTCTGATATTTTTCTTGATGCTGGAAAAAAGGAATCAATATTTATCAGCGGCCCGGCGCATGACCTCGATGATAATTTTGCCGGAATAATAGTTTTTAAGCTGAATATGGGCCAGATTTACAGCCTTATTCATGGACCTACCGGCTTTAGCAAAACCGGTGAAGTGCTCATTGGTAAAAGGGTAGGCAATCAGGCAGTATTTTTAAGTCCTTTAAAGTATGACTCAACTGCTGCCCTGAAACGAAAAGTAACTATTGGTGATAAGTTTGCCATGCCCCTTCAGGAAGCAGTTTCAGGAAAGAGCGGTTCAGGCCAGATGGTGGATTACCGGGGAAAGAAGGTTGTGGCAGCCTGGACGTATATATCCGGTTTTAACTGGGGGATAGTGACAAAGATTGACACCGAAGAGGCATTTGCTGAAGCAATAGAGTTAAGAAATATGGAAATCGTAACACTGATAATTGTTTTTCTTCTTGCGGCACTAATGTCATTTTCCATTGCCAAATCCATTGCTAAGCCGATTAAAAAACTTTCTAAAGGAGCCGAAGAGCTTGGTTCGGGTAACCTTAATTTTAGATTAGGAAACAGCCAAAACGACGAGATAGGCCAGCTTTCCCGGACATTTGATAAAATGGCGCAGGATCTGCAAAGCCTAAGCGCTGCCCGCGACGCCGAAAGGAAACGTTTATACGATGTTTTGGAAACTTTGCCGGTTTACGTAATTCTTTTGGATAATGATTATCGTGTTCCTTTTGCCAATAAATTCTTCCGGGAACGCTTTGGAGATGCAGACGGCAAGCGCTGTTATGAATACCTTTTTAAACGAAGCCAGGTTTGCGAGAATTGCGAATCTTATAAAGTCATGGCGACTAATTCCACGCATCACTGGGAGTGGTTGGGCCCTGACAACCGTAATTATGATATTTACGATTTTCCTTTTTCCGATTCCGACGGTGAAAAAATGATACTTGAGATGGGGATCGATATTACTGAGCAGAAAAAAGCGGAGGAAAAGCTCAGGCAGGCTTCTTTATATTCCCGCCGGTTGATCGAATCTTCACTAGACCCCTTAGTTACCATTTCAGCGGAAGGTAAAATTACCGATGTCAACCAGGCCACGATCAGGGCTACAGGCAGAACCAGGGAAGAGCTTATCGGCACGGAGTTCTCGAATTACTTTACTGAACCTAAAAAAGCCCAGGAGGGCTACCAAAAGGTTTTTTCCCAGGGATTTGTCACCGATTATCCCTTAACCATGCATAATAAGGACGGCCGTCTTATCGAGGTTCTTTATAACGCATCGGTATTTAAAGATGTTCAGGGCAAGGTCATGGGGGTTTTTGCCGCAGCCCGCGACATAACTGTATTAAAGCAGGCGGAGAACGAATTAAAAAAGCACCGCGATAATCTTGAAATACTGGTAAAAGAGAGGACTGGACAGTTAGAGGAAATAAGCGCGCGTCTGCAGACGGTTGTTGATAACTTAAGTGAAGGTTTGATAGTTTCGGATCTTAAGGGTAACCTTTTGCATTGGAATCCCACCGCTATTTTTTTGCATGGTTTTACTGACCCCGAAGAATATAAGCGCAACCTTAAGGATTTTTCTGCAAAATTTGAACTTTCCACTTCGAAAGGAGAAGTCCTGGGGTTTGACCAGTGGCCGTTGTCAAGGATTTTGCGGGGGGAAGTTTTACACGAATTGGAAATAAATATCCGGCGCCTAGATAAGGATTGGCAAAGGGTTTTTAGTTACGGAGGACTCCTGGCAAAAGACAAAGAAGGAAAGCCATTTCTGGCTATAATTACTTTAAACGATATTACTGAGCGCAGAATAGCAGAAGAGACTTTAAGAAAAGAAAGAGAAAGCCTGCAGGCTATTTTTGATGTAGTTGATACAGGGATGCTTTTGGTTGACGAGCAAGGAATGGTCAAGAAAATTAACAAGACGGTTTCATTGTGGATGGGAGAAAAAGATTTTTCTTCGTTAACGGATAAGCTGCCGGGCAACATTTTGGGTTGTATTTATGCTTTGTCCCGGGAACAAGGCTGCGGGAATACTCCGGCATGTTCGTCTTGTCTTATTCGCCAAACTTTCGAACAAGTGCTTAAGACCGGAATATCCATACATGGAGTTGAAATTCAGACTGTGCTTTTTTTAAATGGAGTAAATACGAGCTTATGGCTTGAGATCAATGTAGATCCGGTTACTTTGGAGAATAAGCGGCATGTTATTTTATCGATTAATAATGTTACTCTGCGCAAACAGGCAGAAGAAATTCTAAAAAGGGATAAAGAGACATTCGAAAAATTAGTCGACGAAAAATCCCGTGAATTGATGAATGTACAGCTAAAACTAGATCATGTAAAACGGCTTTCGGATATTGGCACTCTTGCTGCCACTGTTGCTCATGAGTTGCGTAATCCGCTGGCCGCTATAAAGATGGCCGTTTATAATGCTCAGCGAAAGGCGCAGAACCCCATCCTGGATAAACATTTTTCGAATATTGGAATAAAATTACATGAGAGTGAAAATATAATCGATAACCTTTTATTTTACTCTAAGATAAAAGCTCCCCATACTGCTTCGATTAATCTATTTAATATAATCAGTACCTGTATAAATGATGCGAAAAGCCGTTTTCCGGAATATCAAATTTCTATCATTAGAAATGATGATGTAATCAAGAATTTGCTTGTAGAAGCTGATGCGGTGCAAATGAAAGAAGTTTTTACCAATCTTTTAATTAATTCTTTTGACGCTACCGGCCCCGGCGGCCATATCGAGATAAAAGCAGAAACGGCGGGGGGAATAGTTAAAATCGCAGTAAAAGATAACGGAATGGGTATCGAAAAGGCAGATTTAGAAAATATTTTCCAACCATTCTTTAGTACCAAAGCTAAAGGTACTGGTCTGGGCCTTACGGTAGCCCAGCAGGTGGTTAAATTGCATGATGGTTCGATCTATATTGAAAGTCAGCAGGGTAAGGGAACAACTGTAACTGTGGCGCTTCCGATTAAGCATAACAGAAATGCCTAAAAAAATTCTTTTAGTAGATGATGATCTTCAGTTATGCGACGAGGTTGCCGAGATCTTGCGGGACGAAGGCTATTTGGTCGATAATACTTCTGACGAGAATGAAGTCGAATCTTTAATCCGAAACAATGATTATGACCTTTGCCTCCTGGATTATAAAATGCCTCGTTTTACGGGCATTGACCTATTAAGAAAGATAAAGAACAAAAATCCCGCTTGTGTCGGCATCATTGTCTCCGGCAGGCCGTTTATTGAAAAAACTATCCAAGAGCAAAATGCTGTTACCCTGGTTTCGGGCATAATTGAAAAGCCTTTCGAAATAGCCAGCGTATTGAACAAGATCAAAGAGCTCTCCCGGGGATAAATTAAAGTAAAATAACTTGAACTAGCGTAAAAGAAAGTTATAATCCTAATATATAAGCGCAGAAATTTTAGGAAAGGAGTTTTTATGCTTAGCCCAGCTAACTTGCCAGAACAATTTCGCACAGTTAAAGATAAAGACGAAGAATTTATTTGGGTAGGAGAGCCTAATTTTACCGCATTTTTGACCACAGGGATCCCTTTTTTGATCGTTGGCCTTCTTTGGGGGGCTTTTGATCTTGGATTTATTGGCGCTATGGGTAAAATGAAATCAGGCGGACCGCCGCTTCTTCTGATCATTCCTTTTTTTACGCTGCACCTTTTTCCTTTTTGGGGAAGCATCCTTAATATGCTTCGCCTTATCCTGGTCCATAAAAATACTTTTTATGCGATTACAAACAAGAGAGTAATGATGAGGAGCGGTTTTTGGGGGATTGATTTTAATTCTATTGATTTCGATAAGATCTCGGATATCCAGGTGACGGTAAACCCTTTAGAAAATATGCTAGGAGTCGGTACACTAAGATTCTCTGCCGGTAAAGTTTCAAGTAAAGGCAATCCGCTTACCTCTGATTTTATCGCGGTAAAAGCCCCCTATGAAGTATTTAAAAAAGTCAAAACCGTAAGTGTTGATGTGAAAACCGACTGGAATTACCCTAATAAATTAAGGCCGGAAGAAAATCCCGGTTATAACACAAGATACGATCCGAAGTAATAAAATTTAGCAGTAATCTGAGTTTTAAAAGCAGAGCCCGCAATTTTTATTGCGGGTTCTGCTTTTAGGGAACTTTTTTAATTCTCCTATTGTCTAATCACATAGAAAGGAGAAAAAATGAAAAAAATATTTTTGGTAGCAATGTTTTTAACGGTAGCACTTGGGCTTAGCTCTACAAATGCCTTTGCCGATCAGGCAAGAGCTAGGCAGGTGCGTAAACCAGCAAGTAGGCAGGTTGTTGCTGTAAACAGCAGGAACCGTCATAATTATGCGGGGAGGTTTTCCAGGCCAGCCTTGTTTTGGCCTGCGCCGAAAATCCAGCTGGCAATAGGTGCGTTTGTAACTAGGCTTCCGTATGGCCATAGGACTATAATAGTGCGTGGCGCTACCTATCATCGCCACAACAACACTTATTATAAAGCCTATAGGTTAGGTTACCTGGTTGTTTCGGCTCCTTGTTAAAAAGTAAAAAGCGCACTTTACTTTCAGAAGAATAAGGATAATAATAGCTTTGGTGAACTTGCTGCCAAAGCTATTATTATTCAAATGGGAACTTTTAAGCGTAAAATACGGTCTAATATAAGGAAGGGTATATGAAAGATATTGACCAGAACACATTGGAGCTTGCCCGTAAAGGCGATATCGGCGCTTTTGAAGATATATATAAAGAAACAAGCGGATTTGTCTATAATGTTGCTTTGCGAATAACCCGTAACAGCGCTGATGCGCAAGAGGTAACCCAGAATGTTTTTTTAAAGATTTACCGGAACTTAAAAAGTTTTGCCTTCCGTTCGGCTTTTAAAACCTGGGTTTACAGGATCACCGTCAATACAGCGATTAATTACTACCGTAAGTCGATGAAAGAACAGAAGCGCAGAGTTGATTTTGATGATATTGCTCCGACTTTGGCAAATAGTTCCGTAACCTCTGAAAATGTTATTAAGAGCGATAATGAGTCAAGGCTCCAATCTTTATTAGGCTTATTAAGTCTGGAGCATAAGGCTTGTTTAGTTTTACGTGAAATCGAAGGTTTAAGCTATCAGGAGATAGCGGTTTCCTTAAGGATTCCGATTAATACTGTCCGCTCACGCCTAAAACGGGCGCGCCAGGCATTATTGGAAGAGGCAAGAAAGGGGAGAAAAGATGCGCTGTAAAAAAATACAAAATTTACTTAAATCCGACTATTTAGACGGTAATCTTAATCCCCTTAAGCAAAGAGAAGTTTTAAAGCATCTTGAGCGGTGCGATCAATGTTGTGTTTTAGAAAAAGAATTAAGGGGCCAGAGGGAATTTTTCCAGAAAATGCAAAAACAAAATGTCTCCGGACAAGTCTGGCAAAATATTAAACAGGAAATACTTAAGAAGCAGTTAGAGCGGGAAACTTATAGCGGTGTATTCGAGCGATTAAAAGGATTTTTGTTTCCTAGTCACAGGGTGCTTGCTCTGGTAAGTGCTGCTACAGCGGTAATTATTGTTATGGCTTTAGCCGGCTCATTTATCCGCGGCAGAAATATTTTAAATGAAGAAAAAGATGCGGCTATCCTGGCAGAATACGCTATAAATATCGAAGACCAGGAGTTGCTCAGCGGCTTTGGGACCAATATTGAGGAATATTTTCTCTAAGAGGAACTTTTTTAAGGATTTAGATGTCTAAATAGGTGAAAGGGGGAACAATTCGATGAGGAAGACAAAACTGGCAATCTTTGGTTTAATAGCGGCTATTCTTACGGTCAGTCCGCTATACGCCCAAACAGATAAAGAAGGCAAAGATGGCTTCAAGGAAAAAATCTATAAAGAATTAAACCTATCCGCTGAGCAGCAGAAAAAATTGGAGGAAAACCGTAAGGGCCAAAGAGAAAAGATGAAAGAAATATTTTCGGCAATGAAGGAAAAACAGGCCCAGCTGCAGCAAGAACTAAAAAAGACTGATGTCAAAGAAGCTTCCGTTGAGCCGATTGTGAGCGAAATAAAATCCTTACAGGGCAAACTAATGGACCTTAAGATAAAAGGCATTTTTGCGGTAAAAGAAACATTGACTCCTGAGCAATTTGCTAAATTCCAGGAAATGACCAAAAAACAGTTAGAAAAAAAGAAAAAAGTTTTCAAAGGTTTACGGGATAGATCTAGGGATAAAAAGTGCTGCCAAAGGCAAGGTAACCAGGCGGGGGGCGTAATTTCTGATTAATTAGGGATATTTTAAAAATGGGGTCAGAGCTAATTTATCTGAATGTGAGATAGGATAAATTAGCTCTGACCCCATTTTTATTACAAGGAATAAAGTCAGAAAAAAGCAGAATAGGGTAATTGAAAAAAATAGAAAAGGTAATTTAATAAGGCTACAGGAGAAGGAATGGATGAGCGGATAGATTTAGAGCATAGGCTTTTGGATAGAATAAAGGAAAAGATAGATTTAAGTCAGTCTGCCAGGGTAAAAGAAGATATCCTGGTGGATGCTTTTTTGGAGTTTTGCAAAATTTCGGGGGCAGGCGATTGTAAGGAAAAATCAGGGCTGTTAAGGAGCGAAGAAGACAATCAGGATTTTTTCCAAGATTTTAAAGGGTATGGGGTAATCGACCCCCTGCTCAATGATCCCTATGTTGAGGATATTATTATTAACAGTATGGCCCCCATATATGTGCACCATGCAAAAGACGGATTTAAAAAGACGGATAAGAATTTCTCATCTATGGATCAACTAAATCTTTTAATAAAAAAGTTATTAGTTTTCAGTGGTTCGAATAATTTAAAAAAAATACATAATATAGATTTACCGGGGATGCGCGGCCGCGTGAATATAGTTTATTCCCCCTTAGGCCCGGATTTAACCATAACCAAAATCAGGTCTTTACCGCTTAGCATTATTGATTTGATTCAGGGCGGAGTTTTAAATTCATATATGGCTGCTTTACTTTGGCTATATATCGAAGGATTGGGGGTTAGGCCGGCTAATATCCTGATTTCCGGAGGCCCCGGCAGCGGTAAAACAACGCTTTTAAACGCGCTTTTAAGCTTTATCCCTCTCAATCAGCACATTATAGTCATCGAGGATACTTTTGAATTGGTTACGGACTGGATAGGTAATGTTTCCCGGCTTGAAAGTGATGAAGAAATTTCTTTAGCAGAGCTTGTCAAAAACAGCTTAAGAATGAGGCCTGAAAGGTTAATTGTAGGAGAAGTAAGGGGGAATGAAGCCCAGGATATGATAACAGCGATGAATATTGGCAAATACTGTATGGGTACTATTCATGCCGGGACGGTGAGGGAAACAATCCTGAGGCTGCAGAGCCATCCGATGAACGTACCCGAAATATTAGTAAACCTGACTGATGTTTTTATCGTAATGAAAAAAGTTAACTTGAACAGTTCTTTTTTAAGGGTAATGAGCGAAATAACCGAAACAGCGGGCCTTGAGCAAAAAACAGTTCTTATCTCACCGTTGTGGAAATATGACCTTGCTTCGCAAAGTTATAATGAAATCGGCGTTTCTTCAGTTTATCGGGATAAATTATCACAGGCAAGCGGTTTAAGCGGTAAGCAGATTTTAGATGAAATCGGCCGAAGGAGGATTTTTCTCGATAGCTTGAGCAGAGCCGATATTAAGGATATAAAAGAGGTGTCTTTACATTGTGAAGCTTATACACATGATCCGCAAGGAGCTTTATCCGAAGTTAGCAGGCTTTTGCATTCTTAGAACTTTGCCTT
>JAQTTI010000112.1 GCA_028710845.1 Candidatus Omnitrophota bacterium | reverse complement strand
TGGGGCACCACTTTAGCTATCCTACTTTCTAACAAAGGCTGCTGCGTTACGCTCTGGGGCGCTTTTCCTGATTATGCCGAGGAAATAAAAAGATCAAGGCTTAACCCAAGGTTTTTGCCGGGAATAAAGATACCTAAAGAAATCAAAGTAACTTCAGATATAAAACAAGCAGTCCATGATAAGCAAATTTTAGTACTGGCGGTTCCTTCGCAATATTGCCGCTCGGTATTAAAAAGAATCAAAGGCTGCTATTCGAAAGAAACTATTTTTTTAAGCGTTACCAAAGGTATCGAAATAGAATCTTCGAGCCGAATGTCGGAAATAATAGCAGAAGAGATGGGAAAAGTAAAGTTTGCGGTCTTATCCGGCCCGACCATTGCCCATGAAGTAGCGATCGGAATCCCTACAACGGCGGTGGTAGCTTCAAAGGAGATAAAAATCCGTAAGGCTATCCAGAAAATATTCAGCACGGAAAGTTTCAGGATTTATACTAATTCCGACGTAACCGGTGTTGAATTGGGCGGCAGTCTGAAAAATGTCATTGCAATCGCCTGCGGTGTATCCGACGGTTTAGGTTTCGGCACCAATACTAAAGCGGCGATACTTACCAGAGGATTAGCTGAAATATCAAGGCTTGGGGTGGCGATGGGGTCAAAGTTAGAAACTTTCAGCGGAATAAGCGGTTTGGGTGATTTGGTAACTACCTGTATCAGTAAGCAAAGCCGTAATCGCAAAGTAGGAGAGCTTATCGGTAAAGGTAAGAAACTAATGGATATTTATGCGCATATGCGGATGGTGGCCGAAGGAGTGCCTACGGCGAAATCTTCTTATGCCTTAAGTTTAAAACATAAAGTAGAAATGCCCATAATCAAAGAAGTGTACCTTCTGCTTTATGCTAATAAATCTCCTCGCCAGGCAGTAAAAGATTTAATGGCCAGGAAAAATAAAGAAGAATAATTTTTTGTTCTTATAAATTTTTACGGGGCGTGGCTCAGTTTGGCTAGAGCGCTTGAATGGGGTTCAAGAGGTCACAGGTTCAAGTCCTGTCGCCCCGACATTTAATGAGGCCACGACTTACGGAACAAAGTGAACGTAAGTCGTTGGCCGAATTAACCCCGCTTGATTTGTTTGGAGTAGCGCAAGCGGGGTAACAGAGCATTTTCGAGTGTTTTGAGGCAGGAAACAGGAAGGAAAAATCCAATGGAAGAAAAACGAAAAGCATCCAGAATTGAAAAGGCCATAGTGGTGCAATATTCGATCTGTATTGACGGGAATCCCTGCTGGGATTCTTCGACGATCAAGAATATCTCAGCTGACGGGATACTTTTGCACACCGACAAAAATTTTGAAAAAGGCCAGTTGCTTGAGTTACGCTTTAAGCTTCCGGCAGACCCCTTAAATTGGTTGATCGCAAAAGGACAGGTAGTCGAGTCGAGTCATTGTAAAACACGGATTAGATTCATCGACCTCGGTGAATCACAAAAGAAAATTATTGATGAGTATATTGGATGGTTTGTCAAAAACAACCCATCAGCTAAACCTTAAAAGGAGGCTATATGGCTAAGTCATACGAAGGGGTTGAAAGAAGGAAGTTCCCCCGAGCAAAAGGCAGGTTTATTGTTTCTTACAGGGTAATCCCCAGCAGTGCGGGAAGCGATATATCGCAGAGCAAGAATTTAAGCCTTGGCGGAATGCTTTTGACTACTAACTGTCAATTTCCCACAGGGACTAACCTGGCCCTTGAAATCCGGCTGCCGTTTGACCCTAACCCGATTATGATTTTCGCCAAGGTTTTGGAATCCAAGGAGATTACCAAAAATATAATTTATGATACCAGGCTGGTTTTCCTGGCGATAGACGAAAAGCACCGGGGCATAATACAGGAAACCGTAGATTATTACCTTAAGAAATGGTAATAATAAGGAGTGGGTTTAGCCTTAAATAGCCGTATTTTAAAGAAAGGAAGGTTATTTTGAGAAAGATTAATATCGGTTTAATTGGTTTGGGTAATATTGGCTGCGGAGTGGTAAAAATCCTTCAGCAGCGTAAATCCCTGTTGTCCCAGAAAATAGGAATTGAAATTATAATTAAAAAAATTTGCGATAAAGATTTAAGCAAAAAAAGGGATATTTCCATAGATAAAAATTTACTTACTTCCAACGTAAATGAAATCATAGATGACCCCCAGATCGATATCGTAGTCGAGTTAATCGGCGGACTAAGCCCGGCAAAAGAGTTTATCCTGGCAAGCTTAAAAAAAGGCAAGCATGTGGTTACCGCCAACAAGGCCCTTCTTGCCAAGTGCGGAAATGAACTATTCCAGGAGGCCAGCGAAAGGGGAAAGAATATTTATTTTGAAGCTTCGGTCGGAGCGGGTATCCCGATTATAAAATCGATCAAGGAAGGCCTGGTTGCAAATAGGTTCAATTCGATTATCGGTATCGTAAATGGTACTTCGAATTACGTGCTTACCCAGATGTCCAAAGAAAATTGTTCTTTTGAAAATGCAATTTCCTCGGCTAAAGCCAAGGGATTTGCCGAAAAAGACCCTACCCTTGATATTCAAGGAATAGATTCAG
>JAQTTI010000034.1 GCA_028710845.1 Candidatus Omnitrophota bacterium | reverse complement strand
CCGATCCAGGTAATAAACGGCACCGTGGGCGGGAGAGATACATTAGTGCCGATTAAAAGGGCAATTTTATTCACCCGGGGAATAAGCAATGCCGCAATAATTACTAACACCGTGTGTAATCCGTATACAGGCATAATCGCAATAAAAGCGCCGATCCCTACTCCTAAAGCTATTTCTTGCGGAGTATTATTAAACTTTAAAAGTTTTAAGATTTTTTCTTTCAGTCCCTCTTTCTTGATCATAACTTCTTTCCAAAGATATAGAAATTAATCTCTTTACCTATGTAAGGCTTAAAATACGTACGCTTGCTCTTAAATAGCTCCTGAAACCCATGCTGCAAAAAAAAGTTTCTGGCTGGTTCAGAAAATGCGCCGAAGTGTACGCCGGATACTTTGTTTTCTTTTAAATACTCCAAATACCGGTCAATCAACGCTCCGCCTACGCCTTGCCCCCTGGAATTCCGGTCGAGATTAATATGCAATGTAGCGGGAAATTCACGCGAAAAGTCCGGCATGAAAAACTCCCCCCTTATCCCGCTTCTTAATATATAGAGAAAAAAACGCAAGGTTCTCCTATTAAAAAATATTTTGCTCCGCCAAGCCTTGGCCAGTAAATACGGAAGTACTTTTGAATTGGAGATTTTCTCCGTCCGGCGTACATCTTTAGAGCCAATAATATATCCGATTACTTGCTTATCCAAATCTGCCACAAAACAAGATTCCGGTTCGTAATCCGTAAAATAGAGGGTCAGGGAATCGGCGAGGAGCTCCTCATTAGAGAAAAAATCATGAAAATCAGTTCCCAGGAATGCCGTTTCGCAACTGATCCTTCGGACTGACGGCCGATCATTTTTTTGATAGGGCCTGATTACGTATCGCATTTCATTAGATTCAATTTTTTAAGCTATTGGGCTTTAATCTCTTTTTCTAATTTACCGCTGATACTGCAATACCCTTCAACCGAAAGCATGTCTTGCGCTTTGGCATCAGGAATAAAATAATGCACAGTCTGGCTTTCGTTATTATCCTGCCGCGATAACTCCTGAGTGATAATCTCTTTGCCGTTTAACCCCAGATCAACTTTTTTAATATAGTGGTTTCCGGGGTTACTCACATTGTGGATTATTACTGCCTGAAGCATCTTTGTCTGCGGGTCAAAAGTGATTTTAATATCAGACGGCGGATGCGCATAGGCGCTTGAAACCATGGCCAAAAATACAAAAATAATTAAAATTACTCTCCTGCTCTTCACCCTATACCCCCTTTTCTTAGCGATAATTTATTTAATAACGGCACCGTAGCATTCATGATCAGTAAGCTAAAAAGTTCGACATCATACTTCATCCCTGCCTCGCTTAAAATAAAAATAAGCCCTGCCGCACCTGCGCCAAAAAGGTATTTACCAATCGGTTTTACAGGCGAGGTCTTCGGCTCAATGACCATAACAAAAATATAAAAATAACTGAAATAACCGAAGATATTCAAGAAATTAACTTTTTGTAAGATTGCCTGCGTTCCGAACATAAGCAAGGAAATCACAGCGTAACCGGTGATTATTTCTACTTTTTTTATTTTATACGCGAAATAAAAACCAGCGGGACCAAGGGCATACCACAAGTAAGTCCCCTTCCATCCAGTGGATGCGCCGAATAAAATAATCGTTAAGAAAATCCCAAAGGCCGCGGGATTAAAAATATGTTTATTTTTAAAACGCAGCATTTGCTTAGAGAGTATTGCCGCAAAAGCGGCAAGAATAACCTTCCAAACCAGATCTTCTCCCGAAAGAACATGACCGATGATTAGACCGGTAATTATTGAGCTTTCGGTTATCTGTAACGACTTATTTTTAAGATAAAGGATTGCCGACTCCAGGGCCAGCCCGGATATTAACGCGGCTAGGATTACTTTTAAAAAAGTAAAATCCCTGTCTTTTATTATTAGAAAAAACGCAAAAGATGAAAGGTAAATGATCAGCTGTGTTTTTACGGATTTAAGATTAAACATAGTCTATTCACATTATGATACAGGAGTATTTGATATGCAAGCAATAAACTAAATACCTTAAACCTTTGACACGGCGGCAGATAAACTTATAACCGTTGTTGCGACCATAGGCCTTAAACTCTGCCGCTATACGAAAAGAACGATATTACAGGGTCCCCTTTGTGTTAACCAGAGGACAACCTCTAGTTAGAGTGGCTATTCCTCGCTAAACAGGTTACTTAAACGGACTGGGATTTCTTTTCGGAATGGTTTACGAAGATTTCTCCGATTACAACAGTTATTAATACCCCTAGAACAATCGGCAAAGTAGACCTTATAAATTCATTACCCGGCTGCAGAATCAATACCAGCGTAGTTATTAAAACAAAGGTTTCGGCCAAAACCGCAGCACCTATCGCCAACCAATCCGGCCCCGGCACCCGAAATGGCCTTTTAATATTTTTATCTTTTCCCCTTAGAATAATAAAAACAGGAAAAAGTATCAAATATGATAACAGCCCGACAACCGTGCTAAAAGAGATCACATGCCAAAACAGCTCTGCCGCATTTCTAGCTATAAAACCATAAATAACAATCACGGCGGTAGAAATCATTCCTGAGACTATTGAAGCCCCGATTGGCGCCATATTCCTTTCGCTCATCTTACCGAGGACTTTGGGTAGTTTTCCGTATTGAGCAGCTTCAGCGACAATCCTATTCTCCCCTAAGGTCCAGGTAACTATTTCTGCAAAAAGCGTAGACGAAAGAAGCAACCCGACACCGATAATAATTAACTGTCTCATTGCGTGGCCATGAAACATGTTCAGGAATATCTGTAATATTCCGGTGGCAACATTTATCTCAGAAATAGGTACAACCACCCAGATGGCGAAGGTAGTAATCAAATATAACGATACGATGATAAAAGCAGACAGTATGATTGTTTTCGGGATGTCACGAGCCGGATTCTTCATTTCTCCGGCAGCTCCTGATATAAGTTCAAGACCGATCAGATTATAGATGATCATCGGGACAAAAACAATAGCCACATCTAAATTCGGCATAATATTGGCGATGGTAATTTCATTGGCAAAGCTTCCGTGTTTTAGAAAATAGGCAACAGCAGCAGCAATCATCCCGACTATCACTAAAAGCCTTGTAATTGCGCCGAGGTTAGGGATCCATTTTGAAAATTTTAAAGAGCATAGATTTATTCCTACCGTTATCCAAATCATTATAATCCCGATTAATACCTTGGACCAAAGATTCATTTCGGGAAAAAACATATGCCCGATAATCTCGGCAATCGTTATATACATCGCGGGCAGCCATATCGGCAAAGCAATCCAATAATACCAGGTAGTGCGGGCAGCCCATTTATTGCCAAGACCTCTCTTAATCCAGATATAAATGCCGCCCTGCTCAGGATAGGTAGAACCTAATTCAGCGACAACCAAACCAAAGGGGAAGAAAAAACCGACCGTACATATCAACCACCATGATATTGCCGAAGGGCCAATAGCAGCTGATGCCGGTATTGCCTCCACTCCGAGTATCGCGCAAAAGGTAAAAAGTACAAGATCCCAAAACCCCAATACTTTTTTTCTTTCCACTCTATTCTCCATTGTTTAGGCAGATTATATAATAATTGACTAATGCCGAAGTTAAAGGGCAGCGCCGCATAAAACGCCTATGATTAATACCCTGATCGTAACCGCTAGGCTCTCCGATTCTACAAAAAGACTGCTATTACCAGGGTCCGTCTCGTATGAAGCGAAGGGAAACTTCCGGATGTATTATTGGCCGGTCGAACGGTATGGCCTGGTGGCATCACGCAATACCGCAGGGCTGGCCCCGAAATTATATGTAAGGCTTAAATAAGCGCCTCGTTTCTGATAAGAACGCTGTCCGTGATCCGGCCAGGTAGTAAAGAAATCCCCGGCAGCAGAAACAAGCCAGTTATCCGTTAGCCGGTAATTAAGGCTGGCTGCAGCATAGAATGTCGGATGGTCTGATTTTTTATGATTTATGTCGGGCTTGCGTTGAAATTCATAACCCCCTGAAGCTTTAGCTTCAACAAACAATTTCTTGGTAAGGCCTATTCCGGAATAAGCGCCTAATACATGAGAACGGATCGAACGCGGATTAAAATATCCGTGGCTTATCTCCGGTTCTCCCCAGCCGGAATAATAATAATTATAATAAAGTTTGATATAAGGCTTATGCGAAAGGCGATATTCAATTTTGGTAAAAACCTGATTCTGCCGGTTATCGTCGCTGTAATAGCTGCGCTTATATTTTAGGTTAAAAAACCAGAAGCGGTCCGGCCGAAAATCTATAGAGATTGAAGGACTGTTGGTAATGATCTTATTTAAAAGCGCATCGTTATCCTCAAAAGTTTCCCGGTCATAAGCAAGATCAAAACGCCAATAATCATCCGGCTTATAAGTAAACCAGGTATTGGTAGTAAAAGGATCGAAATCAACTTTATTAAATTGCGCTGCGTATAAAAAGGTATTGAATTCATAGGTATCGCTGAAATGCCTGCCTAAACCCAATCCCTGACGGTTTGCCGATATCACCGGCGATAGAGAACCTTTTTTACGCAGGACCTGATGCTCATATATTGCATCCACAGAAGTTGAATAATCTAAATGCGATCCCGAACGCAAGCCTCCGGTAACAACCGTCTGCGGAGTGCTATCGTCGCTAAATCGGTTATACGGCCTGACAAAAAGATGCTGTGCACCTTTGATCTGATAATACAAATCCTGTGCTTCTTTACGGTTAGGCTCAAATTCAAGAAGCTCTTTAATCCTTTCCACTGCATGCACATCATCTCCCATCCAATGCAAAGCAAAAGCCATGCCCTCGATGGTATCCGGATTTTTAGGATAACGTTTTAATATCTCCTCATACCGCTTGATTCCTTGACGATGATAACCTTGCCAGACTAAAATCTTAGCCTGGGAATTAAGCGCGGTGGTATTTCCGGGATCCTGATCAAGGATCTTCTGATAAAGCGCATACGACTCTTCGAGTTTATCTTCCAGGCTTAAGATATCCGCTTTGCCCAGAAGCGCATCCAGATTACCCGGCGAACGCTTAAGGATTTGGTCGTATATTTGCAAGGCCTGGGTTTTTTGGCCGCTCCATCTATACTGATCAGCCAATTCTCTGGCAATTTCATCAGAACGGTCCGGATACATTGAACGAACCTGCTCAAAAAGCTTGATTGCCTCCGGATGATTATCTGCGTAAGTATAAACACGCGCCCATTCGATTATCAGCCCGGGATCCTTGCGCAATCCTTCACTAATGCCGGCGTATATTTCAAGCGCCTGGCTATATGATTTTTGCTCAACAAGTTGCCGGGCTTTACTTAAATCATCTTGAAAATCATCCTGAGCAAAAGCGCTGGCGGCTAAACCCAGGCTGATTAAAAATATTAAAATAAATTGTATTTTTTGTTTTTTCATTTTCCTCTTCGAGAAACTATCCACTCGCGTTTACCTAAAAGCTCATCCCTGATAGCAACTACCTGTATCGTATTTTTAAACAAGGTATACCAGAAGGTAAGGAATGCGTAGTAAAAATACTGCCAAAGCGGAGCCCGAGGCAAAGATGCATTTTTATACGCAACCATGGTTTCGAAAGGGCCGCTAAGCATCACAAAAAATAAAGCAAACCAAATAAAGCTATTCATCGGCATCTCTATTTTGCCTCTGGCCAGCCAGAAAGCAAAGACTACCGGGAAAAGCAAATGGCTTAAAATATCATAAACTACCCGCCACATCAAAAGGGTGGTCCACATGAACTTCTGAAAAATATTAAGGAATCTGCTTTTTAAGATAGCTGCCTGGTATTTCAGTGAAACCTGAAACCACCCCTGCGCCCAGCGTTTTCTTTGAAACCAAAGCCCGGTCATGGTTTCAGGGGCCAACTCCGTAGAGATAATGCTGCGGTCATGGACGATATGATTTCCCTGCAGTATAGCGCGCAAAGTCGCGTCAATATCTTCGGTAAGCCTGCCAGGATCAAATTTTATTTTCTTAATAACTGCGCTGCGCCAGTAGCCGTTTGTTCCACCGAAAAGAGTAGAATCAAAAAGTTTGGACTTGGCATAATGGCTGATGCCGTAAATAGCCTCAAACTCTACTTCAATCAGTGCCGATACCGGGCTTTTTTTGCCGTTACGGATTTTACATCTACCCTGCACTACATTATACCCCTCATCCAACCAGCGCCAGGCGCGCTTTAGGCAATCCACAGCGACCAAATGATCTGCATCCAGCAACACAATCATTTCACCAGATGCGATTTCAAGCGCATAATTTAAATTTTCACTTTTGCTTCTTGAACCATAAGCATTGGCCAGCATAAGTTCCGGCCATTTATAGGCTAGCTCCCTTAAATGCGGCTCTATCCCCTCCATATGCGGAGTATTGTAAGCTAAAATCAGCTCGATGCCGGCATCCGGACGCTGGATACGCTCTAAAATATTTAAAAGCGTGTCTACAATAACCTCAAGTTCATTAGGAAGATAAGCGCTGACAATAAATGTAGTTTTGGGTACAGGGATATGTTCGGCGGTAGGAAGCTCTTTAAATTTTCCGCGCTGAAAAGCGCTGAGCGAATACAGATATGACAATCCGGCTTGAAATATAAATAACCATACCAGGGAATAATATGCGTTCTTTAAAAAAGACGGCTGGCGCAGACCGATCAGGTAAAAAATAAAGGTGGGTATTATCAGAAAAATAAGCAAAATCTCAAGAATCTTGTTCCATTCTATTGAACGCTTTTTCCCCAACGCTTAACTCTCCAGTAACGACAATATCTCCTTGCCTAAAGCAACATGAAGCTTCTCATCTTCAGCTATACCCGAAAAGATTCGATGCTGATCAGCATCTTGGACTAATTCGGTTAGATCTGTATAAATGGCAAGCGCGTTTCTATCTGCCGCCTGAAGTTGCCGCAATCTTGCGATTAATGTTTTTTTATCCATATTCAGGTTAAATCTTTTCTCATTTCTAATACTATTTTTTTATGGCGCAGCGTATCTGCTTTGATACTAAAAAGAATGTCTTTGATACGCTTATTCGCTGATTCAGATAAATCGGCGGGTAAAGATTCAGGATGGCAAAGATCAATAAGCATGCCGGCCATTTCTTCTTCCATTATGTAGGCTCGGTTTAATTTATCTAAGAATTCTTCATTATCCATAATAACTTTTTCCTAAATTCGAAGACCTCTCTATTTATCCAGCTTCCTATCTATCGCCTGAATTACTGCTTTTAAAGCAACTTCCGTATCCTGATAAGAAGATGCCTTAGATAAAATGACAATGCCTAATTTTTCTGCACTCTCTATCACTTTATTATCAGGGTAGCCGGTTAACATAATTACCGGTAATTTACTATCAATTCTACGCATTTTTTTTAAAGTATCCACCCCGTTCATATCCGGCATGAAATAATCTAAAACTACAATGTCAGCGTTTTTATTCTTTATGATCTCGGTGCCCTCTTTACCGCTGGTAGCCCCTACTGCCTCATATCCCCAACTCTTAATTCTTTCGACCATAAGCCCAAGGACATCCAGATCATCATCTATTATCAATACTTTCTTAGCCATAAATCCAAACTCCTCTTATTTTAGCTATAACCGCACAAATAACTACTTTTACGGACCTATATTTTCTATGAATTTCAATTTAATTATAGGTCTAACGCTTTAATATATCAAGGACATTCTGAATCTATTTAAAAATCATAGACTAATTAAATGCCAGTTGCTATAATAAACCACTAATCTTTATTGCCAACTTTAAAGGAGATTATGGAAAAACAACCCAAAACAATCGGGGAAATCCTCATTGAAAACGGAGTATTAACCAAAGACCAACTTATCGCGGCCTTAAAAATTCAAAAAAAAGAAGGCGGACTAATTGGAGAAATACTGATCAGAGATGGCTTTGTGAATAAAGACGATATAATTAATGCCCTGATCAAACAGTGCGATTATCTCTATTTTCCAAAGGAAAGGCCCGTTGAGTTGCTGAAAAAAAAATTCTGGATTATTGTAACTTCTCTATTTTTAACTTTTTTTTCTTTACTTTTTTTCGAATATATTCCTTTTGCCAAGGCTATCGACCGCAAATTATATAGAGCGCTTCTGAAAACAGAATATTACCTGGTGCAGCCTCCTGCAGCCATCAATGATATCCTTCTTGTTACTATTGATGACAAAACGCTTTCCGCTATGCCATATCGCTGGCCGTATCCCCGCTCTGATTTTATTAAAGTTATCGAAAACCTCAGAATGAACCGCCCGCGGGTGATCGCTCTTGATTTTGCCTTTTTCGGAAAATCTAATGCCGCAGATGATGCATCATTAATAAATACGCTTAACTTCGAAAATGAAATAATACTTCCGTCCATAATCAACGAGCAGGGAGAACTGGATTTTTCGAATATGCTCTCTGCCAACGTCACCAATAGCGGGATTATCACGAAAATCCAGGATTCAGACGGAGCAATACGCAGATGCCTGACATATTTAGTCAGTGCAGATAAGGATAAAGCAAGCCAAGGCTTCCTACCCTGGGAGATACAAATCCTAAGGCGGATAAAGAATATAGATTTAAAATCATTTTCCAGTACTGATTCGACATTCAGATTCAAAAATAGTTTAGGCGAAGAGTGGATTGTGCCGGTTGAGGCAGATACAAAATCTTTTTTAATACATTTCCGGGCCTATACCCGGGATTTTCCGAGAATATCTTTTTATCAGGTATTAACAGGAAATTTTGATGCAAATCTGGTAAAAAATAAAATCGTGATGGTCGGCACCTTTTCTCCCATTCTTCAAGATCTGGAGTATACCGCTATTGGGTGGCTCCCCGGCCTGACGGTTAACGCAAATGCATTCTTAACGCTTTACACCCATAATTTCTTAAAAAATGCGCCAAAGTATGCCGAATACGCAATTTCACTCCTCGGTATTATATTCGGGGCATTTTTTATAACCTGGTTAAGCCCCTTTAGAACAAAAATACTAATTTTTTCTGAAATATTATTGTTTTTTCTCTTGAGCTTCATTCTTCTTTTATATGGCTATATTTGGAATTATGCAGTCTTTCCTTTGGCAGTAGCCTTGTTCCCTATCTTAAGTAAAAAATTTATTTATTTTTTACGCAAATAGCAATATAATCAAAAAAGAGGTATAATATGCTCCCAAAAAGAACCCTGATTTCATTTTTTTTCTCTTTACCTATACTGCTTATACTTTCTTCCTGCACCGTAAACCAATCACCTACAATCATCATAACAAACGCTCAAATCGCCGGCAACATCGATGAAAAACTTATGCCCATCCAACAGACAGATACCTTTCCCTCAGAAACTACAAAAGTCTTCTGTTGGTTTGAATGGGAAAATGCCAAAATCGGCACAAAAATTATCGCCCATTGGCACTTCATTACTGATGATATACCTATCCTAAACTACGAATTTACTATACCAAGAAAAAATGGCCACGGAAGCGTTTCATTCGCTATGCCAGAGGGAAAAAGATTACCTGAAGGATTGTATAAAATAGATTTAAGTATCGGCAAAACCATTCTGAAAACCCTAAAATTTACAGTAGAATAACCTACCTTTTTCTTTCTTCTTTACGAATCTTCGGTTCCCAAAGAGGCTTTTCTGCACCTAAAGGCAACCCCACACTATAAGATGGCACTATATTACCGCCACCGGGAAACATTACCCTAGTCTTAATTGCATCAGCAGGTAATTCTAGCAACAAAGGCCTCTCTAACGCTACTGACGGAATTACGCCGCTAAATTCATGAAGCGGCTTTGGCTGTACAATTAAAGCGGAAGCTCCTGCAAATGCCTTAGCAGTTACAGGCACCGGCAAATATACTGCAGGCTGTATATGATTAAAACTCTCAAAAGTAACCGGTTTGGTCAACGAGCTTGAGCCAGTCGCACCTAAGAACAACCATTCAGGTTTTTCTACTTCAAAATATTCATTCGTTGAATAAGACG
>JAQTTI010000033.1:1355-10103 GCA_028710845.1 Candidatus Omnitrophota bacterium | reverse complement strand
TATCCTTATGCGGAGGAATAGAAGTAGGGATAAAAATTATCTTATCTAGTTTTAATTTTTCTCTTGCCTCTTCGGCTAAAATCAAATGGCCGATATGGACCGGATTAAAGGTCCCGCCGAGCAGGCCAATCCTCATTCCCTCACCTGGCCGTTGCCATAAACCATATATTTATAAGTAGTCAGCTCCTCTAAAGCCATCGGCCCCCGGGCATGAAGCTTATCGGTCGAAATACCGATTTCAGCGCCCAAACCAAACTGGTAACCGTCGGTAAAACGGGTAGAGGCATTTACATATACGCATGCCGAATCCACGTTTCTAAGGAATTTTTCTGCCGCCTGAATATTGTCCGTAATGATACTATCTGAATGATGCGAACCATACTCATTAATATGGGAAATAGCGCTATCTAAACTATCAACCACTTTTACCGAAAGGATCAAATCAAGGTATTCCGTCCGATAATCTTTTTGAGTAGCTAGCTTTGCCCACTTAGCGATTTTTTTGGTAAAACTACAGCCCCGGATTTCGACCTGTGCATCCTTAAAATCTTTAAGTATACCCGGTAAAAAACGGGCCGCGGCATCTTTATGTACCAACATGCTTTCCATGGCATTGCATACCCCGGGCCGCTGGATCTTGGCATTCAAACAGATCTTATGGGCCATGTTTAAATCTGCCTCTTCATCCACATAAACATGACAAATACCTTTATAATGTTTAATCACCGGTATAAGCGAAGACTTGACTACCTTATTAATAAGCTCCTCCCCGCCCCGAGGAATAACAAGATCGATAAAATTATTCAATTTAAGCAGATAGTCCACTGCTTTATGCTCAGGCGTATCAATCAGGTTAATCGTCCCCTTGGGCAGCCCAAAACTGATAATAACCTTGTTTAAAATATCAAAGATGGCCTGGTTGGAATTAAGCGATTCGCTTCCACCGCGCAGGATCACGCAGTTGCCTGCCTTAAAACATAAACCGATACAGTCGCTGGTAACGTTCGGACGAGATTCATAGATTATGGCGATTACCCCTATCGAGGTGCGTACCTTTTCAATCTTTAAGCCGCTGGGGACACTCCATGAGCTGATAACATTTAAAACCGGGTCCTTAAGTTTTGAGACCTCAATCAGCGAATCAGCCATCTGCTTTATCCGATTTTCAGTTAGAGTCAGGCGGTCAATAAATGCTTTATTCCTGGACCTGCAGCCTTCGATGTCTTTTTTATTAGCCTTTATTATTTTATCTTTTTCGGCTAATAATGCAGTAGCCATGCTTATTAATACCTTGTTCTTTTCTTCCGTGGATAAAACAGAAACCACCCTGGATGCATTCCTGGCGCTCCGGGCAATACTTTCCAGTTTCTTATTTAAGCTGGTCATCATTTTATTTGGGTAAAAAAATGGTCCCTTCGCTGAAAGGATTAGCGGCAACTTTGACAATTATCCCTTTTTTATTGCCGTTAGCTATTACGCAAGGAATCCGTTCTTCAACCGCTATGCGCGCTGCTTCTATTTTTGTCACCATGCCGCCGACACAAGTTTTCTTACTGGTCGGACAAGCCAAAGATTTAATCTCGCCGGTAATCTTGTTAACCCGGCGGATGACCCTTTTATCCCTGTCCATCAGCCCGTCAACATCCGAAAGGATGATCAAAAGATCAGCATCCACCAGGATAGACACCAGAGCAGAAAGGCGGTCATTGTCACCCAATTTGATTTCTTCCGTAGCCACGGTGTCATTCTCGTTTATGATCGGTATGCAATTTAATTTCAACAAGGTATTTAATGTATTTTTAGCGTTATGGAACCTTGTGCCCAAAAAATCATCCCAAGTCAACAAAAGCTGGGCGCAGTTAAAACCATATCTTTTCAGCGCGATTTTATAAACATGCATCAGCTCATGCTGTCCGATAGCTGCGGCTGCCTGGAGCCGGGCGAGTTCTGTAGGCCGGTTCTTTAATTTTAATATGGACATGCCCAATGCGATTGCTCCGCTTGATACAAGCACCACCTCTTTAGCCTGCTTGACCAGTTCTGATACCTGCCGGCAGATATCATGGGCCAGGCCGGTATCCAGTTTATTATTAGACGAAAAAAGGCTGGCGCCTACCTTAACCACGATCCTTTTATATTTTTTTGGCGACCGCATCAATCAGCTCCTCTAAATTAGTTTTATTTAAAGCCGATATCTCATACACCGGCTTCTTGACTAACTTTTTAAACCGTCTCAAATTTTCCTTTGCGCCGGTAATATCCATTTTATTGGCGCAGACCACCTGGGGTTTCCTGTAAAGCTCCCGGCTATAATTTTTTAATTCTAAATTTATTTTTTTATAATCTTCTACCGGGTCCCTGCCTTCGAAGCCGGCCATATCCAAAAGGTGGATCAAAACTTTAGTCCGTTCTATGTGTTTTAAGAATTTATCCCCTAACCCGCGGCCTTCTGATGCGCCGGAAATTAATCCGGGGATATCTGCGATAACAAACCTTTTGTGGGTGGCGTTTACTACACCTAAAACCGGAGCAAGCGTCGTAAATGGATATGCGGCTATTTTAGGATGGGCATTTGATACAGCCGTTACCAAAGTCGATTTGCCCGCATTGGGAAACCCCACTATACCGACATCAGCCAAAAGCTTTAGATTGAGAATAAGCGTTTTTTCTTCACCCGGTTCACCCGGCGTAGCTTCTTTCCGATGCCAATTGCCGATTCCGCCGTTTCCGCCTTTTGCCACCACTACAGAATCGCCCTGATTAATCAAATCGCGTAAAACAGAACCGGTTGCCGCATCCTGAATGATCGTGCCCAGAGGTACACGGATTATAACCTCTTCTGCGCTTTTACCCCTTTTATGATTACTAGAGCCGTGGCCCCCGTTTGAGCCAAAAAAATGACGGTGGTGCTGAAAATCTAAAAGGGTAAGCAGGTTATGGTCGGTTATGACGACTATATCAGCACCTTTACCGCCGTCTCCGCCGTCTGGCCTGCCCTGCCTCTGGTATTTATCCCGGTAAAGACTTTGGCAGCCCTTTCCGCCGCTGCCTGCCCGAACATTAATTCTAGCGCTGTCAATAAACACGTAATGTTAAAGACCTAATTCGATAGATTTGATTTTTAATTCAGTAAGCTGAGCGCGGTGGCCTTTCTTCCAGTGCGAAGATTTTCTGCGTCGGTATTTATAGGCCACGGTTTTTTCGCCCAAAATCTGCCCTAAAACTTCGGCCTGGACCTTAGCACCCTTAACATAAGGAGTACCGATTTCGACTTTTTTATCCTTGGAAACCAATAAAACCTTATCTATCGTGATACTATCTTTTTTAGTAACTTCTTTATTTACCTGGATAATATCATCTTTTTTTACATTAAACTGTTGTGATCCAACCTCAATTATTGCATACATTTGAAAGCCTCCTCTAAATAATTAAAATATACCCCTTAAAATGACCCAAAAGCGCCAAATCTAAACTTTATATTATATACCTTAAAAAATCCGGGGTCAAGCTATTTTGATGTCTTCAAGATGCGCGGCAGGATTGGAGATCAGGTTGATTTTTACCCTATATTTATGCTCAATCGCGCGCAGGGCCTCCTTATCTTTTAAGATTTCGTCAATCACAGGCGCCGCCAAAGTAAGCGAAGCCTGTTTTAAGGATTTGCCCTTAAGATAGCGTTTAAGCTCTTTTAAGGCAAAAATTCCCAATGTTTGGGGTGAACGCAACTTACCTTTACCCTTGCAATAGGGACAAGGATGAAAAGAAAGCATTTGTACGGTTTTATGGATTCGTTCGCGGGTCATTTCCACTATTCCGAACTTAGATATTCCTAAAATATCGTATTTGGCGCGGTCGCCGGATAAAGCTTTCTTAAAAATATTAAGCAGCTCCCTGCGGTGTCCTTCGCGCTCCATATCGATAAAATCAATAACAACAATACCGCCTAAATCCCTAAGCACCAACTGCCGGGCGATCTCTATCGCTGCTTCGGCATTAACCTTAAAAGCCATCTCCTCCTGGTTAACCTTTTTCTTAAAGCCACCGCTATTGACATCGATAACCACCAGGCCTTCGGTCGGTTCGATAATCAGGTAAGCCTTTGATTTTAAATAAACATGGCTTTCAAATATCCTATTAATCTGCTTTTCAACATCTTTTACGCCGAAAAGGTCATCTCCCCTGTAAAGCTCCACTTTTTTGCATAAATAATTCAGAAAGGTGCGCATAAAATGCTGGATGCGGTAAAACTCCGGCTTGGAATCTACGATGAGCTTACCGACATCTTCGGTAAAAGAATCCCGGATGGCCCGCAGGGTCAGGTCATATTCTTCATAAACTAATGCCGGCGCTTTTTTGTCCTGGGCGATTTTTTCCAGCCGTTTCCATAATTTGTATAAAAATTGCGCGTCGCGGATTAATTCCTGTTCGCTTCTTCCGCTGGCTGCTGTCCGCACAATAAAACCGACCTGATCAGGAAGTTTAAGTTTTTTAAAAATATCGCGCAGCCGCCTTCTTTCGGCTTCATCTTCAATCCGCCGCGAAATACCGCCCTGTTTGTCAAGCGGCATAATTACCAAATACCTTCCGGCTAAACCGATCTGAGTAGAAAGCCGGGGCCCCTTAGTGCCGAATGATTCTTTCACCACCTGGACCAGGACTTCCTGGCCCTTTTTTACTTCTTTTATCGGAGTTTGCTGGGGAGCCTCAACAGACTCATAAGCAGATTCAATTTCCGATAAATATAAAAATCCGTTCTTAGGCAGGCCGATATCGACAAAAGCAGCCCCAATAGACGGCATAACTGCCTCGATCCTGCCTTTATAAATATTTCCTACAATAGTGCGGTCCTGGGGACGTTCGATATGGAACTCCAGCAATTGGCCGTCCTGGACTATAGCAACCCGTTTTTCCTGTGCTTCAGCATTAATTAAAATTTCCTTGGACATCTTTAATCCTTATTCCTTCCGGCAATTGCCTTTGCAGCCTGCTTTTAAAATCCTCCGGTTCAACCGGAAATCTTAAAACTATTGATGCTTCTTCGTTGTCGCTTTCCACTCCTAACTTCAGTGCCCTTTTTAGGCTTAGTTTAGGATGCGGGCTAAAACCTTCCGTCATCTTTAAAGGAAGTTTGGCCCTTCTTGCCGCTCGCATAAACAGGCGCATTAAGTCTAAATGCGAAATATAACGCATTAAACCCATTTTTGAAAAATTAAAATTTACTTTGTACAAGTTCTTTATTCCTTCTTTTGCTCCTTACCCTGTATTTTGACGACCACCGGTTCATTGCGCTCTAATCTTTTCTCTAGCTTAGCAAGTTCCTCCGGTGTAAACTCGCCTCCTTTTATAATCTTAGCTGTAATAAAAATAAGCAGGTCGATTTTCTGGGTATCGGTTGTTTCGCGGCTGAAGAATTTGCCCACCCAGGGGATGTCTTTTATTAACGGTATCCCGATAATTTCTTTACTCTTGACATCTTTAAGCAGTCCGCCGATAACCACGGTTTCTCCGTCCTGGAGCAATACCTGGGTCTGGGCTTCCCGTACATCGATAATCGGATAACTTGTAGTTGTCGTTGTCGCTGTTGTTCCTGTGCCCGCTATAGAAGTAGCGTCGACATCGGCTGTAGAAGAGGTAATACTTGGGTGGATAATCATGTTGATATAACCATCTTCGCTTATCTGGGGTACAACATTTAAGCGGATGCCAATCTCCTGGTAATAATCCAGGGTCTGGGTAACTGTAGGGCCGGTTGTATCAGTGCCTGCACTTACGGTAGAGCCGAGTATCGGGGTATGATAACCTACCAACATGGATGCTTCCTGGTTATCAAGGGTCATAATCCTCGGCGCGGATAACGTATTGGTATTGGCATCATCTTCGAGCGCATGGACGACCATCTCAAACTTAGTGCCGGTTAATTTTTGGAATACAAGTTCAGCGCCGGCATTATAAGGCTCATATCCCAATATCCCTGTTGATGAGGGCCCGAATAAAGAAGGCGTTAGCCCCGAGCCGACAGTGCCACCGTGTCCTCCCAGTTTTGAACTGCCTTTACTGTTTAAATCGCCCATTGAAATAGTATTGGTCCTGGCAGCGCCTGAGGCGCCTAAACCCCAGTCAAAACCTAAATCTTTTAACTTATTCCGGTTTACTTCGATAATCTTGGTTTCAATCAAGACCTGTTTGGGCTTGACATCGATCTTAGGTAAAATTGCAGTACGGATCCTTTCCAAAGTACTGTAGGTATCGGTAATAATTAGGATCTTACTCTTTACCGACGGATCAAACTCTGCTTTTTTCATTATCGTATCGCCGGTCGCGCTTTTTTCAAAAGATACTGTTTCGCTTTTAGTAGAGCCAGCACTTTCTTTTACGGCAGCAGCGCTTGATACTTCGGATTTACCGATTTTAAATGTGCCGAACTGCCAGCCTTTCTGCCCGCGGGCATATAATACCGAAGTTTTACCTCTTGGGGAGAGCAAAGGAATGATTATTTTCTGGGCATCCTGGGCATCCAAAAACTTTAAGGTAATAATATCCGTCTGCAACGGCTCCTCGGCGGCAATCTTAGCCACATTTTCCATTTTGGTTACTAAAATTACATTGCCCTGGCGTTGATAACCAAAACCGTAAGTCTTTAAGATTACATCCAGCGCTATCTCCCAGGGAACATCCGAAAGACGGACCGAAACATTACCTATTACATCCGGGGTAGTAACGATATTTACCCCGGACTTATAGGAGATTATTTTAAGCACATTGTTTATATCAGCCTCCTTAAAATCGAAGGTGACATTACCCGTAGCAGCTAACCCCGTAGCGGAAACCGGATTAGGGTTAACGGATTTAAGTTCAATCGGGCCAGCCTGCTCCGTCTTCGGGTCTTCCGGGGCAGCAAAAGCTAAAGCATAAAAAACAAAAATAAATGCAAAAATTATCTTTTTCATTCTACTCCTTTCGTAGTTAATTCTACTTCAAAAGGCTCGCCATCTTTGATAAAAACTACTTTATTATCAAAAATCTTTAGCACTTGATAATCCCCCACTGAATCTCCGATTGCGACTACATCGGAATTAACTATGGCAAAAGAACGCCCTAATTTATCATAAATGATCCCTTCTATTATAAGGCCTCCGGTAGAAGAAACATCCTGTTTATCCAGCTTAAGCAGCCTTCCTTCGGATGTAACCAGAGGAATAAAAGGATTCCGCTTCCCCTTGGAGTCATAGCTCTCTTCGCCGAAAACAGGCGAAAATATTGCCGCTAAAAATAGAAGAATGAAAAAGTTTTTATTGACTGACATAAGTTTTTATTACCAGGTTAATCTTTTGTTTCATATAATCCTGATCCTGAGCCTCAATTTTTAATTCCTGCACTTCCATAAATACGGAATAATTTTCCATCCAGCTGACAAGCTTTCCAAGATTATGATAATCTCCTTCTAAGTCAAGATTTATCAGGTAAGGGCTGCTCTTGTCTCCGGGCTTGGCTGATTTTACGTCGCGGCTAGGCCGGATCTGAAAAATTTTAATGCTTAACTTGTTGGCCTGGTTCGAAATATCCCTTAACAGCCCGCTGATCTGATTTTCGGAAACAAACCTTACCGCCTTAGCCTGGTCTTTTTGATCCAGGATATTGAGCTTGTTTTTTGAAATACGCATATTTTCAAGGTTCCGGTTTAAATTTACCAGGTCCTTTTCAATACGCTCAATCTTCGGGCCCAGGTTTTTCAAGGCATTAGTTTGAGACTTTAGAATATAATTTGTATCGACATAAGCAATTAACACGCAGAATATAACTATTAATATCTTTTTCTGGTTATCTAACTGAATGTTGGGTAAATTCATTTGTTTTTTAAAACCCCCGTTAAAACGAAATCAGCTACTTCATAGCCTTCGATCTGCCTTTTTTGCACGTTGCTTAGTTCAAAACCTGAAAAATCTTTGGAAAATCCGGTATCCGCTTTTAAATTATCCATGAATTTATTAATCAGGTGCATCTCTTCTTTTTCGAGTGAAATAACCGACCCCTGGATGGTTATCCCCTTGCTATTAGTCGATATTTCATTGAACCACACCCCGGAAGGCAGATTTAGACTTAATTTATTTAATTTCTGCGTCCAGCCGACCCTTTTACTGATTAGGCCCTGAGCCATGCCCGCGTCGGCCGAAGCAGCCGAAAATTCTCTATTAAACTCATCAAAAACTTTTTTCTGGGGCTCCATTTCCAACCATTTTTTATTTAAAGAAATCAGCTTTCCGTTCTTAAACATAATCGCAACGGCAAAATAAAGGTGCAGGACGACAAATATGCCCAGAATAGCGGGAATGGCATAAATAAAAAACAGGTCCTGCTTAAGAACCGCTGCTGTTTTGACAACGGCAGCTTCGGTATTTTTTGTTCTTACTTTTACCCGGAGGTCTTCCGGCAGTAAATTTATCTCAATCATGGGCGTAAAGCCAGGCCGATAGCAACATTAAATTGCCCGGCCAGATTAGCCAGGTTTTGGCTGTCGATTTTCTCTGATATTTTTACTTTTTTAAAAGGATCCCAGGACTCTACCTGTATTCCCAAGCAAGCTGCCAACATTTCGCTTAATCCGGGGATCTTTGCCGTTCCTCCGCTGAGGAATATTTTAACCACATTCGAAGTATTCTGGCTTTCATAGTAATCAAAAGAAGTCCGGATTTCGGCGGCTAAATTCGTTAGCACGCTTTCTATGGCAGCCTTTACCTTGTTGACATTTTC
>JAQTTI010000033.1:0-1255 GCA_028710845.1 Candidatus Omnitrophota bacterium | reverse complement strand
CAATTCTCCGTGATAATTAAGCCTCCGGTCGAAACCGTATAAATCATTCTTCCGGTAAGCTTGCAATTTACGGGCAAGGCAGCGCAATTATATCCAAGTCCATCGAGCCGGGAACAATCATACTCATATCCGCTGACACTAGGTTCTGCAAGGTAGTTCTTTTCAAGGTAAACCGGACTGCCTTTAGTCAAAAGCTCAATCCCGGCCGGATACGACCCCTTATTGTCTCTGGCGTAATTTTCCAAGGCAGCCGAAAGGCGCTTAAGGTTAACCTGGGCTAAAAGCTGGTTCTGCTCGATTTTATAGACAATTATTTTATTTACGGCTAAACGCAGTAATAGCGCGCTTAATGCAACAACGATCATAATCGTAACAAAGCTTCTGGCTTTTTGATTAAACATATCTAAAAATTTTTAAAGTCCTGGTCGCTTGATACCGAAGTATCGCTGCGCTTTAATATTCCGCCGGTAATAATCTGGTAATTGTGATCGGCCAGCGCTGGATTAATTGCCATCCCCCTGATATCATAACCTGCAGCGCTTATCGAGGCCACTGAATAATGAAAATTTCCTATATGGTCCAGGCTGATTAAATCCTGAAAAAGGCAGCCGTCATCAATTAGGAATTGTAAACTTGCCTGCTCTGACGGCGCATAAATACCGCCGTGGCGGGCTGCATAAACCTCAAAACCTGAAGCAATAGCCTTCAGATTGGCCACACAGTTAGATTCATTCGCCTGCTTTCTGAATTGAACACCCTCGACAACCGCTACCGAAACAAGCAAGGCAACGATAGCCATAACTGCCATTATTTCAACCAACGTAAATGCGCGATGCTGTTTTAACATTATATTAATAATAACATAAAGATGCTATTTAGCAATTAATTTTTATATTTTTGGTTTTATCATTAAACTCTTGGCCCTGATATGATTAGGATTAATCCTTAAGGCCTGTTTTAGAGCGTATCCTGCCTTTGCTTTTTGCCCCATTTTTAAATAAGCTAGCCCCAGATTAAAATAGTAATCCGCGGAATCAGGCGAAAGCTCGATAGCACAGTTAAAAGCCTCAACCGATGCCTGCCAAAGCTGACTTTTTGCTAAATCAATCCCCAGATTATTGTAAAATTCGGAGGCATTATTTACTCCTGCTTTATCCTTAAGGAATACGGCAATAACCCGACCGACAGAATCCCTTTCTTTTTGAGTTTTTTCTCCCAAAGATTCCAATATGTGAAAAACAGCAAGGTCATTATT
>JAQTTI010000111.1 GCA_028710845.1 Candidatus Omnitrophota bacterium | reverse complement strand
TATTGCTTAATCCCAAGAGTGAGATTTGTCCGGAAGCAGAAACTTTACTTTACATGGCCGCCCGGGCCCAGGTGGTCGAGGAGATTATTAAGTCGGGATTAGATAAAGGGGAGATAATCGTTTGCGACAGGTTCCTGGATTCTACAATTGCTTATCAGGGATACGGTTTAGGCATAGATATAAAGTTGATCAAGTCTATCGGAAGTTTTGCGACCCAAGGGATTAAACCCAGCCTGACTATATTTTTAGACCTGCCGGTTAAAAGCGGATTGTTCCACCGCAATCATTGCAAAGACCGTATTGAGCAGCGGCCGGTGAGCTATCATCAAAAAGTAAGGCGAGGCTATTTGGCTCTTGCCAAGGAAGAAACTAAGCGGATAAAGATAGTTAAGGTCGAAAGTGATAAGGACAAAACCCAGGCAAAGATCAGGGAGATCGTTAATGGAATTTTGTAATTGTTTAGGCCAGGATAGATCGATTAAGATTATAAAGAGCTATGTGGAAAAATCGAGCTTTTCGGGAGCTTATATTTTTAGCGGGCCCGAAGGGATTGGCAAAAAAATGGTTGCTTTGGCTATTGCCCAGGAATTAAATTGCTCTAATAGCCTGATGCACCCGGATATACATATAATCGAAAAAGGACTTTCCCAGATCAAAATTGAGGATATCCGGGATATCCAGGGGCAGGCCAATCTACGCCCATATGAAGGTAAGATGAAAGTTTTTATTATCGATAATGCGCATAAGTTAAATCAGGATGCCGCTAATTCCCTGCTCAAAGTTCTGGAGGAACCGCCGAAAGATACGCTGATTATCCTAATAACTCATAAGCCGCAAAATATAATTAAAACCGTGCTTAGCCGCTGCAAACAAATAAAGTTTCCGCCTATGCCGAGAGAGGAACTCGAAAATATCCTGGTTAAAAATTATTCTTTGGAAAAATCGGCGGCCCATTTCCTAAGCTATTACTGCGAAGGAAGGATAGGGTTGGCATTAAAATTAAAGGATAGCCCCTTGTTTACAGAGAAAAACAGGATATTTGATTCTTTTGTCCTGGCGCAGAAAAACAATGAGTATAATTTTGCAGGCCAGAATAAGGAAGAGCTGCATAATTTTCTAAACATCCTTGCTTCCTGGTTCAGGGACATATATCTGCTTAAAGCAGGTATGCCCGAAAACGAAACAATACACCTCGACAGAAAAGCTGACCTTGCCAGGCAGGCAGCCAGGTTTTCTTTTAAACAGCTCGATGACATTATATCCGCTATTTCAGGAAGTTTATTATATTTGGAAAAAAACATTAACAGTAAGTTAATTCTTCATAACTTAGGAGCTCAACTATGGAAGGCTTGATTCTGGTGCAGCTAAGAAATTCCGGCATAGCCCAGTTGTATCATACAGGAAATTTAGTTTTAAAAGCGGGGGATTGCGTAATCGTCGAACATGACCGGGGGATGGATTACGGTTCGGTTGTTTTGCCCGGGCATGCCCGTTGCTGCGCCGAGGATACCCCTTCGGCGCCGCCTAAAAAAATAATCCGCCTGGCCAAAGAAAGCGATTTTAAGCAGATCGAAGATAACGCTGTAAAGGCCAAAGAAGCATACAATGCCTGCGAAAAGAAGATCTTAGAACATAAGCTGGACATGAAACTGGTAAAAGCGGAATATTCCTTTGACCGTTCGAAAATATTGTTTTATTTTACTTCGGACGGCCGGGTAGATTTTCGTAATTTAGTCAAAGACCTGGCGAAAATATTCAAGGCCCGCATCGAGTTAAGGCAGATCGGGGTAAGGGATGAAGCCAGGCTTTTCGGGGGGTATGGCTCCTGCGGCAGGGAGCTTTGCTGCAAAAAATTCCTCAAAGATTTTGAGCCGGTAACGATTAAAATGGCCAAAGAAGAAGGGCTTCCTTTAAATCCCCCTAAAATATCGGGTTTATGCGGAAGATTGATGTGCTGTCTTTCTTATGAATATGAAACCTACAAACTTCTTTCAAAAGGCCTGCCTCATGAAGGCGAACATATCGGAACGCCCAACGGCAAAGGAAAGGTTGTCAGCGTAAATGTTTTTAAACGCCTGGTCGGAGTCGAGCTGGAAGATGGGGGCTATATAGAGGTAAGCTATAAAGAAAGGGAGCATGTCAAATAAATTAAATAAATACTATGTTACAACCCCGATATATTATGTGAATGCCTCGCCTCACATTGGGCATACCTATACCACCATAGTCGCCGATACCTTGGCACGCTATCATCGCACTAAGCTGGGTAAAGACAAAGTAAAGTTCCTGACCGGGACCGACGAACACGGCCAAAAGATACAAAAAGCGGCTGATGAAGCCGGTATGACCGTAATAGATTTCGTCGATAGAATAGTCAGCCAATTCCAGGGGCTTTGGAATAAATTCGAAATATCTAATGATGATTTTATCCGGACCACCCAGGAGAGGCACATCAAAGTAGTGCGAAAAGCCCTGCAGATAGTCTATGACAAAGGGGATATTTACGAAGATAAATATGAAGGGTGGTATTGCTCGCCTTGTGAGACATTCTGGCCCCAAACTCAAGTAAGCGATAACCTTTGCCCTGATTGTAAGCGCCCGCTGGAAAAAATAAGTGAGACCAATTTTTTCTTCAAGCTTTCAAAATACCAGGAT
>JAQTTI010000032.1 GCA_028710845.1 Candidatus Omnitrophota bacterium | reverse complement strand
AAGAAATGGCTGAAATTTTAGCCGATGAAAGAGTTAAAAAAATAGGCCACGACCTTAAGAAGTTAAAGGTCTCTCTTTCTAAGGAAGGTATCGTTTTAAACGGGATTTATTTTGATACCATGATTGCGGCTTACCTTTTGAATCCTTCCAGGGCAGGCTACGGCCTTATTGATTTAGCTCTTGAAAATTTGGGCCAATTTATCAGGAAAGACAGCTTAGGATCAAAAGATGAGCTGGCTTTGCTTCTAAAGTTAAAACCCGTATTGAATAATGCCCTGGAGGAAAAGGGCTTAATGAAATTATTTTCCGAACTTGAAATGCCCTTGGTCCAGGTTTTGGCCCAGATGGAAATTGACGGAATAAAATTGGATTTAAAATTATTAAAAGGCCTTTCCCAAGACCTAGAAAAAAGGCTGATAAAATTAATTGAGAATATTTACGAAGAAGCCGGGACCCAATTTAACATCAATTCGCCTAAACAGTTAGGCCAAGTTTTATTTGAGAAACTGAAGCTGCCGGTAGTTAAAAAAACCAAAACAGGTTTTTCTACCGACGAAGAAGTTTTAAAAAGGCTGCAGGATAAACATAAGCTGCCGGCATATTTACTTGAATACCGCCAGTTAACCAAGCTAAAAAACACTTACCTGGATGCTTTGCCCAAGTTAGTTGACCTCAAGACAGGAAGGGTGCATACTTCATTTAACCAAACCGGCACCGAGACCGGAAGGCTTAGTTCAAGTAACCCTAATTTACAGAATATCCCTATAAAAACGGATATTGGAAGCAGGATCAGGCAGGCGATTATTTCTTCGGGCAAAAACACTTGTTTACTCTCCTGCGATTATTCGCAAATAGAACTCAGGGTGCTTGCCCATCTGTCGCAGGATAAAACACTTATCGATGCTTTTAAGGCGAACCAGGATATACACCGCTTGACTGCTTCTTTGATCTATAATGTCAGCGAAGAAGAGGTCAGCGATAATATGCGTGAGGTGGCTAAAAGAGTCAATTTCGGGATTGTTTACGGCCAAAGCGCATTTGGCTTAAGTAAAGACCTGGAAATTCCGGTGAAAGAGGCCCAGAATTTTATCGATGCTTATTTCCTCCGCTATTCAAAAGTAAGAGACTATATAGAATCACAGGTAAAAAAAGCAGAAGAGCAGGGTTTTGTCACTACTCTTTTCGGAAGAAGGCGCTATATCCCTGAAATTAATAATAAAAATATGGGGATCAGGCAATTCTCCCAGCGTCAGGCGGTTAATACGCCTATTCAGGGAACAGCCAGCGATTTAATCAAGCTGGCCATGATAGATATATCCGAACAGATCCGGCTTAAAAACCTGGAAGCTAAGATGATCTTACAGATTCATGATGAGCTGGTTTTTGAACTGCCTTTGGTTGAATTGAATTCGCTTTATTGTTTGGTAAAAGATAAAATGGAAAATGTTGCCGAGCTTGATGTGCCGATAAAAGTGGATATTAAAAAAGGGTCTAACTGGATGGAAATGAAAAGTTTTAAAGCCGTAAAAGAGGTTTGTAAATGAAAATTGCTATGATGGCTTCCGAAGTCCTGCCTTTTGCCAAGACCGGCGGGTTGGCCGATGTTGCGGGGAGTTTGCCTCTTGCGCTTGAATATAGCGGCCAAGAGGTGATTATTATCATGCCTGGTTATAAATGCATCGGCGAAACCAGATTAAAAATCAATAAAATAACCGAGGATATATCTTTTTCCGTTATCGGAAAGAATATAAAAGTATATTTTATCGAAAATAAGCTTTATTTTAACCGGGACGGCCTTTATGGCGATAAGTTCGGTGATTATCCGGATAACCTGGAGAGGTTTTCCTATTTTTGCCGGAGGGCGATTGGGTTATTGAAAGAAATAAACTTTAACGCCGACATCCTGCATCTGCATGATTGGCAGAACAGTCTTGTCCCCGTTTATCTTAAAGAAAAATATTCTGGCAGCGCTTTTTATAAAAAAATGAAGTGTATTCTGACTATCCACAATATCGGCTACCAGGGGATATTCGACAAAAAAGAATTTCCCAAGCTGGGCCTTAAGAATGAGCTTTTTGATATTAACGGGCTGGAATTTTACGGCAAAATCAATTTGCTTAAAGGCGGCATAATATTTTCGGATTTTATTAATACGGTAAGTCCGACATATGCCAAAGAGATCCAGGAAAAAGAGTTTGGTTTTGGATTGGAAGGGCTTCTTAAAGAAAGAAAAAGCGTTTTAAGCGGAATACTAAACGGTCTTGACTATTCCGTTTGGGACCCGGGATCAGATAAATTTATCCTGCACAACTTTACCTGCGAAAACCCGGAGAATAAGGCTTTGGATAAAGAGGACCTGCAAAGAACCTGCGGCCTGCCGGTTAACAGGGGAATACCTGTTCTAGGTATAGTTTCGCGTTTGGCCGAACAGAAGGGTTTCGATATACTGGTTGAAATCATCGATAAGCTTGGCAAAATGAATTTACAGCTGGTTATATTGGGGACCGGTGATTTAAAATACCACCAGATCCTTAAAAAAATGTCAGATAAATATCCCGGCTGTATTTCCTTAAATTTGAGGTTTGATGAATCTCTGGCCCATAAGATTTACGCCGGAAGCGACATGTTTCTTATGCCTTCTAAGTATGAGCCTTGCGGGTTAGGCCAATTAATCAGCCTGCATTACGGCACTATTCCCCTGGTATTTAAAACAGGAGGTTTAAGCGATACGATCAATAGTAAGAACGGTTTTTTATTCAGTGAATACTCGAAAGATAAACTGCTGAAAATGGTGGTAAAAGCCGTTTCTGTATTTAAGGATAAAGCCGAATGGGAATCCCTGGTTAAAAATGCGATGAAATGCAATTTTTCCTGGATGGTTTCGGCGGATAAATATATAAAGTTGTATGCAAAAGCAAAAGCCAGTTAAAATAGTTTTAGGCATTACCGGTAATATCGGCTCGGGAAAAAGCACGGTAGCCAGGATGTTTAAAACCAAAGACGCTTTTTTAATTGACGCCGACCTTTTTGCCCGCAGGCTGTTAAACAAAGACCGGGGAATTTATCAGAAAATCATTAAGTCTTTCGGCAGGGCAATACTGGAAAGAAACAAGATCAGCCGGAAAAGATTAGCCAAAGTTGTTTTTGCGGATAAAGCCAGGCTTTTTAGGCTTAATAAAATTTTGCACCCGGTATTAATACGGGAGATTAAAAGCAGGATCAGGAATTGCGATAAAAGTCTTATAATTTTAGATGCGGCTTTAATCCTAGAAACCGGTTTAGAAAAAGTCATTGATAAGTTAGTGGTTGTAAATGCCGGAAAATCCCGGAGCATTGAACGTAAATCCAAAAATAAGCGTTTTACAAGGCAAGATATCCTTTCGAGGATGAAATCCCAGATTCCCCAAAGCGAAAAGTTGCGTTTTGCGGATTTTATTATAGATAACAGCGGTAATATCGGTAAAACACGGAAACAGGTTTCCGGAATAAAGAGGGCCCTTGCCCGCTAAAGCTGGCAAGGATTTTTCTGGATAAACTCAAGGAGGACCCTGGCTCGCCAGGATTTTCCCGGATATAACTCAAGGAGGATGTGTGGAAAAGTTAGATATCAAGAATCTTAAAGAAATGAAAATTAGCGAATTAAACAAATTAGCTAAAGAATTAAATGCCAACGGCACTAGTGGTTTAAAAAAACAGGACCTGATCTTTAAAATACTGCAGGCGCAGGCAGAAAAAGAAGGGTTGATGTTCGGGGAAGGTGTTTTGGAGATCCTCCCCGAAGGTTTTGGGTTTTTAAGGAGCCCAAACTACAACTACCTGCCTTGTCCTGACGATATTTATATTTCTCCTTCGCAGATCAGAAAATTCGAACTGCGCACAGGTGATACGGTAAGCGGCCAGATCCGTCCGCCTAAAGAAGGCGAAAAATATTTTGCCTTACTTAAAGTTGAAGCAGTCAATTTCGAAAACCCCGAAGAGGTGAAAGAAAAAGTACTTTTTGACAACCTTACGCCGGTTTATCCGCGGGCTGCGTTTAATATGGAAACCAAGCCAGATGAGATTTCTATGCGGATCATGAGCTTATTGACTCCGATAGGCCGCGGCCAGCGCGGTTTGATCGTTGCTCAACCTTACAGCGGAAAAACCGTGCTTTTACAAAAGATTGCAAATGCGATAACTACTAATAACCCGGATGTAATTCTTATTGTTTTGCTTATTGACGAAAGGCCGGAAGAAGTTACCGATATGCAGAGAAATGTCAAGGGAGAGGTAATTTCGTCGACCTTTGATGAGCCGCCGGAACGCCATGTCCAGGTAGCCGAAATTGTTCTAGAAAAAGCAAAGCGTTTAGTGGAACATAAGCGTGATGTGGTAGTACTTCTAGATAGTATCACCCGCCTGGCTAGGGCCTATAATTCGGTGGTGCCTCATAGCGGTAAAGTGCTTTCAGGAGGCATTGATTCAAATGCTTTGCAAAAACCTAAAAGGTTTTTCGGCGCAGCCCGGGCCGTAGATGAAGGAGGAAGCCTTACGATTATTGCCACCGCTTTGGTTGATACCGGAAGCCGGATGGATGAAGTAATTTTCGAAGAATTTAAAGGTACCGGTAATATGGAAACCCAGCTTGACCGCAACCTTTTTCAGCGCAGGATTTATCCGGCTATCGACATCAAACGTTCCAATACCCGCCATGAAGAACTTTTGGTTAAACCAGATGTGCTTCAGAAGACCTGGATTTTACGAAAGGTTCTAAACGAATTGAATAACGTCGAAGCCATGGAGCTGTTAATCGAAAAATTAAGCAAGACCAAGAATAATGAAGAGTTCCTAAATAGCATGAATCAAAAATAACCGAATCACTAACAACTTATTTAAGGAGAATAAAATGAAAGATAAAGTGCATCCAAATTACAAAGACAGCACCATCGTTTGTGCCTGCGGGGAAACTGTGCATACTCGCTCGACAAAACCGAGCATCCGCGTTGAAATCTGTTCGAAATGCCATCCGTTTTTCACCGGAAAGCAGAAGTTAGTTGATTCTGCCGGCCGCGTCGATAAGTTTATGAAGAGATACGGTAAGAACAAATAAGGAATGTTTGAACGCTTAGAAAGAATAGCCGCCCGCTATAGCCAGCTTGAGCATCTTTTAGCCAGCCAGGGCCAGATTACCGATAGGGACCAGTATAATAAACTGGCTAAAGAGCTTTCTGACCTTAAGGAAACCGTATCTTTATTTGTCGAGTATAAGAGTTTGATCAAGCAGGCGGCAGATCTTGATACGGTGCTATCCGAGAAACATGATCAAGAGTTTCTGGATCTGGCAAAAGAAGAGTTTAAGGATATAGAGAAAAAGAAGTCCGGACTGGAAGCGCAATTAAAAAAGATCATGACCGGAGAAGATAAAGACGCCGGCCGCAACTGTATCGTCGAAATCAGGCAGGGCACCGGCGGTGATGAAGCCGGTCTTTTTGCGGCTGACCTCTACCGGATGTACTCAAAGTTTGCCGCGGCAAAAGGCTGGGTGATCGAGCCTATGTCAAGCAGCGTAAATGAAGCCGGAGGAATCAAAGAAATTATTTTTGGCGTAAAAGGCAATGATTCCTTTCGTTTACTTAAATTTGAAAGCGGAGTGCATCGGGTGCAAAGGGTTCCGACTACCGAAGCCCAGGGCAGGATACATACTTCCACGGCGACAGTCGCCGTGTTGGTTGAGCCCGAAGAAGTAGATCTGGCGATTGAGCCCAAGGATTTAAGGATTGATACTTACCGTTCCAGCGGCCCCGGCGGACAGCATATGCAAAAAACGGATTCTGCGGTAAGGATAACCCATATTCCAACCGGTACAGTGGTTGCCTGTCAGGATGAGCGTTCGCAGATCAAAAACCGGGCCAAGGCAATGAGAGTTTTACGCGCCCGTATTTTAGAAGTAAAAATCGAAGCAGAAGCCAGAAAACAATCCAGCGCCAGGAAGATCCAAATAGGAACCGGCGATAGGAGCGAAAAGATCCGTACCTATAATTTTCCTGACCGCAGGGTTACCGACCACAGGATTAATTTTACTTCTCATCAATTAGAGGCTATTCTCGAAGGCCAGATGCAGGAACTTTTTGATGCTTTATTAAAAGCGGAATCGGAAAAAAGAAGCCAAGCCAATGAATGAAGCCGAATTAGTTTTTACGCAGGTCCTAAGTTGCGACAAGCTGTTTTTATACCTAAATAAAGAAGTTAATCTGGATAGTGAACAAGCTTTGCGGGTTGGTAAAATTTTAAGCCGCAGGATTTTAGGTGAGCCGATACAGTATATCCTGGGCAGCTCTGAGTTTATGGGCTTTAAACTAAGAACCGATAAACGCGCCCTTATACCCCGTCCGGAAACCGAAATTTTGGTTGAGGCCGTTATAGAAGAGGCAAGGCTTTTAAACAGGAAACCTTTTGAGGTATTTGACCTGGGAACAGGAAGCGGCTGTATAGCCATAGCCATCGCTAAACTGTTGCCGGAAGCAATTGTTTGGGCAGGAGATATATCGGATAAAGCAATAGATTTGGCAAAAGAAAACGCTGATTCGAATAAGGCCAGAGTTAGATTTATTAAAAGCGACCTTTTTAAAGGTTTGGAAGTTGCCAAAAAATTTGATTTAATCGTCAGTAATCCGCCTTATATATCAAACAGTAGTTTAAGCAGTTTACCTTATGAAATATCTTTCGAACCCAGCCTGGCACTAAAGGCAGGCTCTGATGGTTTGGATTTTTACCGTAGGATTGTAAAAGAAGCGGTTTTTTATTTAAAACCTGAAGGGTTGCTCGCTTTTGAAGTGGGCATTAATCAGGCAAACGAGGTAAAACAGATCTGTTCAAGGGATTTTAGTGATGTAAAAATTTTGAATGATTACAATAACATCGAGCGGATAGTCATAGCCAAAAAAGGAAACTATAAAAATGGATAAATTAGTTATCGAAGGCGGAGCGCGGTTAAAAGGCGAAGTGACTGTTTCGGGGGCAAAGAATGCCGTATTGCCCATACTTGCCGCAACCTTGCTGACAGATGATCCTTGCGTGATAAAGGGGGTACCTAATCTTCGTGACACTAGTAGTATGCTTAAAATCCTGCGCTCCCTGGGCAAAATCGCCGACTTTGAAAAAGGTAAAGTTTGCGTTTGCCAGGGTAAATCCTCGAGCCATGTTGCTGAATATAAACTGGTTTCGACCATGCGGGCATCTTTCTGTGTCTTGGGTCCGCTTTTAGGAAAATTTAAAAAAGCAAAAGTTTCTCTGCCCGGAGGATGCGTTATCGGTGTTCGTCCGGTTGACCTGCATTTAAAAGGAATTAAGGCCCTAGGGGCAGATATCGGCATCGAATCAGGCTATGTAATCGCGACAGCAAATAAACTTCAAGGGGCTTATATATATCTGGGAGGAGTTTATGGCTCTTCTGTTTTAGCCACAGATAATGTAATGATGGCTGCAGTCTTGGCAAAAGGTAAAACTGTGATAGAATCGGCGGCTTGCGAACCTGAGGTTGTGGACCTAGCGGAATTTTTGATCAAAATGGGCGCTCGGATTAAAGGATACGGAACACCCGTTATTGAGATTGAAGGGGTAAAGCATTTACATGGAGCAGAGCATTCTATAATCAGCGACCGGATAGAAGCAGGCACCTTAATTTTAGCCGCTTTGATTACCGAGGGCGATGTTTTAATCAAAAATATCCAATATAAACATTTGGGCGCTCTTTTAGATAAACTCAAAGAAGCAGGTGCAAATATTGTTCCGAGTGACGGAGTCGTACGGGTTAAGGGCAACAAAAAACTGCGCTCTGTAAATATTACCACGCTTCCTTATCCCGGCTTTCCCACCGATATGCAGGCGCAGATGATGAGCCTGATGGCAGTCACCGGAGGGATCAGCGTAATTACCGAAAAAATTTACCCGGACAGGTTTATGCATGTTTCAGAGCTTAACCGTATGGGGGCGCAAGTCCAGAGGGAAGGCCCGCATGCTATAGTTGAAGGAGTTAAATCTTTAAGCGGTGCCCCGGTCATGGCCAGCGACTTGCGCGCTTCGGCAGGGTTGGTTTTAGCCGGGCTTTCTGCGCGCGGTAAGACCTCGATTTCAAGGATATATCATTTGGAACGGGGTTACGAGTTTATCGAAGAAAAATTAATAAATCTGGGCGCAAAAGTTTGGAGAGAAAAAGAATGATATTAATCATCGATAATTACGATTCATTCACCTATAACCTGTTCCAATATCTAAGTGAATTGGGGCAGAAAGTTTTGGTTTTCCGCAATGACGCTATCAATTTAAAAGATATCGAAAGGCTAAATCCTTCTAAGATTGTTATTTCTCCGGGACCGGGAAGGCCGGAAGACGCCGGTATATCCTGCGAAGCTATCGGAAATTTTAGCGGGAAAATCCCGATTTTAGGGGTTTGCCTCGGGCATCAGGCGATAGGATATTACTACGGAGGAAAAATTGTCCAGGCTAAAAAGCTGATGCACGGTAAAACTTCCAAGATTTACCATAACCGGAAAGAAATTTTTAAAAATATCCCTAATCCTTTTTTGGCTACGCGCTACCATTCTTTGCTGGTGGATAGTAAGAGCCTGCCGCTATGTCTTGAAGTAACCGCTTATACAAAAGAAAAGGAAATAATGGGTTTAAGGCACAAAGAATATCCTGTTTGGGGGGTGCAGTTCCATCCGGAATCCATACTTACTAAAAGCGGTAAACAAATCCTGGATAATTTTATTAGACTAAAATGATCGAAGACTTAATAAAGCAGCTAGCCGAAAAAAAAGATCTGACTGACCAGCAAATGCAGGAGGTGATGCGCCAGATATTAAGCGGAAAGATAGATACGGCAGATATCGTTGCTTTTTTGACTTCTTTAAATGAAAAAGGCCATACTGTCGCCGAAATCACCTCAGCGGTAAACGTAATGCTCAAATACGTCGAACCGATCATCATCGATCGTCCGAATATCCTGGATACCTGTGGGACCGGAGGAGATAAAAAAGGGACCTTTAATATATCGACCATTACTGCCCTGGTGGCAAGCGGAGCAGGGGTGACGGTAGCCAAACACGGCAACCGCTCGGTTTCCAGTAAATGCGGCAGCGCCGACATCCTCGAGGCCCTAGGTGTAAATATAGGAATGGACAGGACAAAAATTAAAAAGTGCCTTGAGGAAATAGGTATAGCCTTTTTATTTGCGCCTAACCTGCATCCTGCTATGCGTTTTGTTTTGCCTGCCAGAAAACAAATCGGCCAAAAAACAATATTTAATATTTTAGGCCCCTTGATTAATCCGGCGCGGGCAACAAATCAATTAATCGGGGTTTATTCCAAAGAATGGGCAATGCCGCTGGCGCAGGTATTGCGTAATTTAGGCTCAAAGCATATTTTAGTCGTCTACGGCGCTGATGGCCTTGATGAGGTAACTACCTGTGATAAGACTTATGTTGTCGAGGTAACTCAAGGTTTATTGAAAGATTACGAAATTTCCCCGGAAGATTTTGGTTTAAAAAGGGCTGCGCCTGGCGATCTGGACGGAGGAAGTGTTCTTGAAAACATGGAGATTGTCCGGGAAGTCCTTTCTGGAAAGTCCGGACCGAGGAGAGATATCGTTCTTATTAATGCTGCCTGCGCAATCTATGCCGCTGATAAGGCCAAGACGATCGCCGAAGGATTAACCTTGGCCAGAGAGTCGATTGATTCGGGGCAAGCGCTTAAGAAGCTTCAATTATTAAAGGAATATTCACAATAAAATGGCCAAAAACGACACCCTCAAGGAAATCGTAGCAAAAAAGAAAGAAAGAATATCTATAGCCAAGCAGCTATTAAACGAAGAGGAGCTTAAGTCAAAATTAGCCTTGCTTACGCCGACCCGGCCGTTTAAGGAAGCTATCAGCAAGCCAAGGCAAATCTCTCTGATTGCCGAAATCAAGCAAGCTTCTCCTTCGAAAGGCGTAATTCGCCAAAATTTTAATCTAGCAGAAATAGCCGGGGCCTACCAGGAGGCCGGGGTCCAGGCGATTTCCGTCTTAACCGAAGAAGATTTCTTCGCAGGTAACCCCGCATATTTAAATGAGGCCAGAAATATTTTCCGGGGGCCAATTTTAAGAAAAGATTTTATCATCGAAAGTTACCAGGTCTATGAGTCGCGTTATTTAGGCGCTGATGCAATTCTACTGATCGCCGACCTTTTAACTAAAGATAAATTAATTGAATTCATGCAGATTGCTGATTCTCTTGGCCTTGATTATATCGTAGAGGTGCACGACGAAAAAGAATTAAAAAAAGTGCTTAATTTAAAGGTACCGATAATCGGAATCAACAACCGTAATTTAAGGACGCTGGAGGTTGATTTTA
>JAQTTI010000031.1:8894-10523 GCA_028710845.1 Candidatus Omnitrophota bacterium | reverse complement strand
TAAACTTAAACTAATGTGAGGACCTTTAAGCCCGGCTCTGTGAAGCTGGCAAGGTAAGGAAAATGGACAAATTTAGAATACTAAAATTAAACCCTTGGAAAAAACGCCAAGGGTATTTTTATTAATGAGCGCTTAACTTACGATTCGCCGTAGGCGAAGAGTAAGTTAATGCGCGAATTAACCCCCGCCTGACTCGTATAGGGAAGAATAAGGGGGTAAAAGGCAGGTGAAAAATGAAAGAAAAAGTTAAAATATTGGACCAGGAAGGGATAAATAGAGTAATTACCCGGATCGCGCATGAAATTATCGAAAAAAATAAGGGTATTTACGGGCTATGTATCATCGGGATCCGGAACCGGGGGGTTTATATTGCCAGGCGTATTGCCGAAGCCATTAAAAAGATCGAAGGAATTGACATTCCAACCGGGGCTTTGGATATTACTCTTTACCGGGATGATTTGGCTTTAGCCAGCGGGCAGCCTCTTGTGCGTAAAACAGAAATCGATTTTGATATTAACGATAAGAATTTAGTTTTGGTCGACGATGTCCTTTATACCGGTAGGACTATCCGGGCTGCTTTGGATGCCTTGATAGACTTTGGCCGCCCTAAAACCATCCAGTTAGCTGTTTTGGTTGACCGCGGCCACCGCGAACTGCCTATCCGGGCGGATTTTGTCGGTAAAAATATCCCGACTTCTAATAAAGAATCGGTTGAAGTCAGGCTGCAGGATGCCGATGGTATTGATGAGGTATTGATTGCGGAGAGAGAATAATGCTGTGGACCAAAAAAGACCTTTTAGGCCTTGAGCAGCTGACCAAGGAAGAAATTAACCTCATATTAGATACGGCAGAATCTTTTAAAGAGGTTTCTACGCGAGAAATCAAAAAAGTCCCCGCTTTGCGTGGTAAAACCGCAGTCAATCTTTTTTATGAGCCATCTACCCGAACCAGGGTTTCTTTTGAAGTGGCGGCTAAAAGGCTTAGCGCCGATGTAATTAACATTGCAGTGGAAACCTCAAGCGTACGAAAAGGAGAAACTTTAGTTGATACCGGTAAAAACATCCAGGCGCTCAAGGCGGATATAATAATAATGAGGCACAGCTGTTCCGGTGCCGCAAATATACTGGCCCGTAATTTGAATATTAGCGTAGTTAATGCCGGAGACGGCTGGCATGAACATCCTACCCAGGCTTTGCTGGACATTTTTACATTAAAAGAAAAACTAGGCAAAATCGAAGGTTTAAATGTCGGGATTGTAGGAGACATCGCCCACTCGCGGGTTGCCCGTTCCAATATCTGGGGGCTTACTAAGCTCGGGGCAAATGTTACTCTTTGTGCTCCAAAAATTCTGCTTCCCGTCGGCATAGAGTTAACCGGCGCAAAAACATCAAGCGATATTGATGAAGTGCTGAAAGAAGCCGATGCAATCAATGTTTTAAGGATGCAGTTTGAGCGCGATGAGGGCGCGGCATTTCCCGAGCAATTGGAATATTTTAAAAAATTCGGAATCACCCAAGAAAGGTTGGCCAGAGCTAAAAAGAATATCGTAGTTATGCATCCCGGGCCGATTAACCGCGGCATTGAGATGTCTAGCGAGGTGGCCGATGGAGCAAACTCGGTGATATTAGA
>JAQTTI010000031.1:0-8794 GCA_028710845.1 Candidatus Omnitrophota bacterium | reverse complement strand
AGGGATGTTGGGTTGGCTGAAAAAAATCTGGCCCGGGTGCATATTGCCCATCTGAGTTGTAAGGAATCGGTTGAAATAATAGATAAGGCCAAGCAAAAAAAAGGAACTAATCTTACCTGTGAAACCGCGCCGCATTATTTTGCTTTATCGGAAGACGATATTGTTGATTATGATACTAACCTGAAGATCAATCCGCCTTTAAGGACCAAAGAAGATGTTCTGGCGATTAAGGCTGGGCTAAAACAAAGAATAATTGATGCGATTGCCTCGGACCATGCACCGCATACAGAAAATGAGAAGGATATCGAATTTGAACGCGCCGAGTTTGGAAAGATCGGCCTTGAGTCTGGATTAGCAGTTAGCGTTATGGAGTTAATCGATAAAAAAATATTAAGCTGGAAGGAGTTGATTGAAAACATATCGCTATTTCCTGCAAAAATACTGGGAATTAATAAGGGCACTTTAAGTATCGGTTCCGAAGCCGATATAATCGTTATCGATCCAAATACAGAGTTCGTCTTGGATAAAAAAAGCATCGTTTCAAAATCCAAAAACTCGCCTTTTATCGGCAAGACAGTAAAAGGCCTGGTTGAGCATACGATCTGTAACGGTAAACTGGTGTATAAATATAATAATGGAATTTATCGCTGATTTTCATATCCACTCAAAATATTCCCGGGCCACCAGCCGCGATATGGACGTCAGGCATCTTGCGGAATGGGCAAAACTCAAGGGCATAACCTTGATGGGGACCGGTGATTTTACCCATCATTTATGGCTTGAGGAATTAAAGCATTCTTTTGAAGATTGCGGCAACGGTTTATTCAGGCATGCCGGTGTTTATTTTATGCTTACCGCCGAAGTAAGCAGTATCTATTCGAAAAACGGCCGCAGCTACCGGATTCATAATTTAATCTTTAGCCCCTCGTTTAAAACCGTTGACAAGATCAATGAACGGTTAAGCAGGATCGGTAATTTAGCCAGTGATGGAAGGCCAATATTAGGTTTAGATGCGGCAGAGCTGGCCCGGATTATATTTGATATCGATGAAAACTGTATGATTATACCGGCGCATATTTGGACACCCTGGTTTAGCCTTTTTGGTTCGATGTCCGGTTTTGATAAGATCCAAGACTGTTTTGAGAAACAAACCGACAAGATATTTGCCCTTGAAACAGGGCTTTCCAGCGATCCGGCGATGAACTGGCGATTAAGCGCCCTAGATAACTTTACCCTGATTTCTAACAGCGATTCACATTCACCGCAAAAGATCGGCAGGGAGGCCAATATCTTTAACTGTTCTATGGACTATAAAACTATCAGGGAGGTTCTAAAAAATAAAGACAGGGAAAAGTTTCTTTATACTATTGAATTTTTCCCCGAGGAGGGTAAATATCATTATGACGGGCACAGGTTATGCGGTGTTCGTCTTTCGCCGGAGGAAACCAAAGCTAACAACGGCAAATGCCCCAAATGTTTAAAACCGGTAACGGTAGGGGTGGTCAACCGGGTGGAAAAATTGGCCGATCGCCCTCTAGGTTATGTTCCGGAAAATCAGATTCCTTTTAAAAATTTAATTCCGCTGATGGAAATAATTGCTCAGGTTAAAGGAGTGGGTACGGCTTCCATAAATGTAGAACGGGAATACCGCGCTTATATTGCCAAATTTGGGACGGAATTTGACATTTTACTTAAATGTTCGAAAGAAGAATTGCTTAAAGGATTGCCTCCCAAGCTTGTTGACGGAATTTTAAATGTGCGCGCAGGCAAAGTAGCTATTAAGGCCGGTTTTGACGGTGAATACGGGATAATTTCTATTGCGGATAATAAGGGGCAAGATAAAAAAACAGAACAACAGCTGAACTTGTTCTAATCAGATTTTTCGTTTTGATAATCCTTTTATGAAAGCCTTAAGATTAGGCGCCTGTAGCGCAACGGATAGCGCATTAGCCTCCGAAGCTAGTGGTGACAGTTCGATTCTGTCCAGGCGCAGATTTTAACGTAAGTGGAGTAAATCGACCAAATATTAGTAGTTTTTAGCTATTTAGTGGAGATTATATGAAAAAAAGAGTCATAATTTTAGGTGGCGGACCCAATCGGATTGGGCAAGGTATTGAATTTGATTATTGCTGCTGTCATGCAGCTTTCGCTCTTCAAGAGGAAGGCTTTGAAAGTATTATGGTAAACTGTAACCCAGAAACGGTTTCAACCGATTATGATACTTCAAACCGCCTTTATTTTGAGCCGCTTACCTTTGAAGACATAATGAATATTATTAACAAAGAGAAACCTTGGGGAGTGATTGTTCAGTTCGGCGGGCAGACTCCTTTGAACCTGGCGTTGCCTTTACGAAAAGCAGGGGTAAATCTTTTAGGGACAAGCGCTGATAGTATTGATATTGCCGAGGACCGCAAACGTTTTAAGCAGGTGCTGGATGAACTCGGGCTTTTACAGCCAGTTAGCGGGACAGCTTTTACTTTTAAGCAGGCAAAAGAAGTGGCTAAGCAGATCGGTTATCCTGTATTGGTCCGGCCTTCTTATGTTTTAGGCGGCCGGGCAATGGAGATCGCCTTCGACGAGAAAATTTTAGAAAAATTTATTAAAGAGGCAGCTAAAGTTTCGGAAGGTCATCCCATCTTAGTTGATAAATTCCTCGATGACGCGATTGAGGTGGATGTCGATTTAGTCGGCGACGGCAAGAATTATATCATCGGCGGGATCATGGAGCATGTTGAGCAGGCCGGAGTACATTCCGGGGATGCAGCCATGTCTCTTCCTACTTATACTTTGTCAAATGACATACTGAAGGAAATCCGCCAGGCCACAATCCGCCTGGCCAGGGAGCTAAAAATAATAGGCTTAATGAATGTGCAGTATGCAGTAAAAGATTCCAAGGTTTATGTCCTCGAGGTCAACCCTAGGGCTTCCCGGACCGTGCCTTTTGTTTCCAAGGTAATCGGTGTTGCTTTAGCGAAATTAGCCACTAAGGCCATGCTTGGTAAAAAATTAACCAGCCTTAACTTTACTAAAGAAATAATCCCCAAATATGTGGCGATCAAAGAATCAGTATTTCCTTTCAACCGTTTCCCGGGCGTAGACATAATCCTTGGCCCCGAAATGAAATCTACTGGCGAAGTTATGGGAATAGACGCCGATTTTGGCCAGGCATATATTAAAAGCCAGCTCGCCGCCGGACAAAAGCTCCCGAAAAAAGGAAATGTTTTTATCTCGGTAAATGACCGGGACAAGAGGCATATCATTTTCATCGCTAAAAAGTTAAATGACCTTGGATTTAAGATTTATGCCTCAAGAGGAACAGCGGCAGTATTAGCCAGCAGCAGCATTGCTTCAAAAATACTGCCTAAGATTTCGGAAGGCAGCCCAAATGTGCTGGATTTAATGAAAGAAGGCAAGATTCAGCTGGTGATTAATACTCCGTCGGGCAGGATCCCCAGGCTTGACGAAGTCAAGATCCGCTCGCAGGTAATTTTATACGGTATTCCGTATTCTACAACCATATTCGGAGCCCAGACTACCGTAAGCGGGATAGAGGTTTTAGTAAATAAAAAACTCAAAGTTAAATCTTTGCAGGAATACTATGCCAGAGCTGCCAGAGGTTGAAACAATTAAAAGGGATTTAGAAAAAACTATTCTCGGCAAAAGAATAGTTAAGATAATAATAAATAATCCCAAGGTAATCCGCGAGCCCTCGCCCGAATTATTTAAAAAAGGGATAGAGGGGACGATTATAAGAAAAATTTTTCGCCGGGCAAAATTACTGGTTCTTGAGCTATCAAATAATCGTTTTTTGACCATCCACCTTAAAATGACCGGGCAGCTGGTTTACCCGGGTACAGGCAGAACCAGCCGTTTATCCTTTGTATTTAAGGACGCAGACATGCTGGATTTTAACGATCAGCGTTTATTCGCAGATTTACGCCTGTATTCTGATTGGGGAAGAATAAAATTTATTAAAACCCTCGGCCCAGAGCCATTTGATTTGACTTTTACTGATTTTAAAGATATGCTCTCTAAGAGGAAAACTAAAATTAAAGGCTTGTTGATGGAGCAGTCATTTGTCTCCGGAATCGGTAATATTTATGCTTCTGAAATTCTATTCCGGGCTAAAATCGACCCGCAAAGAAGCGCTCAAAGCCTGAAAGAAGCAGAAAAAGAAAACTTGTTTAAGCAGATGAAGAGTGTTTTGAAAAGTGCAATTTTACACGGTGGTTCCTCGGTAGATGATTATGTAAGGGTCTCGGGAAAGAACGGCGATTATATGCGTTTCCATCAAGTTTATGGCCGGGCCAATAAGCCTTGTTTTATTTGCGGTAAACCGATAAAAAAATTTCAGCAGGGAGGAAGGGGCACTTATCATTGTGTTAAGTGCCAAATTTAAATATGAAAAAACGCCTTAAGATAAATGGTATTATCATGGTTTGCGCAGTTATCCTGGTTGCCTTTTTTCCCAGGTTTTTCTTTAGGAGCTATTCCGGGGGAGCCTGGGAAGAAGCGGCGGAGGTTTTAGGTTTCGCGCTTATCTTTTTAGGGCAAATTATCCGGGTTTCTGCGCGCGGGTATAAGGCGGAACATTCCCGCGAAAGCCAATCATTAATTCAGGGCGGGCCATATCAGGTTGTGCGTAATCCAATGTATTTGGGGATATTTTTAATCGGCCTGGGGGTAGTTCTAGCGATCTTTAAATGGTGGGCTGTCGTAGTTTTTATTATAATTTTCATTATCCGCTACCTTTTGCTTATATATAAAGAGGAGAAGAAGCTCCAGGAAAAATTTTCTGATACGTATAAAAAATATTGCCAGAAAGTCCCGCGAATTTTCCCCCCCCTGCTAAACATGGTAGAGATGGATGCCAGCGACTATCTGCCCATAAAATTAAACTGGTTTAAAAAAGAGATTGGTTCGATGATCACTTTGCTTTTGTTTGTTTTATTAGTAGAGTCCTGGGAAGATATCGTAAGTGAGGGCTTTGGGGTCTATCTTAAGCAATCTGTTTGGTTATTTTTGACCTTTGTTTTATTCGCAATTTTAGTAATTTTATTAAGCAGGCAGACTGAAAAAAAATATGGAAGCGGCCAGGGTAATAGCAAGAATAAACTCTAATAATAACTTTTCCGGAAACTATTGGCATTTGGAGCTGGAGTCTGCCGCAATTGCCCGGCGGGCCATGGCCGGGCAATTTATCAATATAAAAGTTAATGATAACTCGATACCATTATTAAGAAGGCCTTTAAGCATCCATAGCGTATCTTCTTCCAAAATCAGGCTTATTTATGAAGCAATAGGGCAAGGCACGCAGGGTTTGGCCAAAAGAAAACCCGGGGAATTTTTAGATGTTATCGGCCCCCTGGGGAATGGTTTTAATCTTTCGAAAACTAGCTCAAAAAACTCTTTAAATATCCTAGTCGCAGGCGGGATGGGGGTTGCCCCGCTTGTTTTTTTAGCCGAAAGATTAAAATTAAGCCAACCCCTGGTTTTAATTGGGGCAAAATCAAAAAACTGCCTTTTATGTATTAAGGAATTTAAATCTTTAGGATCCAGGGTTGAGCTTGCTACCGACGACGGTTCTTTGGGATTTAAAGGCAAGGTAACCGATCTCTTGAAAAAGACTTTATCGACTATAGACCATAGACTATCGACCATATATGCCTGCGGACCTAAAGCGATGTTAAAGGCAATAAGTTTAATTGCCGCGGAAAATAAAATTAGAGCCCAGCTCTCTCTGGAAGAGCATATGGCTTGCGGAATTGGAGCTTGCCTTGGATGTACAGTTCAAACCAAGCTCGGTTTTAAAAGGGTATGCCATGACGGCCCTATCTTTTTAAGCGAGGAATTAATATGGTAAAAAGGTGCCAACCGGACTCAAGCGTAAAAATAGGAAGACTTCACTTAAATAATCCGGTGATGGTAGCTAGCGGAACATTTGGCTACGCCGAGGAGTTCAAGAATTTTACGGATTTAGAAAAACTAGGGGCTATCGTCACTAAAACCATTACAGTTAAACCCCGAGCCGGCAACCCTGCTCCGCGCACCTGTGAAACCCCGGCAGGCATGCTTAATTCAATCGGTTTGGAAAACCCGGGTATCGCTAACTTTATTAAAGACAAGATCAACTTTTTAAAAAAGCTTGGGGTTCCGATAATTGTCAGTATTGCTTCTGAAAATTCGCCGGACGAATTCCTGGAGTTAGCCGAAATCTTAGATGATCTTAAGGAAGTCAGCGCAATAGAATTAAATATTTCCTGCCCGAATTTGCATAAAGATAAATTAATTTCCCAGGATGCCCAAAGCACCTTTGGATTAGTAAAAGAAGTAAGGAGGTTAACCAGAAAGTGCCTGATTACAAAATTATCGCCCAATGTTACCAGTATATCCGAGATCGCCAAGGCCAGCGAAGAAGCCGGTTCTGATGCAGTATCCTTGATTAACACGCTTGGCGGTATGAGCATAGATGTGAATAAGCGGGCTCCTAAATTAGGCTCTTGGGTAGGGGGTTTAAGCGGACCGGCAATAAGGCCGATTGCCGTCAGGATGGTCTGGGAGGTATACAATAAAATTAAAATTCCTATAATCGGTATGGGTGGTATAATGGATACCCAAAGCGCTTTGGAATTTTTTATCGCCGGCTCAACCGCAATCAGCGTAGGCACCGCCAATTTTATAAATCCGGGTATCTCCTCAGAGATTATTGAAGGTTTAAAAAAATACATGGCTGATAATAAAATAAGAAGCTTAAGAGAAATAACCGGAATCTTGAAAATATAAATTTATGGCAGCCCAAAAATCCCAGATTATTCTTGCTTTAGATGTAGATACATTAGAGCAGGCCAAATATTTTGTAGATAAACTTTACCCTAAAATAAAGATTTTTAAGGTAGGCAGCCAACTTTTTACCGCTTATGGGCCAAGGATTATCGAAATGCTCCATAAGCGCGGCGCGGAAGTTTTTTTAGACCTAAAATATTTTGATATTCCGAATACAGTTGCTAAAGCGATAGCTCAGGCAGCCAGGCTTAAAGTCAAAATGCTTACTTTGCATATTTTGGGAGGCAAAGAAATGATTGAAGCCAGCGTTAAGGAAGCAGCTAACCAGAAAAAAGTTTTAAAAACCAGGCCGCTTTTAATCGGGGTTACGGTTTTAACCAGCCAGGCTTCCGGGACAAAAGATGTGCTGGGGCTAGCAAGGTTGGGGTTGGCTTCGGGCTTAGACGGAATAGTTTGCTCAGCTCATGAAGCAAAATTGCTGCGCAGTAAGATAAAAAATAAATTTTTAATCGTAACCCCCGGTATTAGGGCAGGGGATTCATCCCGGGATGATCAAAAAAGGATAGCTACCGCTCTGGAGGCGCAAAGTTCGGGGAGTGATTATTTAGTTATCGGCAGGCCTATTTTGAAGGCAGATAACCCGGTTTTAAAAGTAGAAGAAATTTTAGGAGATTTATATGGCAGAAGAAATTAAAGATTTAATCGCAAAAATTCAGCAAGAAGGCATCAGGGCCGCCGAGGATAATGCGGCAAAAATAAAAAAAGAAGCCGATACCCTGGCCCAAAAGATAATTGCGGATGCCAAGGCCGAAGCCAAAAAAATTATCGCTGAAGCAAATATTGAGGCCAAAAGATTAGATGATTCTACCCGGGCTTCTTTAAAGCAGGCCGGCCGCGATTTTTTAATCAGTCTCAGGAAAGAGATTAACTCTACTTTAGATACAATTATTAAGGCCAATATCCGCCAAGCTTTATCTACGGAAGAATTATCGGGGATTATAATTTCTTTGATTAAAAACGCCTCTTTTTCTTCGGGTGCCGAAGTAATAATATCTTTAAGCCAGCAAGATAAGGAAAAACTGGAAAAGGAATTTTTAAGTCAGCTTATACAGGAGTCAAAAAAACAGGTTACCTTAAAGTCATCAGATAGTATTTACGGGGGATTTACAATAAGCTTTGATTCAGGTAAGTCGATTTTTGATTTTACCACACCAGCATTAGCCGAATATATATCTACAAACCTGAGGCCAGAGCTGGTTAAAATTTTGCAATCACAATAATATGGCTTATTATATTTATTTGATATCCAGCCTTCCGATGCTGAATTTTCTCTCGAAGCCCGCAATCGGCCTGGAAGAATTCTTACAGAAATGTAAAGGCCTGGTGCCGGAGAAAGAAATCGGGCTTTTGCATAGCGCCTGTTATGAGCAGCCCGATTTATTAAATATCTCTTTAAATGAGACGTTAGAAAAATGGGTTAACTTTGAAACAGGCCTAAGAAATGCATTGGTTAAAGCCAGGGCCCGGAGGAAAAAAACCGACCCCCAGAAGTTCATTAGGCTTCCTGATTCTCAGGATGCGCATATTAGCCACGTAGCTATGGCTAGTTACAGGATGCAGTCGCTTTTTGAGGCAGAAAAAAGTTTGGACCAGGAAAGATGGAATTATCTCGAGTATTTAAGCACCAATCATTTTTTTGACCTCGATTTTTTATTAACTTATGCTTTAAAACTTAAAATATTAAAGCGCTGGGACAGGATTCAGAAAGCGGACAAAGAAAGTCTATTCAACCAAACTTTACTAACTTAATATGGAAAATAAAAGAACCGGAAAAATAGTTAATGTTAACGCCAATATGGTTACCGCTCAGGTAGATGGGTTCATTATTCAGAATGAAGTGGCCTATATTATCCATGGGCAGGAACGGATTAAGGCTGAAGTTATCCGTGTGCGAGGCAAGCTGGCTGAAATGCAGGTTTATGAAAGCACCCAAGGGATAAAATCCGGAGAA
>JAQTTI010000030.1 GCA_028710845.1 Candidatus Omnitrophota bacterium | reverse complement strand
ATTTATCGCGCAGGCCTTTTAATATCTCGACAGTCTGATCCACCGTCGGCGGATCGACCATAATTGTCTGGAACCTGCGTTCAAGAGCGGCGTCTTTTTCGATATACTTGCGGTATTCATCCATGGTGGTTGCGCCGATACACTGCATCTCTCCCCTGGAAAGCGCCGGCTTCATAATGTTTGAGGCATCGATCGCCCCCTCCGCAGCCCCTGCTCCAACCAGAGTGTGTAATTCATCGATGAAAATTATTACATCCTGGGAACGCTTAATCTCTTCCATAATGGCTTTTATTCTTTCTTCGAATTGGCCGCGGTATTTAGTCCCGGCGACCATCAGCGCCAGGTCCAAAGTTATTAAGCGCTTACCCCTTAAAATTTCGGGAACATTACCGGCTATAATTGCCTGGGCCAGGCCTTCAACAATAGCGGTTTTACCTACCCCCGCTTCCCCTAAAAGCACGGGATTATTTTTTGTCCGCCGACTAAGTATTTGGATCACCCTTTCAATTTCCTGCACCCGGTCTATTACAGGATCAAGTTTATTTTCCTTGGCTAAAGCGGTTAGATCGCGGCCGAAAGCATCAAGAGCCGGAGTCTTGGTTTTAGCCTGAGCAGCCTGTCCGCCCTGGTTCATCCCCGGTAAAGCCGAACCCAAAAGGCCCATTACTTCATTACGCACGCTGTTTAGATCAAGGCCCAGATTTAATAATACCTGAGAGGCTATACCTTCGCCTTCCCGGATAAGGCCTAGTAAAAGATGTTCTGTCCCGATATAATTGTGCCCCAAGCTTCTGGCTTCTTCGGCAGCTAATTCAAGCGCTTTTTTCGCTCTCGGCGTAAAAGGGATATCTCCGATAATCTGGGTAGTCGGCCCCGGCTGGACCAGCTTCTCTATTTCAAGCCTGATATTTTCCAGAGAAACATCGAGTTTCTGCAAAACCGCTGCAGCCACGCCTTCTCCTTCCCGGATAAGACCCAGTAATATATGTTCAGTGCCTATATAATCGTGATTAAAACGCCTGGCTTCTTCTTTTGCTAAAATAATTACTTTTCTTGCTCTTTCAGTAAAACGGTTAAACATGGTTAAGCTCCTTAAAATTTTATAATAAGTTTAATTTGTTACGGATCAGCTGCGCTCTTCTTAAATCTCTTTCCTGTGAAGTAAACTTTTTGTTTTCCAATTTTTGTAAATGCGCCGGTTGAGTGGTTATAAAAAGTTCGTTGATCGTGCGCCTGGTAATGTCCTTGATCATACCCAGGTCGCAGCCAAGCCTTACCATTGATAAAAGCTCTATTGTCTCCTGGCTGGTAATAATCCGGGCGCTTTTTAAAATACCCAGGGAACGGTTTATCCTGTCTTCTAAGATCTCCCGGCTTTTGGAAAGCATTATCTCCCTGGCCTGTGTTTCCTGCTCGATAATCTGGCGGATAAGACCGTTGATATTTTCAATGATTTCATTTTCGCTGTGGCCTAAAGATACCTGGTTAGAAATCTGGAAAAAATTTCCGCTGGCCTGAGTGCCCTCTCCGTAAAGGCCCCGGGTAGTAAAACTTAATTTGGCTATCGCAGCCAAAACGCGTTCAATCTGCCGGCTCATTACTAATGCGGGCAGATGCAGCATAACCGAACCACGCATACCGGTACCGGTATTGGTCGGGCAGGCTGTCAGGTAACCGAAATCCGCTAAATAGGCATAATCCAGAAGTTTGGCCAGGGCATCATCCACGGTATTAATGATATTCCAGGCCTCAAAAAGGTTAAAACCCGACTGCATCAATTGAATACGCAGGTGGTCTTCTTCGTTTACCATTACCGAAATTATTTCCTCTTCACTGACCAAAAGGGCCTTATGTTCGGTTTTCTGGGTATGCTCGATAGACATAAGGTGCCTTTCCACCAAAAACTGTTTGTCCACACTGTCTAATTTTCCTAACTCAAAAAGGGTCGAGGTTTTAAGCAAGCTGACCTTCGACATGGCCTGAGCCGTTTCTTTTATAATCTCATCAAGCTGAGCTTTATTTGCCCAGTGGGGAAAAGGGAACTTGTTAAGGTTTCTGGCCAGGCGGATCCTGCTTGAGATAACGATATCGGAATGCGGGCCGGTGCCTTTTAACCATTCACTGGTATGATTTAATAAATCATTGATCTGCATTCTTTTTCCCTTCCAGTTCTTTTATCATATCGCGAAGCCGCGCCGCTTCCTCGAAAGCCTCTCTTTGAATCGCTTCTTGCAGGCTGATTTTTAATTCCTGCAAGCCGGCTTTATTTTTATCCGTTTTAACTGCGGGCTTAGATATTAACGGAGTTTTACCGATATGCTGGTTTGAGCCGTGGATACGTTTTAATAACGGCGCAAGGTATTTGCGAAAAACATTATAACATTCTCCGCAGCCCAGCCGGCCTATTTTTTTAAAATCGGCGTAGGTCAAACCGCAGGCCTGGCATTTCAAATTGACCGCTTCCTCTTTTTCGGTCGCCGGCTTCTGGAAATCAGCCATACCGGCCAAAAGGTCGCTTAAACCGAACTGCTGTTCCATGGCCTGGCTCTTGTTTCTGGCGCAGTCCTCGCACAAGTGCAGCTCGTTCATCTGTTCATCAATAATTTCCGTCAAATGCACTGTTGCCGGATTTTTCCCGCAAATATCACAAAGCATAATTACCTCATATTATTTATATTGATTGCAAACTTTACTAAACTTTAACTCTTAATTTCTAAAAAACCATTTCAATTATACCTGCGAACTAAAGCCTACGAACTAAGAACTAAGAACTAATTAATACTTAATCCCGCTGGTTTTAGTCAATTCTTTAAATTTCCCCATAAGCGAAAAGGTCATTTTACCGGGTTTACCCGTCCCGATAACCCTGCCGTCTACCTTAACCACTGGAATAATTTCCGCGGCTGTGCCGGTAAGGAAACATTCATCCGAAATATAAACTTCATGCCTGGTTATCACATGCTCATGGGCTGAGATTTTATTTTTTCTGGCAATCTCTAAAATAGAATCCCGGGTAATCCCGCGTAAAGTCCCCATACATTGGGGCGGAGTATAAAGATGGCCGTTCTTTACGACAAAGATATTATCTCCCGTACATTCGGCTACGTAACCAAGCGAATCAAGCATGATCGCTTCATCGCAACCGGCATTTGCCGCTTCTATTTTAGCCAGAATATTATTCAAATAATTTAAAGATTTTATCTGCGGATTAAGGGCCTCGGGCAGATTACGCACTGTAGGCACCGTTACAATGCTTAATCCTTCGCGGTACAACTTGTCCGGATATAAAGCAATCTTATCGGCGATAATAATCACTGACGGACCTTTATAACATTTACGCGGGTCAAGCCCCAAGTCGCCTTCTCCGCGGCTGACAATCAGGCGGACATAGGAATTATCCAGTTTATTTGCTTTTATCGTCTCTAAGACGGCTTTGGTCATTTGTTCTTTGCTTAACGGGACCTTCAACATAATGCTCTGGGCAGATTCAAAGAGCCTGTCGATATGTTCATTTAATTTAAAGACCCGGCGGTTATAAGAACGGATCCCTTCAAAAACCCCGTCGCCGTAAAGAAAGCCGTGGTCAAACACGGAAACTTTTGCATTTTCTTTATCGTAATACTTACCGTTTATGTAAATCTTCATAAAGTAACCTCCTTAACTTGTTATCAAAAAGCTCTAGTTAGAAATAATCCCGTCTTTTAAATGCAGTATCCTTTTTGCAATCGACGAGATCTCCTTATCATGGGTAACCATAATAATAGTAATCTGTTCTTTAAGATTAAGCTCGTTTAAAAGACGCAGGATATTTTTTCCGTTTTCGGAATCAAGATTTCCCGTCGGTTCATCGCAAAGTAAAAGCTTCGGCTTATTTATCAATGCCCTGGCAATTGCTACTCTTTGCTGTTCCCCGCCGCTTAAAGCTTTTGGCTGGTGGGTAAGCCTTTCTTTTAACCCCAGCCTGCCTAAAAGTTCAGTTGCATCTTTTAAGCTTTTCTTTTTTTCCCACCATGACTTTAGAATACCGGGCAGTAAAACATTCTCCAGCGCATTTAATTCCGGCAGTAAATGAAAAAACTGAAAAACAAAACCTATTTTTTTATTCCTAAACTCCGAACGAGTATTTTCGTCTAATCTATAGATATCCTCGCCTTTAAAATAAACCGATCCGGCAGTGGGCAAATCTAACCCGCCTAAAATATGCAAAAGCGTTGACTTGCCTGCCCCTGAAGGGCCCTGGATCACTAAAAAATCCCCTTCATTTACGGTAAAATTTATATCCCTAAGAATCTCAAGCCTTTTTGAGCCTGGATAACTTTTATGGATCCCCTTAACACTGATTATTTCTTTATTCATGCCTGACTGCCTCGCTAGGAATTATTTTTGTGGCGTAATAAGCCGGATAAATGCTGGCAACCAGAGTTATTAAAAGCGCTGAGATTACAATTACGCTTATGTCTCCTACGTCAATGTTGACCGGAATCCGGTCAAAATTGTATATATCCTGAGGGATAAGGCTTCTGCCTATAATTTTGGAGATCATAGCGACTACCTTATCCAAAGAAAGCGCCAAAGATACCCCGGCGGTTAACCCTAAAAGGATGCCGATTATACCTATCGCCATACCTTGAAAAATAAAGATCTGCAGTATGCTTTTAGTCTTTGCTCCTACCGAACGCAATATGCCGATATCTTTAAACCTGCTCATCACCGACATTATCAAAGTGCTGACTATACCGAATGCAGCCACAACCGTGGTCATAGTTACTACGACAAACATGACTATCTTTTCAAGCTTTAAGGCATCCAGAAAGTTTTTGTTTGCATCGATCCAGGTGCGGGCAATGTAGGTCCCGAACCCTGAAAAATCACGGTATAATTTTTCCTTGATGTTGTCGACTTTATAAACATCGTCTACCTTAACCGCAATCCCGCTTACCCTGTCGGGCATTTTATAAAAATCCTGCGCCGCTTTTATGCCGGTCAGGATAAGCCCCGAATCATACATATAAATCCGGCTGTTAAAAATAGCATTAATGGTAAAATCGGTTTTGGTTAAAGTAACCGGAGAGATTAAACTTATCTTATCTCCCACCGTTACCCCCAGGCGAAGGGCAAGTTCCCGGCCGATCGCTACCTGGTTTCCGACAAAATCATAATTTCCCTCGGTTAAATACTCGCCGATCTTTGAGGTCGCAGCCTGAAGCTTCGGGTCTATTCCGCGCATTTCTACCCCGAAAAAATATTTATCATTTTTTACCAATGCCTGGCCGTCGATAAAGGGAGCGGAACTTGTGACATAAGGCAAACTTCCGAGTTTTTCAACCGCTGTATAAGGATTTTTCAGGCCGCCGTAAAATTCAAGCGAAATATGGGCGTTGGTGCCGACAATTTTATCCTCCAGGAATTTATCAAAGCCGGTCATCACCGATATAACGGCAATTAAAACCATAACCCCGATTCCGATCCCGATTATAGAGATTAAAGCGGTAATCGAAATTATCTTTTCTTTTTTTCCCGCCCTTAAGTACCGTTGGCTAAGCCATAACTCCGACAACATTTAAACTTTATCCTCCTGCTGCTCAATCGGCCTTAACAGGGGGAATAAGATTACGTCTCTTATCGAAGCCTGATCTGCAATTAACATAGTTAACCTGTCGATCCCGATACCAAGGCCTCCTGCCGGAGGCATTCCATGTTCAAGGGCCAAAATATAATCATCATCCACATTCTTCTTTTCATCGGGGTTTAAATCCTTAATTTCTTCCTCGAACCTTTTGCGCTGTTCTAAAGGGTCATTTAACTCGGAGTAGGCGTTAGCAACCTCCATCCCGGCGATATAAAGCTCAAATCTTTCTGAAATCAACGGGTTATCCTTCTGATTCTTGGCCAACGGGCAAAGGCTGGCGAAATAATCAGTAATAAATACTGGATTGAATTGTATTTCCTGCTCAAGCTCATCTTCGACAATTTTATTTATCTGGGAACGGCTTAAACGGTTTTTATCCCGGGCTAATCCTTTTTCCTGTAATTTTTTAAGCATTTGCTCGGTTGAATCCTGCGGTTCTATTCCAAATTTATGCTTAACCAGCCCGGCAAAAGATTGCCTGCTCCAGGGGGTTTTCAAATCAATTGCCTTACCCTGATAAATCAGATCCTCTTTACCTAATGTCTCTTTTACGGTATGGCAAATAAGCCTCTGGGTAAGATCAATCATACCTTCATAATCGGCATAAGCCTGGTAAACTTCCAGCATCGTAAATTCCGGATTATGGCGGGTTGAGACCCCTTCATTACGAAAACTCCTATTAATTTCATAAACCCGGTCCAGGCCTCCGACTAAAAGGCGCTTTAAATAAAGTTCGGGAGCAATCCTTAAGAACAGGTCCATACTGTATTCATTATGGAATGTTTTAAAAGGCCTGCCGGCTGCGCCGCCTGCGATATCATGCATCATCGGAGTTTCAACTTCCAGGAAACCTTCGCTATCTAGAAAACTGCGGATGGATTTTATTATTTTAGCCCGCAGTAAAAATACTTTTTTAACCTCCTCGTTAGAAAGCAGGTCGAGGTAGCGCTGCCTATAACGCAGTTCAACATCTTTTAAACCGTGCCACTTTTCCGGTAAAGGCCTTAAGGCCTTGGATAATATTGTAAAATCCAGGACTTTAAGCGTAGATTCGCCGGTATGGGTCTTAAAAAGCTCACCGCTTGCGCAGATAATATCGGCTATATCAAGCTGTTCAAGTAAAGCGGATTTTTCTTCCCCAATGACATCCCTTTTTACGTAAAGCTGGATCTTACCGGTAGTATCGCGCAAATCCATAAAATTTACTTTTCCGTGCGCCCGGTTAGCCATAACCCTTCCGCAGAGAGTAACTTTACTGCCTTCTTCGAAATTAGCCAAGACCCGGCCGATATTAAAGTGTTCAGGCACATTTGCAGGGTATAAAGCTACTTTTTTTGCGCTAAGGGCTTCTAATTTTGCGGTTCTTTGTTGAACGATTTCATTAATGTCCATAATTTATTAATTATATAGTATATTTGGAGTTATGTCAAAACAAAAAGGCAGCTTTAGAGCTGCCTCTCTGCCGGTTATTTATGGCTTTTAGTAAGTTGGGAGTTTTAGGCTTTAGGACAACAAACTACTAATTAATACCCCTATTTTTAAGAATATTCGGACAACTTTTTAATCCGCTTAAGCATATTAGGGTGAGTGCTCAAAAGCTCCATCATCTTATCCCCGAAGTTAAGGTGTATCTTTGATTTTCTTAAGAATTCAAGCTCGGAAGCATCGATACTGCCGCTTTTATCAAAATCAATCTGGGATAACTCCAAAACTTCTTTGCGCCCCCGGGAAGGATCATTAATAAAAAAGGCTTTTAGGCCTTCTGTCTGTTTTAAAGATTCCTGGTTTAACCTGGCCGAGCCGTAAGCCAGTTTATAAAGGCTTGAGGCCAGGGCTTTAGGATGATTCCCCAGCTTAACACTTCCCTGATCAGCAAAATATTCCCGTATGCGCGAGCCGTAAAGCACTAAAAGGTTGGTCAGAAAATAAAAGAGGAAGGCTGCCAGGCCGATTAAAACCGTATTAGAACCACGCTCATTACGCCTGCGGCCGAAAAACAAAAATTGCCAGGCGATCCTATACATAACCATCGGAATCACCGAAAGCAGGGTAATGAATAATACATCCCTGCTCTTTAAGTGGGTAAGCTCATGGCCAAGCACTGCTTTTAATTCCTCGTCGTTAAGTAATTTTAATATCCCGTTTGTAACGCATACCCTGCCGTCTCTGATAGTCCTGCCGAAGGCAAAAGCATTGGGGATATCAATCTGGGCAATTCCGATTCTTGGCATCGGGATATTTGCCCGCACGCTCAAAGATTCAACCATTTGGTATAAGCGGGGGTTCTCTTCCCTTTTGATATATTTTACCCGCATGCTCCATTCCACCAGTTTCGGGCCGAGCATATATTGGATCAACATCATCACTAGGGAAATCACCAGGTAAAAAGTAAAATCTCCGATCTGAAGGACACTCCTGCCGACGACTACGACCAGAGCATAAATAAACCCGAACAAGATAGTGACCAGAAACCACATCCTTAATTGCAGCCACATTTTATTTGACCTCCTTTACGACCTCAGCTTTTATAATAAAGCGGATTATCGGATTATCCGGGCTATCCGTATTTACATATGCATGCTGCTTTGTCTGGCCTGAATAACCGCGCGTATTAAAAGTAATTTTTATTTTTGTGCTTTCTTTAGGCTTCAAAGACTCCTTACCTGCTTTGGAAACTGTGCAGCCACAAGAAGTATGTATATTGGTTATGTTCAGGACTTTATCGCTTTCATTTTTCAATACAAACTCGTGGACTAAAACCTTTCCCTGTTTTACCTTGCCGAAATCCCATTCATTGGGATCAACCTCCTGCGCGTAAGCCGAGCCGAGTAAAAGAAAACTTAATAAAAAAACAACCGTCTTAGACATTCTAGATTCCCCAAATTAAAAATATACCTAAGCTAAAAAATAAAACCGCCATAAATATTTTAATCAAGCCCAGGTTCTTTTTTAAAAAAGCCGAAAATTGGGCGCTGGTCGTACCGAAAAGCGCTAAGAAAAAAATGACCAGTAGAGGGATTACGAACATGATATTATATAACAAAAGATAGCCCAGGGCCTGTAATTTAAGTTCGGTCGACTTTAAAATAAATGAGATCGTCGGTAAATAAACCTGCCCCGTGCAGACTGCTTCTAAAATCGAAACCAAAAAGCCGGTGATAAAAGCGCTGGCAATAAGCTTAGCTAAGCCGGCTGGCCGATCTTCTCCTCTGCCTGGGCCCTTCCGGTAAAAAAATCCCACCACCTTCTGGATCCGCAGTTTTATTGTCTTAGGCAGTTGTAAAATTAACCCTTCGGTCGAACCTGACTTTTTAAATTTAATGTAATCATAGACCGCGAATATGCCGAATAAAATACTTAGAACCCCGACAGTTATGTTAAACAGCCGGCTGATCAGCAAAAAGCCTTTTAATCGGTAAAAAAAGTTAAATATCCCCAGGCCTAGTAAAAGATAGGTTAGAAAAACCGCAAAAATAAACGAAATACCGATAAAAAAAAGTTCTCTTTTGCGGTAGCCCTGCAAAGCAAGGAAAGAAATAAAAAATACGATCACGGTAAAGGCGCAGGGGTTAACCCCGTCCTGGAGCCCGGCGGCCATAATTGCCGCCGGGACAAACCCTTTAAATATTGCAACCAGGTCTATTTCAGAACCCCTTGTTTCGGCTTGCCCCGTTTTTGATAAACCGTTATGGATAAAATTACGTAACGAAGTCCCGACTCCTTCCCCGGCAAGTAAAAATTTATTGTTGAAATAAAAAATCGGGACCTCAAAAGGGACTCCTTTACCGTATTTCTGCAAAAGGCCAAGTAACATTTTATAATTTTCGATGTCGGATGTATCGCTGTATTCAAAAACTACCAGGCCTTTAAATTCACTTTCTATTTCAGGCATTAAATTCTGTTTTAGTTCAATACATCTGTGGCAGCTTGGCGAATGGAACATAACCAGCCTGGGCAGATCCTGATCGTCTTGCGCCGGCAAGATTCTAGGCAGGACAAAAATCAATAAAAAAATAATAAGCAGCCTGATTTTATGCATTTTTTTAGCTTTTATTATGGATATTTAAATCCTGGATTTTGCTTAACCGCGGGGAAATTTGAATTTTCCCGGGCCTAATAAAATCAATGCCAGGCAGGCTGAAGCAATGACAAAGGTATATTCAAAGCCTCCGCCGGATAAAAAGAACCCTTTGGCAATATGAACTTTTAATGCCGCAGTTACAATCAAAATTAAAAGGACCGCAGCAGCTCCCCTGGCCTGAAATCCTATGATTAACAGCAAACCGCCGACCAACTCGGAATATGCGGCAATATAGGCCCAAAAAGGCGCCGGGACAAACCCTAAGTTAGACAGCATTTCCGAAAACACCTTAATTCCCGGACCTGCGAATAGCCCAAAGGCCTTTTGAAGCCCGTGGGCTACAAACATAATACCAATTCCCAGCCTTAGAACCAAAATTCCTAAATCGGCCATAAGACACCTCCTTTTAAAAGATATATCTTTTAAAAGCATCCCTGGTTGCTTAATCCTTATTTATATGTTAACATAAACCTATGTTTTTGAGAATAAAAATCCGCATCGAAAAAGAACTCTCTAGCTACGTGCAGGCAATAGATAAAATATATTCCCTTAAACGCCTTTCCCCTATTCTTTTTAAAAGCATAAAAGAATTTATCCTAAGGGAGGGCAAAAGGATAAGGCCGATATTGTTTTGCATCGGCTATTTAAGCTATAATAAAAAAACTCCTCCCGGCCTTTACCGTTCGGCTTTATCTTTAGAGCTTTTACATGATTTTATGCTTGTCCACGACGATATTATCGATAAATCGAATATGCGCCGGGGCAAGCCTTCTATGCACAGCTTATTAAAAAACTATCTTGCCGGCTGCAAAGAAACCAAATTCGACAGCAAGGACCTGGCGATAGTCGTAGGAGATGTCATGTACGCAATGGCTTTAGACGCTTTTCTTGCCGTTAAAGAAAATAAAGACAGAAAAGAAGCCTC
>JAQTTI010000110.1 GCA_028710845.1 Candidatus Omnitrophota bacterium | reverse complement strand
GATTCCAAGAGTTATGCTAAGGCCAGTTATAATGTTTTTAAGATGCTTAATCTCTTAGGCGATGAACTGTTTCCGGGAACAGGGGTATTTAGCGATGAGTTTGTAGGCGTAATTGCGACAAAGTCGCCAGATTATTTTGCCCTGCTCATTTATAATTACATAGATCCCTATGGCCCGACGAATTATTTATCGCGTAATATAGTTAAATTAAACGGTTCAGAAAGAAAAGCGGTTTTAAATATAATCAAGTCTGACAGAATGGAAAAGATCCTTTCCGGTAACCAGGACATAGCCAGCCTTCGGGTGACCCCTAAAGCCAAGACCATGTTTAACCGGGCGCTGGAACTGAGTAATCAGGTTAAAAAATTTAGCAAAGAAAACCGTAAAATAAAAATTTCGATCAAAGGTTTATTTAAAGACCTCTATGTTCTGTCTAAATATACCATAGATAGTAATTGTAGCCGGGATTGCCAGTTTAAGTCGATTCAGGGTAAGGATGATATTGATTTTAGACAGGGGTATTCAGAAACAATAGAATTAAGCCCCTACTCGGTGCAGCTCTTAGTTTTTAAGAAAAAACCGCATGTCCCTGAAACGCCTCCTGTTTCCGGAGAAGAAGCCAGGCCGGAAACCGCTGCCCAGCCGGAGGTTGTTTCTTCCGCTCCCAGTCCGCAAAAGCAACCGGAAATCAAGCCGGAAGAAAAACCGGCAGTCAAAGCAGATATACCGCTTGTTGAAGAAAAAAAAGAGCTTCCTAAAGAGGAAAAGGGTGGAGAGAACAGATAAACATATCTACACAGTTTCGGAAATTACCCAGGTAATCAAGGGCTTATTAGAAAACAGTGTTGGAGAAATTTGGCTTGAGGGAGAAATCTCTAATTTTAAAGCCGCGACCAGCGGGCATTTCTATTTCTCGCTTAAAGATAAAATTTCAATAATTCAAGCCGCAATGTTTGCTAATGCCAACAAAGGCTTGAAGTTTAAAATTGAAGACGGGTTAAAAGTTATCTGTTTCGGGCATATCGATGTTTATGGCCCGCGCGGGCAGTACCAGATTATTGTTGAAAGAATAGAGCCTAAAGGGGTGGGTGCGACCCAGCTGGCTTTTGAACAATTAAAGAAAAAATTGGCTCAGGAAGGCTTGTTTAGCCTCGAGCATAAAAGGGCGCTGCCCGAAATGGTTTTTTCTGCAGGTATTGTAACTTCCGCTAAAGGCGCGGCAATCCAGGATATTATGCAGATCCTTAAAAAAGGAGCTCCCTGCTGCGACCTGGTGTTGTGTTCTGTGCGCGTCCAAGGGGAATATGCGGCAGGCGAAATTGCCCAGGCGATAGAAGATTTGAATAAATGTAAAGGATTAGATTTAATTATCGTAAGCCGTGGAGGAGGCAGTACTGAAGACCTTTGGTCATTTAACGAGGAAATCGTGGCCCGGGCGATTTATAGCTCCAGGCTTCCGGTAGTATCGGCGGTAGGCCACCAGATTAATACAACATTGTCGGATTTAGTCGCCGATGTTTTCGTTGAGACCCCATCGGCTGCGGCAAAAATCATTGTTGATAAAAGAAATGCCTTAATAGCCAGGCTTGCTGGTTTTAAACATGAACTCGATTTTTCTATTAATGATATGTTAAGCGCAATGGAGAACAAGCTGACTGCCTTGACCCATATGCTTAAAAGCCCAATCGATAATTTACGCGAAAAACAGCAGCAGATGGATGAATTATTTTCGGAATTAAATTCCAATATCCGCCACTTTCTTGAATTTAGCAAAGAACGGACAAATTCTTTAGTTCAAAGACTGGGGGCATTGAGCCCCTTGTCAATTTTATCCCGCGGATATAGCCTCAATATGATTATATCGGACGGCTCAATAATTAAAGATGCCTCACAGGTAAAAAAAGGCGACAAAGTTAAAACTATATTGCATCAAGGTGCATTTACCAGTTTAGTAGAGGAGGTTTTTGATGACGAAAGAAAAATCAACCTTTGAAGAAGATCTGAAGAAATTACAAAAAATTGTCGAAGAGCTTTCCAGCGGGAAAATCACCCTTGGCGAATCGCTTAAAAAATACGAAGAAGGGGTAAAGATCGCCCAACAGTGTTCGTTTGCTTTGGCTGCTGCGCAGAGAAAAGTCGAACTACTTATGAAAAAAGACGGCAAACTTTCTTTGGATACCGTTAATGAAACGGATATAGAAGAAAAATAAAATGTTTTTAGAAAAAATAAATTCTACCCCGGACTTAAGAAAATTAAACAGCGAAGAGCTGTGCGTCTTGGCTAAGGAGATCCGCCAAAGATTAATCGAGGTGGTATCGCAAACCGGCGGCCATCTTGCCTCAAGCCTGGGAGCAGTTGAGTTAATTATTGCCCTGCACTATTGTTTAAATACGCCTAAAGATAAGATTATTTTCGACGTCGGGCACCAGGCTTATGCCCACAAACTTTTAACCGGAAGAAATTTAAAATTCTCTACTCTTCGGCAATACCGGGGTTTGAGCGGGTTCCCTTCGAAAGAAGAATCCGACTATGATCCTTTTACCAGCGGCCACAGCTCAAATGCGGTTTCTTTAGGTATGGGGCTGGCCTGTGCCAGGGACATGCTGCCTAAGGAAGAACAGTTTAAAGTAGTTTCGGTAATCGGCGACGGTTCTTTAAGCGGCGGGCTTTGTTTCGAAGGGCTGAATAATGCCGGCCACCTTAAAAAAGATATTTTAGTAGTTTTAAATACGAATGA
>JAQTTI010000109.1 GCA_028710845.1 Candidatus Omnitrophota bacterium | reverse complement strand
ATCTGCGAGATTCCAACCAAACCAATAAAAAAGGTAAATAAGATTAAGATTGCAAAAGCAAAGAGTAGTTTTCTTTCTTTAAAATTAATTTTAATCACACTTAATCGAAACTGTTTCGCAGCTAATCGGGAAACGGGGTTGACTACCTAACCCTATTTCCCGATTGGGTTGGAAACAGTTTCGCCTTTCGGCTTTACCTGTAATCTTCCAGTTCTTTTACTCTCAATAACGCCTGCTGGGTCCATTCATCGTTAGGGCTTCCATAGAGGACCCTTTTTCTCCAATATTCCATTGCCTTAAAATAATCTTTACGCTCTTCGTTAAATAAAGCCAGGTTTGAATATGCCGGATAATAACGTTCGTCGGCTTCGATAGCCTTAAGATACATCTCCTCGGCCTTATCGGGCCTGCCTTCCTGCTCGTAAATGATGCCTAAACTATTATAAGCAGCCGCATACTTTTTATCCAGCTCCACTGCGTTCATAAAATTTACTATGGCTTCGCTATTGTTAAAATCGGCTTTAGCCCGCAAGCCTTTTTTATAATAATCCTTGGCAGTTTCCGTAAGCAACGATTTTTTGGTTGCCCCTTTGGAAATCGCCTGCTTGGCTTTCTTTTGCGCTTCTTTTATCCTGGCTTCTTCCTCGATCGCCTCTTTCGCTGCCTGTTTTGCCGCTAAATCCGCCTTCATTTTTTCCGGCTCGAATAAACCGTTATTGATCGCCTCATCCCTGGCTACTTTATTTTTTAAATTCTCCGGCAAAAACTCCATTGGCAATACTTCAGTTATTTCTTTTCCCCGCAGGCCGGCATCCCCGCGGGCAATGTGCGGAGTAAGAAAGATAATTACTTCGGTCCTTTTTACTTCCTTAGAACTATAGCTGAATAATACCCTTAGGAAAGGGATTTTGGATAATACCGGCCAGCCTTTAACCGAATTTATGTCTTCGGTTTTAGTCATCCCGGCAATCATAATCATCATCCCGTCTTTTATTTTCACTACTGTTTCGGATTGCGAAGTCTGGACTATAGGAATCCGGCTGCCCAATTCCGTAGTGATGGTCTCTTTGACCGAACTTACCTCCGGTTTTAATTTCATAGTAATATAACCATCGGCGCCGATCCTGGGCACAATTTTTAGCTTAACGCCTACATCTACAAATTCTACAGTTTCCGAAGTTACTGTTGTTGAGGTTGCCTGGCTCTGTGTCTGAGTTATATAGGCTTCCCGGACACCGACCATAATATTGGCTTCTTCGTTATTGACCACTGCAATCTTCGGCTGAGAGATGATGTTGGTTTTGCCGTAAGTGTCCAGGAAATTTAAAATCGCCTGATAATGGTTAGTGGCCAGGGTACCAACTGAAATTTTTTGATAAGCTGCGGTAAGCGTAGCCGGAAAATAGCCGGCAAAAGCTAACCCATCCATCGCCGCAGAAGCCCATACTTTCTCCCAATCAATGCCTCTTTCAAATTTATCGCTAAGAGTAAGCTCTACAATATCAGTCTCGACATAAACCTGGCGAGACTCCTCATCAATCTCGCGCACAAGGTTGGTCAGGTTCTTCATTTTTCCCGGGAGATCCGAAATAATCGCCTTGCCGCTTCTTTCATCAACAATCACCCCCCCGGTTCCCTGGGTAACTGCGGCGGAAAGCTGGGTTTTTGCGTCGGCAGCCTTGGCATAGTTGAGATTGAAGGTGGCCGTAGATAAAGGCTGATCAAGCTGGCTGATTGTTTTTTTAAGCAGCTCCATTTTATCAGGAATGTCGATTAGGATTATTGTCCCGGTTGTTTCATCAACTACTATTTTGCCGATATCCGATTTTAACTGGCTTATCGCATTGAAAACTACGGAAGGCTTGGCATAGGAAAGTTTGACTGTTTCGATTTTTCGATGGTCTATATAATCCTGCCCGAAAGTTCTTTTGTATTCGGCTTCGGTCATTACATAATAAACATTGTCTTTTTTATTCAAAGCCAGTCCCTGGGTGAGCAGGATTACATCCAGGACATCATTAAAACTGACATTGCTTAAGTAAATGGTAATACGCCCGGTTACATCTTTACCCGGGACAATGGTTTTATTGGTTTTAAGCGAGACTATTCGAAGCAACTCAACAATATCGACATTTTTTAAATCCAGCGACATCGTGTCCCCGTTAGCCTCTTCGTCTACGGGGCTATTTTCGTCCTGAGCGTAAAAACCGGCCGGGAAGGTTAAAATTATCGAACACAATAAAACCGCCAATAATTTATTTTTTGACATTCTTTTCCTCATGAGCAACTTCACCTGATTCCGTTATTATAGTAGGTGTAATGAAAATAACAAGTTCGGTTTTCTTATTTTCTTTGGCTCTGGTAGAAAAAAACGGCCAAAAAAAGCGCATTCTTGATAATTTCGGCAGTCCCTGAATATCATCGTTATTTTCATTCTTTAGCAACCCGGCGATAATCAAGGTGTTGCCATCTTTTACTTTTACTACGGTTTCGGATTGCGAAGTCTGGACTATCGGGACCTGAGTGCCTGCTTCGGTCGTAAGCGTGTCTTTAACCGAGCTTACTTCCGGTTTTATCTTCATTGTGATATAGCCATCGGAGCCAATCGTAGGAACTACCACAAGCTTTAGCCCGACATCAATAAACTGCACGGATTCTGCGGTAATCGTAGTTGATTCTCCCTGGCTTTGACTGCTGGTGACATAAGCTTCGCGGGTGCCGACAAGAATCTTGGCTTCTTCCC
>JAQTTI010000029.1 GCA_028710845.1 Candidatus Omnitrophota bacterium | reverse complement strand
TACGCATTGATTTGCAATAATCCGATTGCTCAGAGATGCTCTCGGCAAACAGAATGACCGGTAAGATCAGAATAATTAATGCAAAAAGCAGTTTCTTGTCCATCCTGCCTCCTCTTCGCTGATTAGCCCTTATTAGTAACCCAACTTAATCTTCATTCCTAAATCAAAAAGCGACCTGATTAAAAATGATTTTAAGAACATAATAACCAGGAAAACGATTATCGGTGAAATATCGATGCCGAAGCGAAAATTTATAGGCAAGCGCTTACGCACCGGATCTAAAATCGGATCGGTTGTCTTATAAAGAAATTGCACTATAGGATTAAAGGGATCTGGATTAACCCAGCTAATCAGCGCCCGAACGATTATTAACCAGTATAATACGGTTAATAAAACATCCAGAATATTAGCTATGGCAAAGATAAAATTGGCTAGAATAAACACTCTTATGCCCCCGTTTCCCGATTAGCTCCGAAACAGTTTCGGTTATTTTTTGTCTTCCTTAGTTTTGATCGGTAGAAAACCGGCCATTTCGCCGATTACGTTTACCAATTCTGTATTTGCCGGAACAACAATCTTGGCATTATTCTCTAAAGACTTCTCCACTGCTTCTAATTTTCTTAAAATTTGGGCGTTACCGGTAAAATATCTTTCGGCTGCCTCATTAACTAATCTTATGGCCTCAGCCTCGCCTTCAGCTGCTAAGATCCTGGCCTGTTTAATACCTTCTGCTTTTTTAATCTCGGCGCGTTTTTGGCCGTCGGCTGCGGTTTCGGTGGCGGTAGCAAAGTCGATTGCCGCGATCTTTTCGTTCTCCGCTTTAACTACCTTATTCATCGTTTCCTGAACATCCTTAGGGGGGTCTATTTCTTTAAGCTCGGTTCTTACGATCTCAAGGCCCCAGCTGGATGTCTCGTCTTTAAGGGTCTTATGAAGCTCGGCGTTAATTTTTCCTCTTTCGCTGTTAGCGGATTTCAAGGTAAGTGTACCGATTATGTTTCTTAATGTGGTGCGAGCTAAATTAACAATCTGCCACTGGTAGTTATTTACGCCGTATTGGCAATTCTTGACACTGGCCTCATCTGCCTTTACTTTAAAATAAACCTGAGCATCTACTTTAGCATTTAAATTATCGTTAGTAATAATTTCCTGCGGTTCGGCATCAACCATTTGCTCGGTAATATTGACCTGATAGATAACTTCAATTATCGGAAATACCCAGTTAAATCCGGGATTAGCGAAACGGTTATATTTACCGAATCTTTCAATCAAGCCTCTATGCGTGGGGCGCACGATCCGGATACCCATAAGGAATATAACTATAGCAGCCGTAAGTATCACGCCTAACCAGTTCATTCTCCACCTCCTGTTTTATTTTTATCCTCAATAATTGCTTTTTGCTCTTCGTAAACCATTTCCGGGAATAACCGATTAGTTTCTAATTCCGCCTCAAGCGCATTTACCTTTTCAAGCTGCAGCACATATTGGGCATATTCTTCGGATGAGCATCTTGAGTTCTTGATCTCGGCTGCAATTTCATCTTCAATCTCGGCCATTTCGCTATCAAAATTTTTATCCAGGTATTTTTCTATTGCTTCCGCTTTATCCCTGTCCTTAAGCAGATTTTCCTTAACCTCTTCGGTAATATCACCCCGGCCCAGCATCTGAGATATCGAAAGATTGTCCCTGGCTTTATTAAGCGCCTCTTTTTTAAATAGTAAAAACCTTATTTTTCCGTTTTGGTTAAAAACCGGCATTGCATAAAGTTTCTTGCGCTCTTTATAGTAGGTTTCTTTTAACAGTTCTAAATATGCATCCACTATTATTGCCCTCTAGTCTATAATTACTTCTTTTTTGCCTTTAACAGCTGCGCCGATAACCCGGGATTTTAACTTTAGCCCGGATAATTTATTGATTATTGCCGAAGCTTGATTATTTTTGACAATTAAAACCAGGCCGATCCCCATATTCAAGGTGCGGTAGATCTCTTTGTCTTCTATATTTCCCTTGCTTTGGATAAGCTTAAATATATCAGGCACCTTCCAGGAATTTTTATCGATTTGAACATTAATGTTTCTGGGAAGTATCCGGCTGATTTTATCATAGAATGAGCCGCCGGTTATATGAGCAATTCCATGAATAACCGGTGGGAGGTGTCCGGTGGCCGATAACAAATTCAAAATAGGTTTAGTGTAAATCCTGGTCGGAGTAAGCAGCTCCTTGCTCATTCGCTTAATCTCGTTCCGGGAAAGTACTTTGCGCACAAGGGAGTATCCGTTAGAATGCAGGCCGCTCGATTCGATCCCAATTAGCAGATCCCCGGCTTCAATCTTATCGCCGCTAATAATTTTATCTTTTTCGACTACCCCCACACAAAACCCGGCGATATCATATTCTCCTTGCCGGTACATCCCGGGCATCTGAGCTGTTTCGCCGCCAATCAAAGAACATCCTGCCTGGCGGCAGCCATCGCTTATGCCTTTGACTACATCAATCAACACCCCTTCTTTAACCTTACTATAAGCAATGTAGTCTAAAAAGAACAGGGGCTCTGCACCGGTGCAAAGAATATCGTTAACATTCATTGCCACCGCATCGACTCCTACTGTATCGTGCTTATCGGCTAATTTTGCAATTACAAGCTTGGTGCCTACGCCGTCGCTTGATGAAACCAGAACCGGGTTTTTGTATTTATTCTTATCTAACTTAAAAAAGCTTCCGAAACCGCCGATATCCGTCAAAACTTCCGGCCGGAATGAACTGCGCACTATAGGTTTGAGCTTTGATTTAAAAATATTTGCGCTTTTTATATCTACTCCGGAATCTTTATACGTAATCTTTTTCATAAGATCTCCATAAAAACATTATGTTCTTAGCGGGTGACGGACGAGACGAAGGCCTTGCCGCGCGCAAGCAACAGCTGAGCACGGCGAGGTGGATCGGCCGGCAGGACCCGCAAGAATATTATGTTTGAATTTCTCCTTGTCCGCAGCAACGCCTCTCCAAAGAAAATTTACTGTGCCTCTTTTCTGCCCTGACCGCATATTTACCCGTCCAGCAGGCAGCGCAATAGTTTTCTTTGCCTCTTCCTAAACAATTCAACATCCCGTCTAAACTTAAATACCCCAGCGAGTCAACCGCCAAATATTTAGCTATTTTTTCAAGTGAAGCAAATTTATTGGCGATTAGTTCGCTGGAACGGTGAAAATCAATCCCGTAAAAACAGGGAAACCGGTGCGCCGGGCAGGAGATCCTTAAATGCACTTCCTTTACGCCGGCCTTACGCAAATTACGGACACGGATTTTAGAAGTTGTCCCACGGACAATCGAATCGTCAACAATAACAACCCGTTTTCCTTTTAAAATATCTTTTAAAGTATTAAACTTTATCCTGACTCCCATATCGCGGGAATCCTGGGCCGGCTGAATAAACGTCCTGCCGACGTAATGGTTGCGGATTATCCCCATCTCTAAAGGAATACCGGACTCCTGCGAATAACCGAGAGCAGCAGAAAACCCTGAGTCAGGAACCGGCACTACAAAATCCGCATTAACCGGATGCTCCTTAGCCAACTGGGCTCCAAATTTACGGCGCACTGTGTGGACGGTTTCTCCGAAGGCCTTCGAATCCGGGCGGGAAAAATAAACATGCTCGAAAGTACAAAATGCGTAATGTTTAACCATTAATTCTTTCGGCTTGATAGATTTCAATCCCCCGGAGTTATCGATAAATACTATTTCGCCCGGTTGAATTTCCCTGATAAATTGGGCGCCGATCAAATCAAAAGCGCAGGTTTCTGAAGCCAGGCAATATGAAGAATTAATCTTGCCCAACACTAACGGCCGGTAACCGTGGGGATCTCTTACTCCGATTAAATATTGGGCATTCATCATTACCAAAGAATAAGCCCCCCTTATTCTCTTTAAAGCATAAACCAGGCTGTCTTCCAGGCTGCGCCGGTTACTACGGGCCATCAGATGGATGATCAGCTCTGAATCGGTAGTTGTTTGAAAGATCGAACCACTTTTTTCCAGCTTCTGCCTAAGTTCGAATGAATTGACTAAGTTTCCGTTATGGGCGATACAAATCGGGCCGTTGGCATACTCAAGCATAAGCGGCTGAGCGTTTTTAAGCACGCTTGAACCTGTCGTCGAATAACGTACATGTCCTACTGCCATATTACCCCGTAAACTGCTTAGGACTTTTTCATTAAACACATCGCTAACCAGGCCCACTTCTTTATGGATAGTTAAAACTCCCTGGTTATTGGCTACAATCCCGCAGGCCTCCTGCCCCCGGTGCTGTTGGGCAAAAAGCCCTAAATAAGCAAACCAGACTGCCTGCTTATTATTGGTAATCCCGAATAATCCGCAATATTCTTTTGGCTCCAGGCTATCTTTTTTTACAAATGTTTTTTCCATTTTTAGGCTCTCTTCCTGTCCAGCAATATAAGCAAAGTTTATCTTTAGGTAAACCGATAGCTTGAATCATATCATCAAGCTTCTGATATTTTAAAGTTGTCGAACCAAGATCCTTGTTGATCCAGTCAACCATTCTTTTATATTCTTTACTGTTCTCATCGATGTATTTAGATAGGCATTTCGGTTCTTTACCTTCTAATATTTTAATCGCCCGGCGAGCCGCTAATTCATTAACGCTGCGGGTAGAATAATTAAATTTACAGGGAAACATAAGCGGGGGGCAAGCGATGCGCAAATGCACCTCTTTTACTCCATGCTTTTTTAATTTCTGGATAGTAAAATTTTTAAGCTGGGTACCGCGGACTATAGAATCATCGCAGAATACTATCCGTTTGCCTTTGATGATTTCAGGAACAGGGATAAGTTTCATCTTGGCAACTAAATCCCTTCTTTCCTGGGAAACCGGAGTATATGAGCGGTCGAAACCCGAAGTATATTTTACTAACGGCCTGCGTAAAGGCACTCCTGATTGCATACTATAGCCGATAGCATGAGCAGTCCCTGAATCAGGAATACCGGCAACCAGATCGGCAACAATATCGTCATCTTTGGCAAGCTGGGCTCCGCATCTTTCTCTTGAGGTTTCGACGTTAATCGACTCATAGTAGGAAGCAGGAAAACCGGTATATACCCAAAGGAATGAACAGATCTGGTTAGCCTGAGAACCCTCTCTTTTTATTTTAAGGCCCGAATCGGTAATTAAAACTATTTCGCCCGGCTCAAGGTATTTGATTAACTTATAGCCCAAATTAAGAAAAGCGGCAGATTCAGTCGAGACTGCCCAGTCTTTGCCTCTTTTACCGATAACTAAAGGAGTTAAACCAAGCCTATCGCGACAGGCGTAAATTCCTTCTTTGTTTAACAAAAGCAGTGAGCATGAACCCCGGATTTTGGAAAAAAGCTTTTCTACGCCTTCGATTATTGATTTACCGGAAATTATAATTTTAGCTGCCATTTCGGCAAAATTAATCTTTCCTTCGGCTACCTCGGCAAAAGACCTTCCTTTTTTAAAAAGTTCGCGGGCGATTTTATCGGCGTTTTCGATATAACCATTGGTGCAAATGGCAAAAGGCCCGAATTTGGAATTCATCACAATCGGCTCTTCATCACGGGCGCTGATAATCCCAATACCCTTATCACCCTTTAGTTTCAGGTAGTCTTCGTTGAACTTTGCCTTGAACTGGCTTCCTTTTATATCGTGAATTTTACGGGTAAGTTCTTGGCCGTAGACAGCCAGGCCGGCAAATTGCGTGCCTAGATGAGAATGATAATCAGTGCCGTAAAATAAATCCTCAGAACAATTCTTTCTTGAAATCACTCCGAACATTCCACTCATTTATATCTTCTCCCCTTTAAAATTCTTTTTAATAAAATCCACGCCGTTTTTAAAAATCTGCAGGCCGTCGCCGTATTTTTTCCCCTTACGATCCCAGTTACGGGGGTGCTGGGCCGAAAAAACATGCCTTTCAGGATGAGGCATCATGCCCAAGATCCTGCCCGTAGTGTCGCTTATGCCTGCGATGTTTTCAATCGAGCCGTTAGGGTTATCGGGGTAATTTGAACTTCTGCCTTTAGGATCGCAATACTTAAAAACTATCTGTTTATTTTTTTTAAGCTTATCTAACACCTCTTTATCTGCAATAACAAACTTCCCCTCGCCGTGGGCCACCGGAAGATAAATTATTTCTTTTATGCCCCTGGTCCAGACTGATTTCCCGGTTGGTTTTAGATACGCCCAGCGGTCCTCGAATTTAGCAGAATCATTAAGGATCAAGCTTGTACTCTGTTTTAACTCCGCGCTATTCGGGAGAAAACCGCTTTTAACCAGGATTTGAAAACCATTGCAAATGCCAATGACCAGCTTACCGTCGTTGATAAACTTCTTAAGCTCTTCGTTGAGCTTAAATTTAAGTTCATTGGCAAATAGCTTTCCCGAAGCAACATCATCGCCATAGCTGAATCCTCCTGATAAAGCCAGGATATGGAATTGATCAAGTTTTCTCCTGCCGTTAACCAAGTTGTTTATATGCAACGATTCAACTTCGGCCCCGGCAAGTAAAAAGGCGGCGGCGGTTTCCTTGTCGCAATTTGTCCCTGCGCTTCTTAATACACAAACCTTTGGTTTCAACTTTTAACAACCTCTTTCTTTATTTTTGCCGTTGCATAAAATTTCTTAATTGCCTGGGCCACCTCTTTTGGTTCGTCAACTAAAATAAATATATCCAGATCGTCTTTATTAATATTGCCATAGGCTAACACCGTTTCCTTAAGCCAACCTAAAAGCGGTTTCCAGTATTGGCTGTTAAAGAGAATAACCGGGAATCTTAAAATCCGGCGGGTCTGGATCAGCGTAATTGCTTCAAAAAATTCATCTAAAGTGCCATAACCTCCGGGCATAATTACGAAAGCTTTTGCATATTTAACAAACATTACTTTACGCACAAAGAAATAGCGGAAACCTAAAATAGTATCTACAAACTGGTTTGGTTTTTGTTCGCAAGGAAGCTGAATATTTAAACCGATTGAATGCCCTCCGGCGCGCTGGGTCCCCTTATTGGCTGCCTCCATTGTACCGGGGCCGCTTCCGGTAATTACCGCATATCCTGCTTTGGCGATATGATAGGCGACTTCTTCGGCTTGTTTGTAAAATTTACTGTCCCTCTTCGTACGGGCTGAACCAAATAGAGAGACTGCTTTACCGACTTTGGAAAGGACCTCAAAACCATCGACAAACTCCGACATGATCCTGAATATACGCCAGGTATCTTCTTTGGTGAAATCACTTTCTTCGATCAGTTGCGGTGGGCAAGCTTTGATCTTTTTCATATTTTACTCCTACCATCTTAAGGGCCTCTGCCAGGCCTCTTTTAATTTAGCTATATCCGTATTAAGGCAAATTTTTCCGTCTAAGCCGTAAATTTTAAAATCTGTTTTTGCAGTCAAACAGCCTGCCAGCCCGAAAGAAGTATTTTTTAAGATTTTCTCGAATTCTTTTTGGTATTTTTTATCAACCTCAACTACAAAACGGGAATTTGATTCTGAGAAAAGAAGATTGTCATTGCGCCTAGAAGTTGAAATATAAGGAACTTCGCCGAGAAACAGCGATAAACCTAAGCCGCCGCTAAATGCAACTTCAGCTAAGGCTACTCCCAAGCCGCCGTCAGAACAATCATGCATGGCTTTAACCAAACCTTTTTCTGCCGCGGCATTTAAGGCAGCGAATGTTTTTAACGCCTCGCTATAATAGACCCGGGGTAGGCGGTTTCCGATCATTTTATATAAATCATAATAATGCGAACCGCCTAATTCGTCGCGGGTTTTACCTACAACATAAATTAAATCGCCGGATTCTTTGGCATACATGGAAACTGATTTATTTATATCCTCCATTACGCTGATTGCCGATATAAGCAGTGTGCCGGGAATAGGCGTAGATCTGCCATGCAAGCTGAATTCATTATAAAAGCTGTCTTTACCGGAAATAAATGGTACTGAATAGGCTTTGGCGGCATCGTAACATCCGTAAGCTGCGCGGACTAAACTTCCCAGGCGATCAGCTTTATCCGGATTGCCCCAACAAAAATTATCTAAGATGGCAACTTCCTTTAAAGAACCGCCGACGCTAATTATCTGGCGCAAGGCTTCGTCAATGCATGAAGCTGCCATCCAATAGGGGTCGATAAATCCGAACCGGAAGTTTATTCCGTTAGACAAGATGATCCCCTTATCCGAATCATGAAGTGGCTTGGTTACACTGGCATCGCTTGGCCCGTCATTTTTAATCCCGACAAAAGGCTTGATGATCGAACCTCCCTGTACTTCATGGTCATATTGCCTGACCACCCATTCTTTGGAACAGATATCAAAATGTCCCAACAGTTTTAATAGGTCGGCAGTAAGATCTTTCTTGGCTGGAATTTTCGGTTCTCTGTGTTTGGCCTGGATATAAACGGCTTTTTTAGTTATCTGCGGAATCCCTTCATGCATAAAATGCATATCTAAATCGCAGACTAAATTATCCCGGTAATAAAGTTCCAATCTTTTTGTGCCGGTGAACTCGCCGATTACGGTTGAACGCACATTTTCATTTTCGAATATAGCAGTCAGCTTATCAATGTTCTTAGGAGGAACCGATAATACCATTCTTTCCTGGCTCTCGGAAATCCAAATTTCCATATAGCTTAAACCGGCATATTTTAAAGGCACGCGGTCCAGATAAACCTTGGCGCCAATTTCAGCGCCCATCTCTCCTACTGCGCTGGAAAGCCCGCCTGCCCCGCAATCGGTTATCGCCGAATATAGATTCAGGTCACGGGCCTGTAGAATTGTGTCCAGAACTTTTTTCTCTTCGATTGGGTTGCCTATTTGCACTGCTCCGCTTGAAACAGTTTCCGATTCATGGGTCAGCTCCCCGGAAGAAAAAGTTGCTCCGTGGATACCGTCGCGTCCGGTCGCGCCTCCTACAACAACAACCAAATCGCCTGGGTTAGTCTTTTTAAAAGATTTATCTTTGGGAATTATCCCGGCTGTGCCGCAGTATACCAGAGGATTACCGGCAAAATGCTCATGGAATAATATTGCTCCGTTTACCGTAGGAATCCCCATTTTGTTCCCGTAATCAGCTACTCCCCTGACCACGCCTTTCATTACCCTCTTGGGATGAAGTGAACCGGTAGCAACTTTATTAAAAGGAAAATCCGGCGGGGCAAAACAAAAAATATCGCTGTTTAATATCGGTTTTGCTCCTAAGCCTGTGCCCATAGAATCGCGGATTACCCCTCCGATACCGGTATTGGCTCCGCCAAACGGCTCTAATGCCGAGGGATGGTTGTGGGTTTCAACCTTAAAACAGATATTATTTTTTGCATCGAACTTAATTACCCCTGAATTATCCTTAAATACGGAAACACACCAGCTTTTATCCAGTTCCCTGGTTACTTTCATGATCGTGCTTTTCAATAAATTTTTGATCCTTTTGTCGCCTAATTCAGGATCGGCTTTCTGCTCCTTATAATCAATGTTTCCACGAAAAGTTTTATGGTAGCAATGCTCTGACCAGGTCTGGGCAATGGTTTCTAATTCGCAATCAGTCGGGTTTCGTTTTATTTTGCGAAAATAATCCTTGATCTGCCGCATTTCATTTAAATTAAGAAATAGCTGGCCGCGCGAACTAATCTCTAAAAGCCCGTCATCTGATGCGCCGAGTAAATCAACGTTAATCAGGTTAAAAACATATCCCGGCAGATGCTTGGTATCGCCATTTTCGTCACGGGGATTAACTATATGCTGGATAAGCTTATTGTAGAGCAGTTTATCGGAAATAGTTTTTAATTGCGCTGGAGAAAGTTTGCCTGAAATGATATATTTTTTGGCGGTCTTAACCGACTCGACATCTTTAATCCCTAAGTCCTGGATACCTTTTAAGACTGAGGCCTCGACAGGATCCATCACGCCGGGATTGTAAGCAATTTCGATTATATGATTGCCTTTTGATGAATCGGGTTCTTGGTTGGATAAGATTCTGTAATCTTGGGCGACTTTATCTGATAATAACTCTTCGCAGATATTTATAACCTGGCCTTCGGCCAGATTGCCAGATAAAGTATAGACCTGGATAAACCTTACTTTCTTTACGCCTTTTATACCCAGGTCAGAAATATCCCTGGTTACACCCGCACCGCAAGCGTCAAAGATACCGGGCTTATCCACTACTTCGATTTTGTACTGCATAGTTATCTTGAAGTTTTAGAAAGGCAGGGTTAAATTTAATCTGACCTTAGCAAAAATTTAAATTATAATCCGACCTTCGCGAAAATTTTATTTACGTTACGTAAGTAAAAATCAAGATCAAAAAGCTTGTCTAATTCCTTGGCGCTCAAATAAACGGCTGCCCCGGGTAAACTTAAAAGGTTGTCCTTAAAATTACCTGCGCCTCTCCAGGTCTGCATAGCGGCGGTTTGAACCAGGTCATAGGCTTTATTCCTGGCTAGACCTTTGTTCATTAAAGCAATTAAGACCCTCTGAGAAAAGATCAAACCGCGGGTTTTGGCCAGGTTATTAAGCATATTTTCAGGATAGACCTTCATCCCGCCTACTACTTCAATAAATTTATTGAGCATGTAATCCAAAGCTAAGGTGGAATCGGGAAAAATTATCCTTTCAACGGAAGAGTGGCTGATATCCCGCTCATGCCAAAGCGCCATATTTTCGATGGCAGCCAAAGAATTGGCGCGTAATATCCGAGCCAAACCACAGATGCGTTCGCAGATAACCGGATTACGTTTGTGAGGCATGGCACTTGAGCCCTTCTGCCCTTTGCCAAAAGGTTCTTCTACTTCTAAAACCTCT
>JAQTTI010000028.1 GCA_028710845.1 Candidatus Omnitrophota bacterium | reverse complement strand
GTCTTTTATATCGCGCATGACTTCTAACTCAAATTCTTTCCAGCCAATTACCGACTCCTCGACTAAAATCTCTTTAATCATGCTTGACTCTAAACCCCGCTTGGCCAGGGATTTAAATTCTTCCATATTATAGGCAATGGAGCCGCCTGCTCCTCCCATTGTAAAACTTGGGCGGATGATTAAAGGAAATTTGATCTTCTTTGCTATAGCGATAGCCTCTTTTAAATTATAGGCCTGGCCGCTTTTAGGAAGGTCCAAACCGATATTTTCCATCGCTTTTTTGAATTGCTTGCGGTCTTCGCCTTTTTTGATTGCTTCGATATTTGCCCCGATAGTCTCAACTTTATATTTTTTTAATATTCCTTTTTTCGCCAGTTCAACTGTGGTATTTAAGGCAGTTTGCCCGCCCAGAGTCGGCAGAAGTGCATCAGGTTTTTCCCGGATTATAATATCTTCGACCATTTCGGCATTTATAGGTTCGATATAAGTTCTATCGGCAACTTCCGGATCAGTCATTATTGTGGCGGGGTTGGAATTAACCAGAATTACCTTGTAGCCTTCCTGCTTCAGGACCTTACAGGCCTGGGTACCAGAATAATCAAATTCACAGGCCTGGCCGATAACAATCGGGCCTGAACCAATAACCAATATTTTTTTAATGTCAGTCCTTTTAGGCATTTTTTCTTGTTTTTTTCCTTTTTTCCATCATGGCAATAAATTCGGCGAACAAATACCCGGCATCATGCGGCCCGGGCGAGGCTTCAGGATGGAATTGCACAGAAAATAAAGGGAATCTCCTGTGGCGCATTCCTTCGGAAGTTCCGTCATTTAAATTGATATGGGTTAATTCAATATCTTTTTTATTTAATGATTCTATATCTACGCAAAACCCATGGTTCTGGCTGGTGATGGCTATTTTTTGCGTCCGCAAATCTTTCACCGGATGGTTGGCCCCGTGATGGCCGAATTTAAGTTTATAAGTTTTACCGCCTAAAGCTAACCCAAGTATCTGATGGCCCAGGCAAATCCCGAAAATCGGCACTTTTCCGATTAAAGAAGCTACTGTTTTTATTAGGTAAGCCAATGCCGCAGGGTCACCGGGTCCGTTTGAGATTAAAATCCCGTCCGGACAAAGCCCGAGAATTTCCTCCGCGCTTGTCTTCGCAGGTACAACTATAATATTACATTTAAGCCTATGCAGCTGTCTTAATGAATTACATTTTACTCCGCAATCAAGGACAACTACTTTATACTTACCGTTCTTTGTTCTGGAGTATTTATACGGTTTTTCAATCGATACCTCTTTAACCAGATCAACCCCAACCAGGGACCGGCATTTTTTTGCTTTATTAATTAGGCTTTTCATATCGGAATCAAGGGTGGATAAAACAGCTTTCATCGCCCCTTTTTCTCTTATATGAAGAGTCAACTGCCTTGTATCAACTCCTTCAATTGCCAGGATATTGTTTTCTTTCAGATATTCCTCTAATCCCTGGGCACTTCTCCAATTGCTGGCAAGTTTGCTGGATTCTTTGACTACAAAACCTTCTAGAAATGGCTTGCGGCTTTCCGAATCGTATTTATTAATGCCATAGTTTCCGATCAAAGGATAAGTCATGGCAACAATCTGGCCTTTGTAAGAAGGATCGGTTATGATCTCCTGGTATCCGGCCATACTGGTGTTAAAAACAACTTCACCATAGGCTTCACCGCTTGCGCCGAAAGATCTGCCTTTAAATACTGCGCCGTCTTCTAAAACAAGATATGCCTGCATAAGATTACCTTTTTTCTGCCGCAGCCCGGATAAATTCCCGGAACAAAGGATGGGCTTGATCGGGTTTGGATTTAAACTCGGGGTGGAATTGCACCGCGATAAAATAGGGATGGTTTTTTAATTCAATAATTTCGACTAGATCCTTCTTTTTGTAGGTCCCGGAAAAAATCAACCCTTTGCTTTCAAGTTTTTTGCGGAAATCGTTATTAAATTCATACCTGTGCCGGTGCCGTTCAGAAATTAAATTTTTCTGATAAATTTTCGAAGCCAAAGTGTTTTTCTTTATCTCGCAAGGATATGCGCCCAGGCGCATGGTCCCGCCTAGGTCCTTAATACACTTCTGTTCATTTAAGAGGCTGATAACTGCAAATTTTGTCTTAGGCTTAAACTCGGTAGAATTAGCACCTTTTAAACCGCAGACAGAACGCGAGAAATCGATTACCGAACACTGCATGCCAAGGCATATGCCAAGGAAAGGGATTTTATTCTTACGCGCAAAACCAATCGCATTTATTTTCCCTTCGATACCACGGGAGCCAAAACCTCCGGGAACTAAGATTGCATTCACCCCCTTAAGCATCTTTTCTGCCCCGTGTCTTTCGATATCTTCAGAATCTACTTTTTTAATTTCGACTTTTACCTGGTTAGCAATGCCTCCATGGATAATTGCTTCATAGATCGATTTATAGGCATCCTGTAACCCTATATATTTACCGACAACGGCGATCTGGACCGTCTTTTTAGGACTAAGTATACGCTCTACCACATTTTTCTCCCAATCCTTTAGATCAGAAGGTTTGGAGATAAGTCCGAAGTGGCTTAAGATTATTTCATCCAGGATCTGGCCCTTAAAGACCGAAGGCACCTGATAAATGGAAGCAACATCCAAAGATTCAATAACCGCTTCCTTCCTCACATTACAGAATAAGGATATTTTTTCTTTAATATCATCGGAAAGCGGTTTTTCGGTGCGGCAGATCAGGATATCCGGCTGTATTCCTATCTGGCGTAAGGTTTGGACGCTATGCTGGGTAGGTTTAGTCTTAATCTCATCGGCAACTTTCACATAAGGAACTAAAGTAAGATGGATATACAAAACATTTTTTTCTCCGGCATCCAATTCAAACTGCCTAGCTGCCTCCAGGAACGGAAGGCTCTCGATATCACCGACAGTACCGCCTATTTCAATCAAAACAATATCAGCCAAGCTTACTTCGGCTACCTTTTTGATCCTATCTTTTATTTCTCCTGTGATATGAGGGATTACCTGGATTGTCTTGCCTAAATAATCCCCTCTTCGCTCGCGTGAAATCACCGCATTATAAACCTGACCGGTAGTAGCGTTATTGAACTTGGTCATTTCGGCCCTGGTAAACCTTTCATAATGACCTAAATCTAAATCGGTTTCCGAACCGTCCTCAGTTACATAAACTTCTCCATGCTGATAAGGATTCATTGTCCCCGGATCTACATTAATATAAGGATCGAGCTTCATTAAAGAGACCTTAAGCCCTCTGGCTTCCAGTATTTTGCCGATAGAAGCCGAAGCAATGCCCTTGCCTAAGCTTGAAATAACTCCTCCGGTTATAAAGATATATTTTGTCATAGTGGTCATAAAAAAGGCGTTTGGTGCCGGCAATCCGGCCCTAAACGCCTTTGTTTAAACAATTATAACATCTAATAGCTAGATGTCAATCCCTTTTTAAACTACTTATCAAAGGTCAAATACTCCTTACCTTCCTTCCAGGGATTTAAATAACGGGATATACTTAAGGCTGCGGTTTTGAGCAGATCGACTTTACCTTTTTTCTCCATGGGGGCAACTACCTCTACAATCGGCCTTTGGATATCGGATTCATTTTGTTCGAAAACCTGGGCGATGCTGCCGTCATTTAGAGCTACGATTGAGCCCACCGGCCAAAGCCCAACGAACTTAAAAAATTTATTCAGCAATACCGGGTCGAATGAACTGCCTTTTTCTTTATCCATTATATTATAAACTACATCCGGTGAATAGTCCTGCTTATAACCTCTCCTTTGAGAGAGCGCGTCATAAACATCGCAAATAGACACAATCGACGAAGCAATATGCTGTTTCTTTATATACGGAAAACGGGGATAGCCGGTAGAATCATATTTCAAATGATGTTCGAAACTTACTACAACCGGTAAAATGCCGAGAGTATCGACATATTTAAGCATGATTTCAGCTCCCAGGAATGTATGGCTTCTTATCCGCCCGAACTCTTGGTCGGTAAGCTGGCCCGGCTTGTGCAAAATCTTACGCGAAATATATATTTTACCGATATCATGAAACATGGCGGACATCCCTATATTTAAAACATTCTCCTTATCAAAACCGAGACGCGAGGAAAAATAAAGGGAAAATATCGCTACATTAAGCATATGGGTATATGTCTCGGAATCATACCTTTTCAGGGTGGCAAGCTTAAGCAGTTCATTGCGTTGAACGCTCAAGCTTTCCATAATACTTCCTAAAGAAAACTTAAGTGCCAGATGGTCGATCTTATCATTATTGAGCAGGCCGTTTAAAGCCTGGTCTATATGTTGCGCCGAAGAATCGTAAAGGCCAGAATTTTTTGTCTTATCTCCTTCAGTTTTTTTACTGCCTCCCACCTTAAGCTTGCCGATACTGATATGCTCTGCTCCGGCCAGGTCAAAAACCTGCGTCGGATCGCCTTTAAATTCTTCTTTAGGCCGGGCAATAAAATCTACAAATATGCGCAGCTCTCCTTTGTTCAACCCCCGGTAAAAAGCCAGCCTTTCAATATTTCTTTCTTTCAAATACAAAATGGCAGGACGCAGCAATTTACCCAATTCAAAAAGGATTTCTTTTTCGAATGCCAACTCTTCCCCGACAATACCTACTACAATTTCTTCATGGTCAGCCAAAGCAACTTCAAAGGCCATGTAGGCATTATCCAAAGATTTCTGGAACATTGGATGGTTTGAGCCATACATCTTAACGGTTTGCAGGCAATTAAGTAAACTTTGAAAAGCGACTTCTACTCTAGAGAACATTCCACTCCTTCAATATTTGTTTTGCTTTGTTGCGCAACTTACTGTTCCAAAAAAATTTCCTCCGCCCAAGCTCCTGGAGGTCTTTTACCGCATCACGGATTTCAAGCTCATAGATGATTTGCATGTTTTCCATCAAGAGGTTATTCTTCCTGCCGAATGGGCTGGGCAAACGCAGTAATTCTAAAACCGAATTTTTAGAATTCTCATCCGTAATCAGGATGGAACAGACGCTTTTTCTAACCTGAAAAGAACCAAAGCTTAATTGGTTTTTAAGAAAAGACCTATCCGGATTTTTAAGCCGGCGCATGACATTTAAAGCGTCTAATTTGATCAATTCGTTCGCAGAAGAATATATGTATTCCAATATAGCCGGACTTGCCGGTATCTCAAATTGGCTCAAGACCCTGACTAGGTCGGTTAGAAACTCCATATCCTGCAGCCTTTCGCCCAATTTATTATAAAATAGTTCGCTCCTATCCTGGAAAAACTTAAAAAATAAAACCAGAATTTGTTTATTGGCTTTGCTTTCGGCAAATATTTTATCCAGGTAAAAATCAACTCCCTGGGAAGGGAAACGGATTAGGTCCACTAAAAATTCCTGCTCTGAGCTTAAGGTCTGACCCAAGACGATATTTTCGACACAAGCAGAAAGCTTCTTTTCCAACTCTATGCATACTCCTATGTTTTCGGGCCTTCTTTGAGCAAGAACATCGGATAATTCTTTGAGAAAAATGAAAGAGTTGTCCTGGATTATATTAGAAAATTCTTTTTCCAGTGAAGAAGCTGCCAGCTTCAAAGTTTCATCAATCTTATCGGTAGCAAGCATGCTTAAGATAATATAGCGGTAGTTTTCCCTCAGCTGTCTTTCATCAAAAACCATCCCTCCCCAGGTAGAGGTATCTTTTATCAGAGATTCCAGTATATTATGGTATACGGCGGATAATTCCTTGCCTTGTACGGCGCTTAAAAGATTTTTGATCTTTTTTACTATATTCGGATTATCCGTTATTGACTGGTTAACTTTATTCAAGAAACCTTCGGCTATTTTCAATTCATTCTTCTGCTCGGAAATTTTTGAAAAAAGCTGCAAACTTAATCCGTCGAAATTGTCTTCATGGGTCAGGCCTTCCCAAAGAAGCTTGCTGAAATTTTCCTGGTCAAGGCTATCAAATACCGGTTTTAATTTTTCTAATTTTTCCGCATTTAAAGTATTTTTGTTATGCAGAAGCCACATAAAGGCTTCCCTGGAACATTTATTGAATTTTTCGATATTTTTTTCCTTTAAAGCAGAAAGGAAATCTCTGATATTAGCCGGCATTTCTTCGTTTTCAACGATATCTTTTTCGCTGGAGCGTTTGATAAAAGAGCCGAAATCATCGGCCATTTTTTCGATTTTTTCCGCATCATTGCTAAGCGCCGCCTCTTTAAGCATATATCCCCAGATATCGGCGCACTCCTGACCGCTAGACTGCAAAAATGCCGAGTAGTCCAGCTCTTCAATAACCAGGTTAACCAATCGATTTTCTTTAAGAAGAGATCTTATCCCTCCTTTTTTGAATATATCTTTTTGCGACAAGGAAATAACCGAAAAGAAACCCACTAACTCTTCAATTGAGATGTTACTTCCGATTTCGATACTTTTTATTTTTCGCTGATGGAACAGGCGGGCTATCTCATCATAAAAACCAGTTTTATTCAGATTTTCGCCGTCTACTATGAGCCCGGTATTAGTCACACCGATTTTAAACGGATTTAAAACAGCCAGGATTTCATCAAGTTTGGATTTAAAGGTTTCTACAGATTTTATAAAATAGGGATGGTCTTTGGAATAAGAAAAAGAGTTGGTAAGCGTAACTTTAAAACTGCGGAAAAATTGATCGATAATTTCATCTTTATTTTGCATGGAGTTATTTTACAACCTAACCTTACTGCTTGCAACTAGAAAAAATAAAAAAATGCCCCGGATAAACCGGGGCATTTCTATCTCTTGCTCTTTACCGGCAAAATTAGACCAGTCCCTGATCAAGCATGGAGTCTGCAACTTTTACAAATCCGGCTATGTTGGCACCATTGACATAATTTATATATCCGGATTCCTTACCGTATCTGACGCATTGCTCATGTATGGCAATCATTATATCATGCAGCCTTCGATCGACCTCTTCGCGGGTCCAGGAAAGCCTTAAGCTATTCTGGCTCATTTCAAGCCCGGAAGTAGCTACTCCGCCTGCATTTGAAGCCTTTCCGGGGGCGTAAAGTATTTTAGCCTTTTGAAATACTTGAACACCTTCCGGAGTAGTAGGCATATTTGCGCCTTCCCCAACTGCAATACAACCGTTCTTAACTAACGTCTTGGCGTCGTTTTCATCTATTTCGTTCTGTGTTGCCGAGGGGAATGCGATGTCGCACTTTATGTTCCATGGTCTTTGTTTTTCAAAATATTTACAGTTAAACTCTTTGGCGCACTCTTTAATCCTGCCGCGCTTGATGTTTTTCAATTGAAGGACGCAATTAAGCTCCTTACTGTCAATACCGTCTTTATCGTAGATATAACCGTCGGAGTCAGAAAGTGTCACGACCTTAGCCCCTAACTGAATAAGTTTTTCGACTGTATATTGGGCGACATTCCCCGATCCGGATACGGCACAGGTCTTTCCTTTTAATGAATCTCCGCGGGTTTTTAGCATTTCTTCGACAAAATACACGCAGCCATAACCCGTGGCCTCGGGACGGATCAAGCTGCCGCCCCAGTTCAGACCTTTACCGGTAAGCACGCCGGTGAATTCATTGCGAATTCTTTTATACTGGCCAAACATATAACCTATTTCGCGCCCGCCTGTACCGATATCTCCGGCAGGAACATCCGTATTTGGTCCGATATATTTACAAAGCTCGGTCATAAAACTCTGACAAAACTTCATTACTTCATTATCCGATTTTCCTTTAGGATCAAAATCGGAGCCGCCTTTGGCCCCGCCCATAGGCAGGGTGGTAAGCGCATTCTTAAAAACCTGTTCAAAAGCCAGGAATTTCAGTATCCCTATATTCACGCTGGGATGAAGCCGTATTCCGCCCTTATAAGGGCCGATAGCACTGCTCATTTCGATACGGAAACCGCGGTTGATCTGAACCTCACCCTGATCATCAAGCCAGGGCACGCGGAATATTATCGTCCTCTCCGGCTCAATCATTTTTTCCAATATCTTGCCTTTTTGGTATTTAGGGTTCTTCTCAATAAAAGGCATTACCGATTCTACTACTTCTCTTACTGCCTGATGAAATTCAGTTTCACCGGGATTTTTTCTTGCTACCAAATCCATGAATTCTTCGATTTTCTTCGACATCCCTATTCTCCTTTTTTGGAAAGCCTATCGATTATAGCCTTGGCTGCTTTCTTAGCCATACCCATAGCCTCGATTACAGTACCTTCTCCTCCCACAATATCCCCTCCGGCAAAAACATCTTTAATGGAACATTCCATTGTTTCGGAGTCGACGATGACGTCCGAATATTTATCGGTTTTTAATTCCGGAGTGGCATTGATCAGGATCTGGTTCGCTTTAAGGCCGACGGCAATCACGCACAAGTCACAATCAAGATCAAATTCGCTTCCTTCTATAATTACAGGCCTTCTTCTGCCTGAACTATCCGGTTCCCCTAATTTAGACCTTAAACAGGTAAGTTTTTTGACAAAACCCTTTTCGTCTCCCGAAAATTCTTTCGGCTGTACGAGGAATTCAAATTTTATCCCTTCTTCCCGGGCATGTTCGATTTCAAGCCGGCGGGCGGGCATTTCAACTTCCGTACGCCTGTAGATAACAGTGGTATTAAGCGGATAACCTTTTAGCTTCTGAAGCCTTAAGGCTACTCTGGCAGAATCCATAGCGGTGTTCCCGCCGCCTACAATCAAAACATTTTTACCCACATTAACCGGAGTATGGAATTCAGGGAACTTAAAAGCTGACATCAGGTTCACCCGGGTAAGGAATTCATTCACCGAATAAATATTGCAGAGATTTTCACCCTTAATGCCCAAGAATGACGGAACTCCGGCACCCAAACCTAAAAATACAGCGCTGTAGCCCTCACTGAATAATTCCTTAACGCTCTTGGCTTTACCTACGAGAAAATTAGTGATAATATTTACCCCTAATTTTTTTAGATAATCTATCTCAAAATCCAAAACATCCCAGGGTAACCTGAAAGGCGGAATCCCATACCTTAAGACTCCTCCGGTCTTATGCAGGCTCTCAAAGACATCGACCTTTATGCCTTTACGGGCTAATTCTCCGGCACAGCATAATCCGGCAGGGCCGCTTCCGACCACCGCTACTTTGAACTTGGAAAGATTTACCTCTTTTTCGATCTTTACATCAAGTTTATTATTTTTACCGTAATCACCTGCAAAACGTTCAAGGAAATGGATATTAATCGCATCTTCCGAAGCAAAGGGCAATCCTTTTTTAGTAAGTATGCAAGCTTTGCGGCACTGGTATTCGGCAGGGCAAACCCTGCCGCAGATAGAAGGAAAATTACTTTTTTCCCTTATTTTAAAATAGGCAGATTTATAGTCTTTTTGCCTTATATGATAAATAAATTGTTTTATGTCTATCTCTACCGGGCATCCGCTGATGCAAACAGGATTTTTACACTGCAGGCAGCGTGCGGCCTCCTGCAGAGCTTCTTCTTCAGAATAGCCCTTAACGACTTCCTCAAAATTGCCTACCCTTATTTCAGCAGGCACTTCTTTTACTTTTACAGGTTCTTTCTTCATTCTATTGCCCTAATAAACGGCAGATATGTTTTTCTTGTTCGCTGTAGACCTTATTTCTTTTTTCAAGTTCATCCCAATCAACGCCGTGGCCGTCAAAATCCGGACCGTCGACACAGCTGAATTTAACTTCGCCTGAAACACTTACCCTGCAGCAGCCGCACATCCCGGTTGCATCGACCATAAGCGCGTTAAGCGATACCAATGTTTTAGTGCCATACTCTTTGCTTACTGCCGCCACCCTTTTCATCATCGGGATCGGGCCTACAGCATAGATCAAATCATATTTATCTTTTTTTAATAGTTCTCCCAGCATATCGGTGGTAAATCCTTTTTTGCCATAAGAGCCGTCATCAGTCATGACATAAAACTCGCTGGATACGCTTTTAAGCTCGGCCTCTAAAATAAGCAGGTCTTTATTCCGCGAACCAAGAATGGTCGTCACCTGGTTGCCTGCTTCTTTTAAAGCCCGGGCTACCGGAAGGATCTCGGCGATTCCTACTCCTCCGCCTACCAGGATAACCTTGCCGAAATTTTTTATTTCCGTAGGATGTCCCAGCGGGCCGACTAAAGAATACAGGGACTGGCCCGGTTCAAGTTTTCCGAGGATCTTGGTTGTAAACCCCGCTTCCTGAAACATCAAGCTGACTATCCCTTTATTCTTATCCGAATTAACCAAGGTCAGGGGGATGCGTTCCCCTTTTTCACCTGCCATTAACATTACGAATTGGCCGGGCCTTGAACTGGATGCTATCTCCGGTGAAAGAACGTCTAATTGAGTAATCCTTACTCCGCCTACATCATTAATAATTTTTTTGCTGATTATTTTCATATCTGTCTTTGCCTAAATATTAGGCAGGTAGAAATAAAAAAAGACGGCCGAAAGCTCCTTCGGACGTCTGTGTCCATAGTTGACGAATCTTTCGTATAATATTACTAAACAATATCTTTGTCAAGACTAATTTGGCTCTTAGTTCGTAGCTCATAGCTCTTAGCAATACCGTATTAGATATGGTTTTCTACAACCTACGACCTACGAACTAATTCACATATCTAACTTCACCAATCCATCCTTAAATGGTGCAATTACCCGCTCCAAGATTCCCGAAAGATAAGCCATAAGTATCCCATAATTAGTAATTGCAACCCCGGCTGACTTAGCCTTTTCGATCCTATGGAGGATCTCCCTGCGATTAACCATACAGCCTCCGCAGGAGATGATCAATTTATAGCGGCTTAACTCCTCCGGGAACTCCCCTCCGGCAGTAACTTCATAATGTAAATCCTTCTTGGTATAATTTAATAGCCAGGTGGGGATCT
>JAQTTI010000108.1 GCA_028710845.1 Candidatus Omnitrophota bacterium | reverse complement strand
TATATATGGCATACTTCAATTGAAGGTGAGATTAACAATAACAGGAGGTTGGTTACGATAGCGAAAGCTATTAGGCCTATCACCTACAAGAAACCCCGGAGATGTTCCCCGGGGATTTTTGTTTATAAGGCACAATTTAGCGAAATCAAGTAATACCCTACTCTACTTCCGTTCCTCCCCATTCAATAACAGCAAAACCTTCCCTTTTGAATGGCTTAAATTCCTGAGGCTCAATTTCAATCTTTTGATTAACCGGTTTGGCTACCATAAAAACCCGCAGGATTGAATCCGGTTTAGGAGTAATCTCTAATTTTGCCGACTCCTCATATTCCTGGCCGGCGAAATAAATAAGGGTATTTTCATTTTTTTGCAGTTTCGGCACCCAATAGACTATAAATTCATTATATTCTTTGGGAAGCAGGCCCATTTTAGATAAACTTTCCTGAAAAAAGCTTTCTAACTCTTCGGCCTTAACAACTGAGCCTTTAGAAAATTCATATTTTACCTGCTCTTCGGCAATACCCTCCCAAAACAAATAACTGTATTCTTTATTGTCCGCTAGATTAACTATCCGGCCATCCGGATAAGCTTTAACTTCCCACCCTTTTTTCAAATTATCATATTTAGGGTAAGATATATCCACTTTGCCTTTATAGTCTAGCTTAATCATTGTTTTTTGCTCTTGTTTTGGGTAAAGATAAATTACCGGCTTAAAAATATAGCTTGATTGATCCGCTATCCGGTTCCTTCCGGTATATTTTTCATAAGTATCCCCGCCGTAATCAATCCCGGAATCCTGTTTAACGGTTATTTCATTAACCAATATCTTGTTTGTGTCTATAACTCTTATAAGCAAACGAGATCCATCGGCCGCAGACAAGATTGTTTCCTTTTGGGCGTTTAAGGCCAGCGGCGGCTGCTCCTCAAAACAACATTCATTTATTTTTTTGGCAAGGTCTCCACTGGACAGATTTTTAGAGATGGAACTGCCTGCTTTTAAAGTAGGGCATGATTTTATCTTAATCCTTACCATATTATTATCTACGCTTTCGAGCAAATATGTATAAGCATAAGGGCTGTCTTCAAGGCTGAGTTTATAAATAAAATTCCCTGCTTCAACAGGCTGTTTTTTGTTAATCACGCCGGATTCTTGGGATTTAGCTTCTTTGGCCTGCAAACTTCCCAGGTTAACAAAAAAAGAAAAACAAATTGCAAGAAAGAACAGAAACGCTTTCTGCCTTGGCAACATTAATCCTCCTTGTCTCACTTTAAATTAGGAAGCATACTGCGTAGGCTCTTTCCACTCAATATAACCCAGCTCATCAATAAGCCTGGCCATAATGAAATCATTTTCAGTCAAACCGTCTGCTGCATGGGTAGTTAGGGTAACCTTTAGTTTATTATAAATCAAGGTTAATACCGGATGGTGCCCTTGTTCTTCGGCAACTATCGCGACAAGATCAACGAAATATTTTTGTTCTAGAAAATCGGGGAACTTAAATTCTTTGACCAGTTTTTTACCCTCGACTAATTCCCAACCGCGCTCCTGGGCCATCAAGGTCTCAATTCTTTCTTTAGAAAGCGGCAGAACCTGTCCTTCACAAGGCACGCATTTTGGTGGCAGCGGTTTACCTTTTATAACCATCGCCGGCGAATTAACTACTTCCTCTAAATTTTTTAAGGCATCCTCAAAATTAAGGGCCTTAGTCATTTCTTCAGCTATCTGGATATATCTTACGAAGTTATTTTTATCTACGATTAAAACCGCCCTGGCTAAAAGGCTCAGCTCCTTAATCAGTAAACCGTAATTAATTCCGAAGGAAGAAAATTTATAATCGGATAAAATTATTTCATTTTTAATTTCATTAGCCTGGCAAAACCTTTTCTGAGCAAAAGGCAGGTCCTTGCTAATACCGATAATTACCACATCCTTCGAAACTCCGGAGGCCTTTTTATTAAACTCCTTTACCTGCAAATCGCACACCGGGGTATCTAATGATGGGAAGCTAGAAATTAATTTAATCTTATCCTTAAAATCATAACCGGTAATTTCTTTTAGGTCCTGAGAGGTAACCTTGAAATCCGGAGCTTGCGCTCCTACATTTAAAACCCTTCCGACTAAAGTTAACGGGTTACCCTTAAAAGTTATTTTTCTGGACATTTTAATCACCCCTTATCTTATATTAAAACTTTAATAACTATCTATTTTTATCCTATCTCTTTTAACCTGCAAATTCAAGATGTTTCTGTAAAACCCTTAACCTTTAATCAGCGCCTGCCGGATTATTTGGGCAATCTCCTGCCTGGTTCTTACCCGGGAGGATTTCTCTCTTAAGTGCCTTACTTTACTTAAGCCTTTGGTATACCAACTGTAAAATTTACGAAAGATAATTACTCCGTTCTTAGGACCGTAAAAATCGATACTGGAATCAAGGTGTTCCAGCATAACCCTGGCTATTTCATTTCTTGCCGGGCGGGCGATAACTTTACCGGTTTTTAAATATTCCCTTATTTCTCTAAATATCCAGGGGTTTCCCAATGAACCTCTGGCCACAGCTAAACCGTCACAACCTGTCTCATCAAACATCTTTTTGGCTAATTTTACGCTTAAAATATCACCGCTGGCAATTAAAGGTATGCTTATCGTTTTTTTTACCTGCCTGATTACATCATAATCAACAGTCCCGCTGTATTCCTGGGTTTTAGTCCGGCCATGGATAAAAATAGCGTTTACCCCGCAATCCTGGGCAAGCACAGCAATATCTTTGGCATTAACAGAATCCTTATCCCAGCCTAGGCGCATCTTAA
>JAQTTI010000107.1 GCA_028710845.1 Candidatus Omnitrophota bacterium | reverse complement strand
TTTAGAAAGCATAAGTTACTCCTTTATTTTATTAATAGGTAGGTCTATCTTTTATTATTATACCAATATTTTTAAAATTTTAAAGCGAAATTATAAAAATGCTCCTGCTATAAAGAATTTGATTTAATGGACAAATTGGATATAATTAAAGTATGCACAATCTATCCGTACAAGAACACTACCAGCGTATCAGGATAATACTGATCATAGTCCTGGTTTTAAACTGGGGCGTGGCCTTAGCTAAAATCGTATACGGTTTACTGACCCGCTGCGCCAGTATCACTGCAGACGGCTTCCATTCGTTATCCGACGGAGCCTCTAACCTGATCGGCCTGGCCGGAATTCATTTTGCCTGCCAGCCGGTGGACCAGGACCATCCTTACGGCCACCGTAAATATGAAACATTTTTTTCCCTGGGCATTGCCGGCCTGCTTTTCCTGGTTGCATTAGGCCTGATCCACGGGAGCATCGAGAGGCTGCGTAATCCGGTAACTCCTTTTATTGACATTAAGAGTTTTCTGATAATGGCCGTTACAATGATCATAAATTTCCTGGTGATGCGTTATGAAGAAAAAAATGGAAGGTTTTTAAAGAGCGATATACTCCTATCGGATGCTTTGCACACAAGGTCCGATATCTTTATTTCTTTTTCAGTTATCATTGCCCTGGCAGTCATCAAGCTGGGTTTTCCTATCCTGGACCCGATCGCTACTATTGTTATCGCTCTTTTTATCGCCTATTCTGGATACGAGATCGTTAAACACAGTTCCAGGATCCTCTGCGATACTGTCGCGATAGAAGATTCCAGGAAAATAGTAGATGTGGTCATGGGCATAAAGGGCGTAAAAACCTGCCACAAGATAAGGACGCGCGGCAGGCCGGACGATATTCATGTGGACCTGCATGTCCAGGTCAAGCGGGACATGCATATGGACGAAGCACACAGGATAAGTTTTGCGATTGAAGATGCTCTGAAAAAAAATATTCCGGAGATCACCGACGTGGTGGTGCATATGGAACCCAGAGATTAGCTTCAAAATCAGTAAGGAATTTTGCCTTAAGCAATCCCTCCTCCCATTCTCCCTGTGCCGTAGAATCCCAGACAATACCTCCGCCTATTCCCATTTCAGCAGTTCCTCCGTTAATTAAAATGGTGCGGATAGGAATATTGAAAAACAGGTCTTTATCGGGAGAGATATAACCGATAGCGCCGGTATAGATTTTTCTTTCCTCAAGTTCAAGCTCTCTTATAATACCCATCGCGCGGATCTTGGGCGCTCCGGTAACCGAACCTGACGGGAAAAGCGAGGAAAAAAGTTCATAAATGGGTATATCCTTATTTATCCTGCCGGTTACGGTTGAGGTCATCTGATAGAGTTTTCTATATTTAGCTACTTCAAAAAGCTTCGGCGCCCTGATCCTTACACCTACCCTTCCCAAGTCGTTCCTTAAAAGATCAGCGATCATCACATTCTCTGCCCTGTTTTTTTCGTCATATTGAAACTCCAGGCGCGTAATAAAATCTGCTGCCCTCCCTGCTTTCCGCGGCCAGGTGCCTTTCATCGGTTTAGTGATGACACTCTGGCCTGATTTTTTGATGAACATCTCCGGAGAAAGAGAAAGGATCTGGAAAATACCTGCATCTATGAACGCCGGATACGGCACAGGCTGTTCGTTAAAGAGCGTATAATATAAGGAAAGCGGCTCCCCGTTGAACTGAAACAATAACTTAATACAATAGGTGATCTGATAGACATCGCCTTTTTCAATATAACCGCGTATAGCCTGAATATTCGCAGAATATTTGTCTTGCGTGATATTCAAACGCAGGTCCTTCAGGCTGTGCTCAAAATGCTGTTTTTTAAGGTTTATGTTTTGGCAGATAGGCGCGGTGTATGCGCCCAGGTAAATAAGCGGGAATTTGCAGGCCTTATTCTCACGTAAGCTTTCTTCAAAATAATATCCCGCCTCATAAGAGAAAAAACCTGCCAGATAATAACCGCACTTTAACGCAGATTCAATCTCCTTGAAACAGGCGCTGAACTCTGCTGCTTTAAAACAGGATATGATGAATTTTGGTTTTTGAAAAAGAAGCGGTTTTTTTTCGAAGTGGATTAAGACGCGCATGGCCATTTTAAAGAAGGCCTGGATGCCCTTATAAAAAGGACTGGAAGGTCATGACCATTCTTACCTTAGAAGCAATTATAGAGACAACTCTTGTTTATAGCAAGGATTTTTTGAGCGGATACAGTGAAATCTTGACATGTCAAGCGGTCTTCTATCAGCAACGTATAATTTTTCAAAAGACGCCGTCGTCCCGATGCCAAGATTTTCCGTAGTTGATTAATTAAATCTAACTGAGAAAATAATTGGATAACAATAACCTACAGGAATTGCGCCACAGTAAATATTACCAACAGAATGTATATAGCAGCTTGCATCAAAAGCGTCATCTTTCCCAATCACATCAGCTCCCTGGAAAGTATCTGCAGTACTCCAACCTAAATATCCATCATTCAATATCCTCGAGCACCCACCACCGCAACCATCACAGAGTGTTGCAAGATAAACACCAGTACTCCCTGGTCCAGTATCTCCTCCTAGTTGTATGGTTCCCATGACATTTAGCTTCGCCCTTGGCTTCGTCGTTCCGATACCGACATTGCCCCTTGATGTTGTTCCGCCTTCATCATCATCACTCCTAATCGTTAAGAACGTATCGCTACCTTCTCCAATTTCCAATCTATTACCCGATGTCCCACGTGCAGTTGAACGAAATTCGAAATTACCAAAACCACTTGTTGTTTCCGATAG
>JAQTTI010000106.1 GCA_028710845.1 Candidatus Omnitrophota bacterium | reverse complement strand
GAATTGCGGGAGTAGTTCAGTGGTAGAACAATAGCCTTCCAAGCTATGAATGGGGGTTCGATTCCCCTCTCCCGCTTAAAACTAAATATGGTGGATATAAAAGAAAAAATCCCTAATCTGATTGAAAATGCCGCCGTAGCAGTGCTTTTTTTGGACCATAAAGGAAACGTCCTATATTGCAATAAGAAAACCGAAAGCCTGACAGGATGCAATCGCACAGAGATTATTAATAAAAACTGGCTTGAAGTTTTATTCAGAGATTCCAGCAACCTGATGAAGAAAGAGATGTTTAGGGCCGTAATGGAAGATTCGATAGTTTATAAAAGAGCCAAAGATTTCCAGTGCCATATTCTCAGCGCTAGCGGCAGCGAAAGGCTCATATCCTGGAGCATTACCCCGTTCTTTAACAAAAATAACCAAACTACCGAAGAAAGCGCGCTTTTCGGTTATGATATTACCGAAATCGAAGAGAGGGAAAATTCGGTGAAAAATTTTGATGACTCCCTGAAAAATATATTCTCAAGCATAAAAGAATATGCTTTGTATGTCATTAACCTTGATGGCAATATCACCTATTTCGGTATGGGTTCAGAAACTATGCTTGGTTGGAATAAAAGGGATATTATCTTTAAGCATGTGAGCATCCTGCATAATATTGACGGCGACCCATCTAATCTGTCTTTTATCCTCGAGCAGGTCCGTTTATTCGGCAAGTATGAGACCGAAACAGAGCTGATTACCAAGAACAAGGAAGTTATACCGGTTATATTAACAATCAATCATTTTTTAGATGCCAATGGCAAACTAGCCGGCTATATTTTTATCGCTAAAGACATGACTGAAAGGAAAAAATTAGAATACCAGATTTTTCAGGCCGAGAAACTGGTGGCTTTAGGCCAGCTTTCCGCGGGTATGGCCCATGAAATAAATAACCCTCTTTTTGTTATATCCGGCAGAGTGGAAATGCTAAAACAGGAAAAACTTAGCCCTAAAGTAAAAGAAAATATTTTATTAATCGAGTCCCAAACTGACCGCATCCATAAACTGGTGGAAAGGATCCTTAAATTTGCCCGGAAATCCACCCCGCTTTCTGAACCGATCAACCTTAATGAAGCGCTGGAGCAGGTTTTACCGTTGATTCAATATAATAAACTTCCTGCCGCAAAAATAGAGATAAAAAAAGATTTCGAAAAAAATATGCCTCAGATAAAAGGCGACCCGCATCAATTACAGGAAGTATTCCTAAATATACTTATTAACGCTTATCAATCCATGCCGGGCGGCGGGGTGATCAAGATTATAACCAGTAACTTTAAAAATCTTTTTGCCCAAATTCAGATCATCGATACAGGAGAAGGAATACCCGCCCACAGCCTTAAAGATATATTTATGCCGTTTTTTTCGACTAAAAATGAGGGTACTGGGTTAGGGTTATCGATCTGCTATAATATCATTAAGAACCACAACGGAACAATTGAAGTAGAAAGCCAGGTTAATAAGGGGTCAACTTTTACAATTAAATTACCTTTTATTTAAAAAGGAGATGGAGATGCTCTATAAAATTTTGATTGTTGACGATGAGCCTGCGGTCAGGGAACTTTTTGAAGATTTGTTTAAAGGAGAAAACTGCAGTTCGGTCTCTTGCGCTACGGGCGAAGAGGCACTGGAGCTCCTAAAAAAAGATAAATTTGATGTTGTATTGCTGGATATCAAGCTTCCCGACATGAACGGCTTGGAAGTTTTAAAGAATATCAGGGATATTCATAAAACCCTTCCTGTAGTTATGATTACCGGCTTTGGTTATGATGAAGAGTTAATAGCTAAAAGTAAACAGTTCGGTTGTTCCGGCTACATCGGTAAGAATATGCCTGTCGCTCAGATTATAGCCACATTTAAGCAGATTGTAAAAACCGCCAGAGCAAAAGGATGCTTATGACAGAGGATATCTTAAAGCCGGTTTTTATTGATGCTTTTGATCTTGATGACGCCTGGTTCCAGGCATTATCGGCGATATTAGATAAAGGCCATATCTATACCATTACCCGGGGTAGTTATGAAGGACAGAAAAGGCTGGAATTTGATTTTGTTACGGTCAGGGTGCGTAAACCTGCGCATCAGATTATCCCGATAATACCCGAAGGAATGAGTATCCCGGCTCCGACCGATATGGACTATATCCAGGGTTATTTAAGTTATCTGTTGACAGGGGCCAAGACCGATACCGAAGATTATACTTATGGCGAAAGGCTTGTGGATCCCAAGGTGAGGATTAAACAAAGTTTAAATGGCAGAGAATTGGTCAATGAAATGCCTTTAAATGTCAACCAGATTGAAGAAGTAATTAAAATCTATAAAGAAAAAGGGCCTGGCACAAACCAGGCTGTTATGGAAATCGGCATGCCTTCCGACATAAAACTAATCGATCCTCCTTGTTTAAGGTTGATTGATACTCGGATCAGGTATGGCAAGCTTCATTTTATTCTCTATTTCCGCTCCTGGGACCTTTGGGGAGGTTTTCCATCAAACCTGGGCGGGTTAGAGCTGGTAAAACAATATATGGCCCAGGAGATCGGCGTTGAAGACGGAGAAATTATCGCGGTAAGTAAAGGGCTGCACCTTTATGATTACGCCTGGGACTTGGCAAGCTTAAGGACTAATAAAAAAAGGGATTTTAACCTGGTTAATGGATAAACTGAATATTGCGGTAATTGGTGATGGCGGATGGGGCACCACTTTAGCTATCCTACTTTCTAACAAAGGCTGCTGCGTTACGCTCTGGGGCGCTTTTCCTGATTATGCCGAGGAAATAAAAAGATCAAGG
>JAQTTI010000027.1 GCA_028710845.1 Candidatus Omnitrophota bacterium | reverse complement strand
TATGACGAAGCGGTCACGGGAGGGGATTTACGTTTAGGAAAAGAATTAACCGAATATTTAAGGGGGGACCTTACCTACCGGCTTGATCAAATAAAGATTAGCAACCCTTCCAGCGACGCTTCCAGCGATTTAATGAGCGAAGTGGGGACAAATGTTATAAGCGTTTTTACACCGTCATTAACATTTGACAGCCGCGACAATGTTTTTGATACCAGAAAAGGTAATTTATTAAACTTTGCTTTTGATATTGCCGGCGGCCCGCTGGGCGGAGATAAAGATTACTGGAAATTATATACCCGCGCATCTCACTATATTCCGATGCCCAAAGGCGCAGTCCTTGAATTAAGAGGGAGGATCGGTTTAGCCGAGCCTTTTGACAATACCCAAAGAGTCCCCATTTACGAAAGATTCTTTGCCGGAGGCGCCTATACCATAAGAGGATATGAAGAAAGAAAAGTCGGCCCGGTTGACCCGATATCCAAGGATCCGTTGGGAGGCGCTTCTATGGCGATAGGAAATATTGAATACAGCTATCCTTTATTTAGTTTCCTCAAAGTTGCCGCTTTCTACGACATCGGTAACGTTTGGGAAAAAATGGGGGATATATTTTCTAATAAAGATGCTAACGGCGTGGAAAATTCAGGAGGTTTTAAATCAAGTTTCGGTTTGGGGCTTAGGATTAAAACTCCTATAGGGCCGATAATGCTGGATTACGGTATACCTTTGGATAAAGAGCCCGGTGAAAGCAGCAAGAAAAGGGGCGGGCGTTTCCATTTTAGTGCAAGCCACGGATTCTAAAATAGAAGTTAGCAATTAAAAAGGGGGAAAGATGAGAAAGATAGCAGTAGTTTCAATGGGTTTATTTTTGAGTTTATTTTTAGTCAAAGGCGCTGCCCAAGCGGCGGAAAAAATAGGTTATATCGATTTAAGCCGTACTTTCGGCGAATATAGCAAGACCAAATCATATGATAAGACCTTAAGCGAAAAAGAAAAGACATATACAGATGAACGCGATAAGAAAGTAGCGGACTTAAAAACTTTTCAAGATAAATTAAACCTGCTTAACGACAAAGAAAGGGATGCCAAGAAAACCGAACTTCAGAATAAACTGAAGGCCTTCCAGGATTATGACCGCCAGAAACAGGCTGACCTGCGCAAGGAACAGGAAGAGAAAATGAAAGAGCTTCTCGGTGATATCCAGGAAGCCGTTAAAAAATATGCCGAAAAAGAAGGTTTTACGCTGGTGCTTAATGACAGAGTGCTGGTTTACCAGACCAAAAACATGGATATTACCAGCCAGGTTATTGAAATTTTGAATAAGGGCGGTAAATAAGGGGTTCGTAAGTTAAGCGCTCATTTATGCAGAAAACACTTAAAGAAATAGCTAAGCTTGTCGGCGGACGGGTTGTCGGCAACGGAGACACATTGATTACGGGGGCCTCAGGGATCAGGGAGGCTTGTGAAGGCGATATTACCTTTTTGTCCAATCCTAAGTATATTTCACTGATGGACAAGACGCGGGCCTCTTCTATCGTAACTTCTGCCGACGCCCAGACAACAAGCAAGCCGATAATACTGACAGATAATCCTTCGCTGGCCTTTGTAAAGATCATTTCTTTGTTTACTCCCGAAGAAGCCGGGCACCCTAAGAATATAGATTTTACTGCGGTTATAGGTAAAAATGTTGTATTAGGTAAAGATGTGGCGATAGGGGCGTATACGGTTATCGGCGATAATGTTGAAATCGGTGATAACTCGATTATTTATGCCGGATGTTATATCGGCCATCATACTAAAATCGGAAGCAACACATTGATCTACCCGCATGTTTCCATACGTGAACGTATTAATATAGGCAGCCGGGTGATTATTCATTCCGGTACAGTCATCGGCAGCGATGGTTTTGGTTTTGCTACCATTAAGGGGGCGCACCATAAGATACCGCAGGTAGGCATTGTCGAGATAGGCGATGATGTTGAGATCGGGGCAAATGTTACCATTGACCGGGCCCGCTTTGATAAAACTATTATAGGAAAAGGCACTAAAATCGATAATCTGGTTCAAATCGCTCACAATGTAGTGATCGGAGAAAATTCGCTTATTGTCGCCCAGGTAGGTATTTCAGGCAGTACAATCATCGGCAATAACGTTACTTTAGGCGGACAAGCAGGGTTAGTCGGCCATATTAATATCGGAGATAATGCTATTGTTACTGCGCAGTCCGGAGTTGCCAAATCCGTTCCTGCGGATACTATGGTTTCAGGTTATCCCGCCCGGCCCTACATGACTACTCAAAGAGTAAATGCCAGCCTGCAGAATTTACCCAAGCTGTTCGATCTGGTTAAGGAACTCAAGAAAAAGATCGAAAGCCTTGAAGAAAAGTTAAAATAAAAAATGGAAAAACAAAAGACTATTTGCAAGGAAGTCATCCTTAATGGTATCGGAATACATACGGGTAAAAAGGTCAGCCTTACTTTAAAACCTGCAGAAGTTGATTCGGGGGTGACTTTTATACGTAAAGATATGCCCGGTGAGCCAAAGATAAAGGCCAGCGCCGATTCTTTGCTGGCAAATAAATCAAGCCGGCGTTCGTCTATCGGTAGCGGCCAGGCTGAAGTGGAAACCATAGAACATTTTATGGCATCGCTATCCAGCCTCGGAATAGATAATATAAATATAGAAATAGATACCAATGAATTACCGGGATTAGACGGAAGCGCCGCCGGTTATGTCAAAGTCCTTGAGGATGCGGGGATCAAGGAGCAGGAAAGCGATAAATTTATTTATAATGTTAAAGAACCGATAAATGTCCAGGAAGGAACGAGCTCGATTACGGTACTGCCTTACAAGGAATTTAAGATATCATATACTTTAAACTACGACCATCCTTTGCTCCAGGCCCAATTTTTAGAGATAACAATCAACGCAAATTCATTTAAAAATCAGATCGCACCGGCTCGGACTTTTTGCCTTGAAGATGAAGTTGCCCAGTTAAAGAGCCAGGGTTATGGCTCGGGGGCAAACTATGAAAATACTTTGGTTGTAGGCAAGGAAGGTGTAATAAAAAATAAATTACGCTTTGCCGATGAATTTGTAAGGCATAAGATCTTAGACCTTATCGGAGACCTTTACTTGGCAGGATGCCCGATCCGCGGCCACGTAATCGCGCTTAGAAGCGGCCATTCTTTGAATTTACAAATCACAAGAAAGATCCATGAACAAAGGATTAGAACTCAAGGAGCAAACGCCATGAAAGAATCTTTAGACATTAACGAAATTATGAAAATTCTTCCCCACCGTGAGCCTTTTTTATTCGTTGACCGGGTGACTCACCTTGAAAAGGGAAAGCGGGCCGTAGGTATCAAGAATGTGACAATTAATGATTATTTTTTCAGGGGCCATTTTCCGAACCGCCCGGTAATGCCCGGGGTGCTTATTTTAGAGGCCATGGCCCAGGTAGGCGGCGTAATGATGCTTGCCAGCGAAGAGAACAGGGGAAAGCTGGCTTTTTTTATGGCAATTGACAACGCAAAATTCAGGAAAACCGTGGTTCCCGGAGATACTTTGGTTTTTGAAGTGGAAGCCGGAAAGATCCGTTCCAAGATAGGTACGGTTCACGGTAAAGCCCTGGTTGAAGGCAAGGTTGTAGCCGAAGCAGATCTTATGTTTGCGCTGGTCGAAGATTAATCTAAATAGGACCGGATGGAAGGATAAAATGCAGATACACCCAACAGCAATAATTTCTAAAAAATCAATCCTGGAAGACGGCGTGGTTGTCGGGCCTTATTGCGTAATCAATGACAGTGTAAAAATCAGCAAAAATACAAAGATTGGTTCACACTGTGTAATCGAAGGAAATACGACAATCGGAGAATCATGCGAAATATTTACCGGTGCCGTCATCGGCAGCCGCCCCCAAGACCTTAAATTTAAGGGAGAGAAAGTTTATCTAGAGATAGGATGTAATAATATTATCCGCGAGTATTGCACGCTTAATCCCGGTACCGGAGAAGGATCCAAGACAATCGTCGGTGATAATAATTTGCTTATGGCATATTCCCATGTAGCCCATGATTGCAGGATAGGCAGCGGCTGTGTTCTAGCTAACAACAGTACCTTGGCCGGCCACGTTACTATTGAGGATAAAGCGGTGATCGGAGGCATAGTTGCAATCCATCAGTTTGTCAGGATAGGCAAACTTTCAATAATAGGCGGATGTTCCAAGGTTGTCCAGGATATCCCGCCGTTTTCAACCTGTGACGGCCATCCTGCCCGTGTTTACGGCTTAAATTTAATCGGCTTAAGACGTACAGGATTAGGGCGCGATGCGATAAAACAAATCGACCAGGCCTTCAAGTTATTATTCAATTCAGGGTTTTCCTTAAAACACGCTATCGAAAAATGCGAGAAAGAATTAGTCAAAAGCGAAGAGGTAGCTTATCTTTTAAATTTTGCTAAAAATTCTGAGCGTGGGATTGCCCGCTCCTGCCGTAAAGAATGAAGCGAATAGGTTTGATAGCCGGAAACAGGAAATTCCCTTTGCTTTTTGCCAAAAGCGCAAGGGCCAAAGGCTGTCAGGTCATAGCTATTGCCATAAAAGGCGATACCTCCCCGAAAATTAAAAATCTCGTCGATAAAACTTATTGGCTTAAACTGGGCGAATTCGACAAAATGTTCGATATATTAAAAGCCGAAAAAGTAGAAGGGGTAGTTATGGCCGGCCAAATAAGCCCCAGAAGGCTGTTCAGCGGGGAAATAGAGAAAAGCCGTACTTTAAAACAGATCCTAGAAAGCCTGAAAGATAAAAAAGCCGATACTTTATTCGGGGCCGTTGCTCGTATGCTCGAAGAATCAGGTTTGCCGCTTTTAGATTCCACTATTTTTATAGAAGAATATCTGCCCAAAAAAGGCACGCTTACAAAATGCCAGCCGGATTTCGATTCCTGGGAAGATATATATTTCGGGATGCGTTTGGCTAAAGAGGTGGCCGGCCTTGATATCGGCCAAACCGTCGCCGTAAAACAGAAAGCTATTGTGGCAGTCGAGGCTTTTGAGGGAACTGATAATTTAATCCGCCGGGCAGGCAAGATTGCCCGCGGTAAGGTTATAATCGTAAAAGTCAGCAAACCCAACCAGGACATGCGTTTTGATGTCCCCGTGGTTGGGTTAAATACCATAAAGAACCTGGTCAAGGTAAAAGCTAGATGTTTTGCTTTTGAAGCAGGAAAAACACTTTTTATTGATCAGGAGAAAAGTATTAAATTAGCGGACACAAAAGGCATTGCGATTGTCGCAATTTAATTCTTGACAGTCTTTACTTGTAGTGCAAAAATATATTAATAAAAAGGAGGGTTTTATGCCACGGACAACAACAGGAACAAAAACTACAGAGTTCAAATTTTATGCGCCGGCAGCCAAAAAAGTAACGGTAGCCGGAAGTTTCAACAAATGGGATACAAAAAAAATAACAGCCAAGAAGGATAGCAAGGGGAATTGGGTGGCTAAGGTTGCTCTTAAACCCGGCAAACATGAATACAAGTTTGTCGTAGACGGCAATTGGATGAATGATCCCCGTTGCACCAGTTGTGTTTCGAATTCATTCGGAAGCCATAATTGCCTGGTTGAAGTCAAATAACAGTATCTTTTTTGAAAGTAAACTTTAGGGCGCTATCTTAAAAGTAGCGCCCTTTATTATTAATAAAGGGGTTTTAATGAAATACATATATGGACCGATTAAATCGCGCCGGCTCGGCCTTTCATTAGGGGTCAGTCTTTCTCCGGATAAGGTCTGCGACTTAGATTGTGTTTATTGCCAGTGGGGAAGCGTAGGTAGAACTGTTTTTGAAAGAAAAGAATATGCAGACCCTAAAGAAATTATCTCGGAATTAAAATCCTGGCTGGAAGATAATCCCAGGAAAGCCAAAGAATTAAAATTTATTACACTCTCCGGTTTGGGTGAGCCTACTTTACATTCCGGAATCGGGGAATTAATCGAAACGATAAAGAAGATAGTGCCTGCATCTAAGATAGCAGTTATAACCAATTCTTCCCTTTTGGGAGACCCTTTAGTGCGTAAAGAGCTTTTGAAAGTAGATTTAATTGTGCCTTCCCTGGATGCAATTGACCCGGGAATATTTAAAAGAATAGACCGGCCGAATGAAGGAATCAAGCTTGATCAGATTGTGCATGGATTGGTTGCTTTAAGAAAGGAATTCAAAGGCCTAATTTGGCTTGAAATAATGCTTGTTTCGGGTTTAAACGATGATTTGGTGCACATAATGGGTTTAAAGAAAGTGATCGAGGAAATTAATCCGGATAAAATCCAATTGAATTCTCCGGTGCGTTCTACTGCCGAGAAAGATATTTATCCCGTCGAGAGAGCTAAGTTAGAAAAAATTAAAGAGATTCTGGGAGAAAAAGCGGAGATAATTTAGGATTGCGCCTGTAGCTCAACTGGATAGAGCGCTAGCCTTCGGAGCTAGGCGTTGCAGGTTCGACTCCTGCCAGGCGCATAATCGGTATTATTCTTGCATAGTTATATGCAATTTTTCAAAAGAAGGCTAAAGTCAGCGTCAATTTCTCTATCTAAAGAATTTTTTTTAAGGTTAATCTTTCTATTATAGTTGCAGCTCAACCAAAAGAATAATACGTCTGACATTGCTGGCCTCCTTTTTTAAAAGATTAATTATATCGTATCTTTATTATGACTTTTTTAAATAGCAAAATTCCGCTTTTTTCTGACTTGATTCTCTTATCCCGCAGGTGGCTCAAAAAGAGATTCCTTAGTTGACTGGGATAAGGAAAGCAGGTATAATTGAACTCCGCGGAAAAACTAAGCCTTTAGGAACCTAAATCTTGGTGCCATTAGTGGTGTTTCATCCCGCTTCGCGGGATTTCGCTAATGGCTCGACAAAAAATTAGGGCCATAGTGGTGTCTCATCCCGCTTAGCGGGATTTCGCTAATGGCTCGACAAAAAATTAGGGCCATTAGCTCAATTGGCAGAGCAGGACACTCTTAATGTCAAGGTCGTAGGTTCGACTCCTACATGGCCCAATTATATCCTACCTAAGATGTTTAAAAGCTACGAACTATTAGATCATACCGCCGACATCGGCATCAGGGTAAAAGCATCCTCCTTGAAAGATCTATTTAAAAAAGCCGGCCTGGCTTTAACAGCCATCTCTACCGAAAAACAAAGAATAATCAATCCTGAAAAACACAAAATAATAATTACTCAAAAAGCAGCCAATATCGAAGAGCTTTTGGTTAACTGGCTTAATGAACTTTTATCGGTAGCTCAGGCAGAAGGGCTGGTTTTTGAAGATATCAGGATAAACGAAATTAATGAACAACTAATTGATGCAATCGCCGTGGGCGCCAGCCTGGGCAACTATAAAACCAATTTTGAAATAAAAGCAGCCACCTACCATCAGCTAAAAGTCCGAAAATCAGGATCAACTTGGCAGGCAGAGGTAATTTTTGATGTCTGAAGCGGTAATAAAATTAGAAAAAATCGATGATTACCGTTGGCGGATCCCCAAAAGCTATAAACCCGGGATGCGTGTGCCGGGCTTGGTTTATGCCAGCGAAAAATTACTAGAAAGTATCTACCAGGATAAGGCGCTTGAACAGGTGGCCAATGTTGCATTCTTACCTGGGATTGTAAATAATTCTCTGGCAATGCCCGATATTCATTGGGGTTATGGTTTTCCGATAGGAGGAGTGGCAGCGACAGATATCGATGAAGGCGGAGTCGTCTCTCCAGGGGGAGTAGGATTCGATATTAATTGCGGGGTAAGGTTAGTAAAAACGAATTTGGAATATGACGATGTTAAGGATAAGCTCGAAAATTTAGTTTATCGTTTATTTAACGATGTGCCCGCCGGAGTAGGCTCGGAGGGTAACATTAGGGTTAGTTTGAAAGAAGAGGAAGAGATATTGATCAAAGGCGCCCGCTGGGCAGTCGAGAAAGGTTTCGGGACAGAAGACGATCTTAATTGTACCGAAGAGAGAGGCCAGATAAGAGGGGCAGATCCCCAGGCAGTCTCAGAACGGGCTTATAAAAGAGGCAAAGCTCAGTCAGGGACATTGGGATCAGGGAATCATTTTCTAGAGGTACAATTAATTGATCAACTCTATGATGCAAAAGCCTGCGATACTCTTGGTTTAAGTTTGGGCCAGGTAATGGTAATGATCCATACCGGTTCCCGGGGATTCGGATATCAGATTTGCGAGGATTACTCCCGTAAAATGGTAGAAGGGCTTTCCAAATATAATATAAATATCCCGGATCGGCAGTTGGCCTGTGCTCCGGTAAATTCAAATGAAGGTAAAGCCTATTTAGGGGCTATGCGTTGTGCGGCAAATTATGCCTGGGCTAATCGCCAATGCCTGATGCATCTAGCCCGCCTGGCATTTGAAAAGATATTCGGCCTGTCATGGCAGAAGCTGGGAATGTCCCTAATTTATGATGTTGCCCATAATATTGCAAAGATCGAGAAACATGAAATTAACGGAAAACTAAAAAATCTTTGCGTGCATCGAAAAGGGGCCACCCGGGCTTTTGCGCCCGGGCATCCGGATATTCCTGAAAGGTATAAAACAATCGGCCAGCCCGTAATAATTCCCGGCGATATGGGCAGGAATTCCTACCTTTTAGTAGGAACCCAAAAGGCAATGGAGGAAACTTTCGGCAGCGCCTGCCATGGAGCCGGGCGTCTTAAATCCCGGTCAGCCGCTTTAAAAGCCATTCGTTCAGATATATTGTTGAAAGAACTAAATTCTAAAGGTATAATAGTTAAAACTTCCGGGCGTAATACTTTGGCCGAAGAGGCGCCCACGGCATATAAAGATATTAATGATGTTGTAGATGTAGTTCATAACGCGGGGATAGGAAAAAGAGTCTGCAGAATGCGGCCTTTGGGGGTAATAAAAGGATAATATGCTAGATATAAAATTCATAAGGGAAAACAAAGGTTTAGTAGAGCAATCGATAAAAAACCGGGCTTTAAAGATCGATATAAGCGGCCTGATTGAAATTGATAATTTACGCCGTAAATATTTAAGCGAATTCGAAAAGCTGGCTTCCAAGCGTAATAAAGCTAATGACGAAATCGGTATTCTTTTAAAAGAGAAAAAAGAGGCCAAAGAAAAGATTTCCTCGATGAAGGAAATTTCCAAAAGGATCGGCGAGCTGGAAAATTTGATAAAAGATAAAGATGCAGAGCTAAATAAACTTCTTATAAATATCCCCAATGTAGCGCACTCATCGATTCCGGTGGGGGATGCCTCCAGCAATAAAATCGTACGGACCTGGGGCCAGCCCAAGAAATTTAACTTTCAGCCTCTAAGCCACATCGAAATCTGCCAAAATTTAGATATAGTAGATTTTAACCGGGCGACTAAGATCACCGGTTCTAATTTTATTCTTTTTAAGGGCTGGGGAGCTAAACTCGAGCGGGCCTTGATAAATTTTATGCTCGATCTTCATACCTCAAAACACGGATATACCGAAATTTTTCCTCCTTTCCTGGTAAACCGCGCTTCGATGCTAGGCACCGGACAACTGCCGAAACTGGAAGAGGACATGTATAAACTAAAAGACGACGATCTTTTCCTCATACCTACGGCGGAAGTTCCGGTAACTAATATTTTTCGCGATGAAATACTGGAAGAGGAAAAGTTACCGATTTATTACACCGCTTATACGGCCTGTTTTAGGAGGGAGGCTGGTTCTTACGGCAAAGATACGCGCGGGCTTATCCGCGTCCATGAATTTGACAAGGTCGAAATGGTCAAATTTAGCCGGCCGGAAGATTCTTTTAACGAACTTGAAAAATTGGTGGCAAATGCCGAGGATGTTCTGCAGCTTTTAGAGCTGCCTTACCGGGTGGTTATGCTCAGCACCCAGGATATAAGTTTTGCGGCCAGTAAATGTTACGATCTCGAGGCTTATGCCGCCGGTTCAGATAAATGGCTGGAAGTTTCAAGCTGTAGTAATTTTGAAAGCTTCCAGGCCCGCAGGGCAAATATAAGGCTTCGCCGTAAAGAAGGGAAGAAGGTCGAATTTATTCACACTTTAAACGGCTCAGGGTTGGCTTTAGCCAGGGTAGTGGTAGCTATATTAGAAAATTATCAACAGGAGGATGGCTCAGTATTAATTCCCAAAATACTGCAGCCATATTTAAATGGCCAAGAAACAATATGCTGAAAAATTTCCGTTAAAAGGCAAGGAAGATCCGGGTTCTGCTGATTTTGGCGGGCTTAGTGGAGACTTTTCCAGTAAAATTTCCGGCCTATCCAGCAAGCTTTTTGGCCTGATCAAAATTATCCTGGCGGTTATTATCCTTCCCTTTGTTTATTCATCGGCCGTTTCTTTCTCAAATGAATTTGCCGGAATAGACACCGGGTTGCAACGTATTTTTTGGAATGGGGTATTTACTTTTCTTATAATTTATCTTTTTATTTTTGAACCATCGCTGATTTATAGCAAGGGGCATAAGCTTTTAGAAATAGTTTTTAGTTTTTTTAAGCCGATGATCAATGTTGCCCCATTTTTACTGCCGATATATACAATCCTGTTCTTTATTATCTTTGGATTGTTGTCCTTAGGGATCAAATCCAGGCTGCTGACCGAATATACGCTTTTTTTGATTGGTTTTAGTACGGTTTTGCATCTTGTGTTTTCGGCAAAGACCATCCGTTCTAAAAAGGGGGATTTTTTAAAGGCGAATTATATCTTCGGATTTTCTTTTATTTTTATATTAAATATTGTGTTGCTTGCTTTCGGCTTTAGCCTCATTTTTAATGGATTTTCATTCGTTAATTTCTGCAGTACCTCCTTTAATATAGCCAAAGGTATATTTTACGCTTGTTTTAAACAATTGTTCATGTTTTAGTTTTTGGGTGGGGTGGCAGAGTGGTCTAATGCGGCGGTCTTGAAAACCGTTGTGGGCGTAAGTCCACCCAGAGTTCGAATCTCTGCCCCACCGAAATCTGGAGAGTTGGCAGAGCTGGTTGAATGCGGCGGTCTCGAAAACCGTTGTCGTCGTAAGACGACCGGAGGTTCGAATCCTCCACTCTCCGTTTTAATTTTGCGACAAATGAAAAACTTTAGAATAATCACAATTGGTTTTTTAATAATTTTAGCCATAGGGACCGTTTTTGCCAAAGCAGTAGCGGATACTAATGTAATTGAGCCGAAGGTTTTAGTTATTATATATAACCCAATGATCGAAGCAGAAAACAACCGAAGGCTCACTGAAGTATTCAACTGGAATAACCCTAATGATTTAATAGCTGGTTATATTTCCGATATAG
>JAQTTI010000105.1 GCA_028710845.1 Candidatus Omnitrophota bacterium | reverse complement strand
CCGGTATCGACTTCGTTGGGATTTACGGTTTGCGAACCGGGAACTAGCGCTATTTCGTCAAATCCGTAGCACCTTCTTGCCCTCCTGTTTATACCTATCCACTCTGCCATTTAACTCTCCTTATATTATATAAACTATTGTTTTGTAATAACTTATGATATTTTAGCCTTTTTTGGAGAAATATACGAAAGGATTACAAATTTTATACCTATTGGCTTATTTTGTCAACAAGTATTTTTAAAAATCGGAGTTTTAAAAAACGGGGTCAGACCCCATTTATCTTAGCTTGTATTTCGATAAATGGGGTCTGACCCCGTTTCTACCATTTTACTACTATTTAAGTTTAATACATTCCTCCGCCCATTCCACCCATACCGCCCATTCCGCCACCCGGCATTGGAGGCATTTTTTCTTCCTTTTCCGGTTTATCAGCGATTAAGGTTTCGGTGGTCAGCAATAATGCCGCGATACTTGAGGCATTTTGTAATGCTGAACGGGTAACTTTTGTCGGATCGATTACGCCGGCGTCAATCATATCGACATAAGCATCCTGGCTAACATCATATCCTATATTTGTTTTTTCTGTCTTTATTCTTTGGACAACTACCGAGCCTTCCAGGCCTGCGTTTTGGGCAATCTGCCTTAAAGGTTCCTCAATAGCCCGTTTTACAATATTGGCGCCGATTTTTTCGTCACCTTCCAGCTTTAATTTATCTAAAGCCGGGATGGTGCGAATAAGAGCGATTCCGCCTCCAGGAACGATACCTTCCTGAGTGGCAGCACGGGTAGCGTGTAAAGCATCTTCGACGCGCGCCTTTTTTTCCTTCATTTCTGTTTCAGTGGCAGCGCCAACATTGATTACAGCGACTCCGCCTGATAACTTAGCTAGCCTCTCCTGTAATTTTTCTTTATCGTAATCTGAATCAGTATCTTCGATCTGTTTTTTAAGTTGAGCAATCCTGGCATTAATTGCAGCGTTTTTACCTGCGCCTTCGACAATAGTAGAATTTTCTTTATCGATTTTTACTTTCTTTGCCCGGCCTAAATCCTCGATATCAACATTCTCCAGCTTGATACCTAAGTCTTCGGTCAATGCTTTACCGCCGGTAAGAATGGCGATATCTTCCAGCATTGCTTTACGCCTGTCTCCGTATCCCGGAGCTTTTACTGCGCAAGCTACAAAAGTGCCGCGGATCTTGTTGACTACCAAGGTAGCTAAAGCTTCGCCGTCAACCTCTTCGGCGATAATCAATAGCGGTTTGCCGGCTCGTGCGATTTTTTCAAGTAAAGGAAGGATATCTTTGATTGATGAGATCTTTTTCTCATAAATCAGGATATAAGCGTCCTCTAGTAGTACTTCCATCCGTTCGGCATCGGTTACAAAATAAGGAGATAGGTATCCCTGGTCAAACTGCATACCTTCGACAACATCTAAAGTTGTAGCGGTTGATTTTGCTTCTTCGACTGTAATTACTCCGTCCTTTCCGACTTTATCCATTGCTTCGGCGATTAATTCCCCGATAGCGGTGTCAGAGTTAGCGGCGATAGAGGCAACTTGAGCGATTTCTTTTTTATCTTTGATCGGGGTAGAAAGTTTGCCTAATTCTTCGACGATTTTTGTAACTGCTTTTTCGATCCCCCGTTTTAGTTCCATCGGATTTGAGCCGGCGGTAACGTTTTTTAATCCTTCGCGGTAGATCGATTCGGCTAAAACGGTTGCGGTGGTGGTGCCGTCGCCGGCGATATCGGAAGTTTTTTCGGCGACTTCTTTGACCATTTGGGCGCCCATATTTTCAAAGGCATCCTCTAAATCTATTTCTTTGGCTACGGTTACGCCGTCTTTAGTTATGGTCGGTGAGCCGAACTTTTTGTCAATTACTACGTTGCGGCCCTTAGGGCCCAAAGTTACTTTTACCGCAGCAGCGAGTTGTTCGACTCCTGCTAAAATTTTGCGGCGTGCATTATCGCTATATAACAATTGCTTGGCCATGCTTCCTCCTTAATTGTGCTATCCCGCTGCAACCTGATGATGAAGAAGCGGGATAAATTCGCGCATTGACTTACTCACGCTGTCGCGTTCGTAAGTCAAGCGCTCATTTATTTGATAATTGCTAAGATATCTTCTTCGCGTAAAATCAACAGCTCTTCGCCTTCTTTGGTGGTTATTTCGTTACCCGAGTATTTACCGTATAAGACCTTGTCGCCTACTTTTACTTCGGGGGCATGTACAGTGCCGTTTTCAAGCGTCTTGCCCTTACCAACTGCGACTACCTTGGCTTCTTGCGGTTTTTCTTTAGCAGTATCAGGCAGGACAATTCCGCCTTTAGTTTTATTCTCTGCTTCTAAAGGCTTGACTACTATGCGATCTCCTAATGGTTTAATTTCCATCCCGTCACCTCCTTAAGGTTCAAAGTTTGATAATTTAGCAGTCTTTTTCCTAGAGTGCTAATTATAAATAAAAAAATTTTCTTGTCAAGAGTTTTTTAAATTAAATTTTTGGGTTTTTTAATTTCGACGGGAGCATCATTGACAAATCCCGTAATTTGACTTTCGGTGGTCACAAGCTCGAATTTATCATCTTTATACTCATAATTCAGGATATAGTCGGTTGTAACCGTATAAAAATAGGGGTTAGCATCGCTTACATCAGGAGAATGGTATTTTTCTACATAGAGGTCTTCTTTGATATTAGCCAAACCTCTGTAGGCAGTGGTAAGCGATAATGTTTTAAGCACCTCAGCTTTTACAATAGTATACTTATACCCTCTTAAGTAATATTCATAGTGGCTGGGGGAAATCTTAAAGGTTGAGGAGAGTTTTTCCCAGCTTTGCTGCAAGCGGGTACCGATTTTGGCATTCTTATC
>JAQTTI010000026.1 GCA_028710845.1 Candidatus Omnitrophota bacterium | reverse complement strand
AATACAGCCTTAAGCCGGTAGCGGTACGCCTAAAAGAGCTTTTGAAAGAGGATATATTATTCCTTAATGATTGCGTGGGTGAGGCAATTAAGCAGGATATTGATAATAAAAAAGAAAAAGTAGTTTTACTTGAGAATCTGCGTTACCATGCCGAGGAAGAGGCTAATGATGAAAACTTTTCCCGGCAGCTTGCTTCATTGGCGGATATCTTTGTTAATGATGCTTTCGGTACCGCTCACCGCGCTCATGCTTCAACGGAAGGGGTTACCCATTTCTTGCGCAGCTGCGCCGGGTTTCTTCTTGAAAAAGAGATTAGATACCTGGGCGAGGCACTGAAAAACCCTCAGAGGCCTTTTATGGTTATTTTAGGCGGGGCCAAAGTATCGGATAAAATTGCCGTAATTGAAAATTTACTTCCCAAATGCGATGCGATTATTATCGGCGGCGGCATGGCTTATACTTTCCTAAAAGCACAGGGAAAAGAGATCGGTAATTCAAAACTTGAGAAAGATAAACTTGACCTGGCTAACACTATTCTTACTGAGGCCAAAAAATTAAACAAAGAAATTTTACTGCCGATCGATAACATTGTGGTGGATAATATTGACCCAAATGCCAAAAGCGAAATTGTCCCGGATAATATTCCGGAAGGCAAGATAGCGGTTGATATCGGTCCAAAAACCGTTAAATTGTTCCAGGATAAGTTAAAAACAGCCCAGACAATAGTCTGGAATGGCCCGCTGGGAATATTCGAGATGGATGCTTTTAGCAACGGGACTAAAGCTGTGGCTAATTTTATTTCTACCTTAAAAACTACCTCGATTATCGGAGGCGGCGATACGGCCGCAGCTATCGCTAAATTTAAATTAGAGGATAAAATGTCGCATATTTCAACCGGAGGAGGGGCAAGCTTGGAATTCCTGGAGGGTAAAATTCTTCCCGGTATTGCAGCTTTAACAGATAAATGAGAAAACCAATTATAGCAGGCAACTGGAAGATGTATAAGACGCTTAAGGACGGCCAGGAACTGGTAGTTGCTTTAAGAAGGGATCTTTTTAAAATCGAAAATGTCGATATAGTGGTTTGTCCGCCTTATACCTTACTTGCCTATTTAGCGGATGCGCTGGAAACCAGCAATATTGCCGTCGGAGGCCAGAACCTTTACTGGCAGGATGAAGGCGCTTTTACCGGCGAAGTTTCGCCGGTTATGTTAAAAGATGCGGGTTGCCGTTATGTAATTATCGGCCACTCGGAACGCCGGCAATTTTTTGGCGAGACCAACGAAAATGTAAACAAGAAAATTAAGGCCAGCCTTAAAAATGGGCTTATCCCGATTGTCTGCGTAGGCGAAAACAGGCAGGAAAGAGAATCTAATAATACATTTAAGGTAATTGAAAGCCATATCAAAGGCGCTTTGGTTGAGATTAGCCCGGAAGATATGCTAAAAATAGTTATTGCTTATGAGCCGGTCTGGGCTATCGGCACAGGACTTACTGCTACTCCTGAGCAGGCTCAAGAGGTGCATAAATTTATCCGCGATTTATTAAAAGAACTTTATCAAGAAGAAATCTCCAGTCAAATCAGGATCCAATACGGCGGAAGCGTTAAACCCGATAATATTGCCGAACTAATAAGCAAGCCGGATGTTGACGGAGCGTTAGTCGGTGGGGCCAGTTTAAAGGCCGATAGTTTTTCTCAAATAGTAACTAAAGCCAGCGAGGTAGTAAAATGATAACGGTATTAATTATAATCCATGTGATTGCCTGCATAATTTTAATCGGTTTGGTCTTAATTCAGCGCGGAAGAGGAGCCGGCCTGGTGGAAAGTTTTGCCGGAGTCGAATCGATGTTTGGGACAAAGACCAGCGCGTTTTTAACCCGAACGACCACAATTATGTCGATTGTTTTTTTTATGACCTGTTTAGCGCTAGCAATCCTTTCGGTCAGGCAGAGCAAGTCATTAATGCGTTCCGCCCGGCCCCAGGTTCAAAAGGCAGGTATTGATACCAAGTCTGCCGCGACCAAAGCCATTGATCAGGCGCCGATAAAGGTTGAGGAAAAAGCTGCAATAAATTTACCAGCTGATCAAGCCAAGGCGGATGCAGCAACCAAATAAAAAGCTATTCTGGATATTTGCCCTTTCAAGCGCAGTCTATTTCACTCAAGGAATAGAAGGTCTGCCTGGTCAGGGCCTTTTTTATTACCTCAAAGAAACCCTCAATTTCTCTCCGGAAAAAATAATGGTTATTTCCAGCATCACTACCTTTGCCTGGCTGGTAAAACCTTTAATCGGCTATATTATCGATAATTTCTTAGCTAAACGCGCCTGGGTATTTATTTCCTTGGCGCTGGATATAATCTTTGTTTTATTTATCGGTTTATTCCAGATGCCGCTGGCAATTTTAATCGCCTTATTGATTCTTGCTTCGAATAATGCGGCTTTCAGGGATGTGGCGGTAGACGGGATCATGTGCGTTGAAGGCAAAAAACACCAGATTACCGGAAAAATTCAGAGTATCCAATGGGCATCGATTCTAACCGCAGGCTTATTTACCGGATTAGGAGGCGCTTATATCGCCGAGAAATGGGATTACAAAATAGGTTTTTTATTGCTTATTCCGGTCTATCTTTTGGTCATGCTGCCCGCATTTTTTTACCAAGAAGAAAAACAGGAAAAGCCGCCCGGGTTTTCTTCGCTATTGTTTGATTTAAAAAAAATCTTTAGCGACAAAAAAATATTGATTATAGCGTTTTTCATCTTCCTTTATAAATATTCTCCTTCCTTCGGCACGCCTTTATTTTTTATCCAGCGGGATAGTTTCAAATGGGGCAAGATGTGGATCGGCTCTATCAGTACCATCAGTACGGTCTTCGGGATAGCCGGCTCATTGCTTTATTATAAGTTCAGCCAAAGGATAAATATCAAGAAATGGTTGTACTTTTCGGTCTTTATCGGCGCAATAACAACTTTGAGCTTTTTGTATTACACTCCTTTTACTGCGGTTTTTTATGATGTAATATATAGTTTTCTAGGGATGTTTATATTCGTAATGGTAATGGATTTTATGGCCCGTAACTCACTTAAAGGATTGGAGGCGACTTCATTTGCCCTTTTATGCAGCGTAAGTAATTTAGCTGTTTTATCCAGCAACCTATCCGGCGCATACCTGCTTCCTAGAATAGGCCTGCAGTGGTTAATTGTCATCTCCGCGCTAACCAGTTTTCTTTGTCTGTTGCTCATCAATAAAATTGAATAATTGTTTCGGAAGCGATTTCTAAATATATATTGCCAACTAGGAAACAATTCTATATAATATTAGAATGATGGAAATGCTTAAACCTTATATACTTAGCTTCATTCCGCTTTTTGTTGCAATTGATGCAATCGGCAATATCCCTATTTTTTTGTCCCTGGTCGAACATTTTTCCAAAAAACAGAGGAATAGGATAGTTTTTGACGCTGTTTCGACCGCGACTGCGGTTGCCGTAATTTTTATGTTTATCGGCACCTGGGTTTTTTCTGTCCTTGGCATAACCATCCCCGATTTTCAGATCGCCGGCGGCGCGCTTTTATTTATAATCGCTGCCCGGCTTTTACTTCCCGGAGCCCAAAAAAGCTCATTAACCAGCTCTTCTAATGATAAAAGCATGGGCGTATTTCCTTTGGGGACGCCTTTAATCACCGGCCCGGCTACTTTAGCTACTACTTTGATGATCATGAATAGTTTCGGGCCGATGGCAACCTTGATATCAGTTATATTGAATATGTTTTTTGTTTGGGTCACCTTAGTCAAGGCGGATCTAATTATAAAATTAATCGGCACCAGCGGTATAAGGGCATTTTCTAAAATAATGTATATATTGTTGGCGGCTATTGCCGTAATGATGATCAGGCACGGGATCACAGGAGCGTTTTTATCATGATGCGCAAAGTTTTAACATTTATCATGGCAGGAGGTAAGGGCGAACGCCTGCTTCCTTTAACCAAAGACAGGGCAAAACCCGCAGTTCCTTTCGGGGGAATATATAGGGTTATTGATTTCACCTTGAGCAACTGCATTAACTCAGGCCTGCGAAAAATCTATATTCTTACTCAGTATAAATCTGCTTCGCTCCAGAGGCACATCCGGCTTGGCTGGAATTTCCTGCCTTCAGAATTGGGCCAGTTTATCGAGCTTTTACCGGCGCAGCAAAGAATCGGAAACTCCTGGTACTTAGGTACCGCCGATGCAATCTACCAAAATTTATATACTTTAGAGATGGATAAGCCTGATGAAGTTTTAATCTTAGCCGGCGACCATATCTATAAAATGAATTACTATTCGATGATTGATGTGCATCGCGACATGAACGCAGACCTGACAGTCGGCGTAGTCGAAGTGGATAAAAATAAATCCAAGCATTTAGGGGTGATTGAAGTAGATAGCCGGGGGTTAGTTACCGGTTTTCAGGAAAAGCCGGATAACCCAAAATCTATCCCTGGAAAAACAGACAAGATTTACGGCTCGATGGGCATCTATGTTTTTAATCACTCTGTACTAATGCAGGAACTTCTGGCAGATGCTAAGAATATTACATCTTCTCATGATTTCGGTAAGGATATTCTCCCGCAGATGATCAAAAAAGGAATGAAGGTCGTAGCTTATAATTTCCGTAATAAAGATAATGTGGATGAATATTGGCAGGACATTGGGACTATCGATGCCTATTATGAAGCCAATATGGGGTTAATCGAGGTGAACCCGACCTTTAATCTTTACGATCAGGAATGGCCGCTTAGGACATTTCAAGAACAGTATCCTCCGGTTAAGACTGTCCATTCGGGAGATAAGGAAGAAGGCAGGGTAGGCTTAGTCCTTGATTCGATCGTTTCGGAAGGCTGCGTTGTTTCAGGCGGCCGCGTTCAAAGGTCAATACTTTCCCCGAATGTCAGGATAAACAGTTTTTCCGAAGTATATGATTCGATTTTAATGGAGAGCGTCAATGTCGGCCGCTATGCAAAAATCAAAAGAGCTATAATTGACAAAGATGTAAATATACCGCAGGGGATTGTTATAGGTTTTAACCTTGAGGAAGATAAGAAGAGGTTTTTTGTAAGTGAATCCGGGATAGTGGTGGTTGAAAAAGGGAAAAAGTTAAGTGTGCAGTAAATGATTTAGTTCTTAGTTCGTAGTTCTTAGTTCGTAGCTCTTAGTTGGTGGAAAACCATTTCAAAAAATAAAATGATTAGAAAAGCAAAAATAAAAGATATAAAGCAAATCCAGGATTTAATCGCTGTTTTCGCTAAGAAGGATGTAATGCTTCCCCGCTCGCTTAATGAGCTTTATGAAAATATCCGCGATTTCTGGGTATTTGACGATAAAGGCAAGATATCCGGTTGTTGCGCCCTGCATATATCCTGGGATGATCTGGCCGAAGTCAAGTCTTTAGCCGTCGCCAAAAATAAACAGGGAAAAGGGGTGGGCCGCGATTTGGTCCTGGCCTGCCTGGCGGAAGCCGAAGTCATGGGAGCAAAAAAAGTGTTTGCCCTGACTTATAAGCCGGATTTTTTTAAGAAATTAGGGTTTAAGAGAGTCAAGCATGATGCCCTTCCCCATAAAATCTGGGCAGAATGTATTAATTGCTGCAAATTCCCCAATTGCCAGGAGATTGCCCTGCTTAAAGTCTTGTAAATTAAACTTTTTATGTTATAATTCTTGAATTAATTAACTGGAGGAAGCTATGGATTATTTGTTGACTGAAGAGCAAAAAATGATCAAGGATTTAGCCCATAAAATAGCCGAGGAGAAAATACGTCCGGTTGCGGCTAAATATGATATAAGCGAAGAATACCCTTGGGAAGTACTTAAAGTTATGGCTGAAAGCGATATGTTCGGCTTATTTATTCCTGAGGAGTATGGTGGTTTTGCCAACAGCGTAATGAATCTTTGCCTGGCGACCGAAGAGTTTTCCCGCGCCTGCGGAGGCATAGCTGTTTGCTACGCAGCCAGCGCGCTCGGCACATTTCCGATTGTTCTATTCGGTACTGATGAGCAAAAAAAGAAATATTTACCGGATCTGGCCAAAGGCAAAAAAGTGGCTGCATTTGCAATCACTGAACCTGAAGCAGGAAGCGATGCATCGGGGATCAAGACTGTCGCTAAAAAAGAAGGTAATCATTATGTTCTAAACGGCCTAAAGCATTTTATTACTAATGGTGGCGATGCCGAGACCTATGTTGTTATTGCTATGACCGACAAGACAAAGGGCGCCCGCGGCGCTTCGGCATTTATTGTGGAAAAAGGCACTCCCGGTTTTACTTTCGGGAAAAAAGAAGATAAATTCGGGATTCGCGCCTCAAGCACGCGGGAATTGATTTTTACCGATTGTAAGATTCCGGCTGAAAATTTACTGGCCAAAGAAGGTATGGGTTTTATCGTGACTATGAGGACCTTTGATATGTCCCGTCCGGGAGTTGCAGCCCAAGCCTTAGGAATTGCCCAGGGAGCCCTGGAGTTGGCGGTAAAATATGTCCGGGAAAGAGTACAGTTCGGGAAACCTATCTCCACTTTCCAGGGGATTCAATGGATGCTGGCAGATATGGCTACAGAGGTTGAAGCTGCCCGTGGTTTAGTTTATTCGACAGCCAGAATGGTCGATGCCGGAGTAAAAGATGTATCCAAAGAATCAGCCATGGCCAAGATGTATGCTTCAGATGTGGCTATGAAAGTAACAGTCGATGCCTTGCAGTTATTTGGTGGTTACGGTTATATGAAAGACTATCCGATTGAAAAGTATGTGCGAGATGCAAAAATTACCCAGATCTATGAGGGTACTAACCAGGTACAAAGAGGCATAATCGCTTTAAAATTGATCAAAGAAATGGCAAAATAAATAACAGTAACAGGGACGGTTCTCAACTCAAAGCAGAACCGTCCCCTAAAAAGGGACAGTTTACCTTTGGTTTGAGAACCGTCCCTAGTCAAAAAATGAATATAATTGTTTGCATAAAACAGGTTCCCGAAACAACCGAAGTAAGGATTAACCCTGAAACTAATACGCTGATGCGTGAAGGGGTCAAATCAATTATTAATCCTTTTGATATGTATGCTATTGAAGAAGCTGTGCGTCTGAAAGAAAGGTTCGGTGGAAAGGTCAGCGTTGTTACCATGGGCCCTCCTCAGGCAGATAACGCTTTACGTGAGGCTATTTCGATAGGTGCTGATGAGGGTTATCTGGTTTGCGACCGGGCTTTTGCCGGGAGCGACACCTGGGCAACCAGCTATACACTGGCGGGAGCAATCAAAAAAATTGGTTCTTTTGATTTGATCATCTGCGGTAAGCAGGCTTCTGACGGGGATACTGCCCAGGTCGGCCCGGGGATATCAACCCATTTAGACATCCCCCAGGTAACTTATGTAAAAAAAGTAGAAGAGGCAACCGATAAGTATATGCGAGTAGAAAGGATGCTCGAAGAAGGATATGAGATTATTGAAACACCGCTTCCGGCATTACTGACCGTAGTAAAAGAAATCAATGAACCAAGGATTCCTTCGCTAAAGGGATTAATGCGGGCAAAATCAGCGAAGATTGTTATCTTGACCCAGAAAGAACTGGCTCTTGATCCGCAGCAGATAGGTTTATGCGGTTCTCCTACGCAAGTTGTAAAAATATTTACACCTAAGCCTAGAACCGGCGGGCAGATACTTAGCGGAGAAGTCCCTGATATCGCCAGGCAGTTAGTTGATTTAATTAAAGACGAGGCTATCTAATTATGCCTATTTCAATTTTAATAGAAAAATGTACCGGTTGTACTCTTTGCGTAAAGGCTTGTCCGTTTGATGCTATCCGCATAATGGATAAAAAGGCTTTTATTGATTTAAATAAATGTACCCTTTGCGGCGCATGTAAAGATGCCTGTAAGTTTAAAGCGGTCCTTTTGGAAAAAACCCCATTAAAATGCGGCCTGCCGGAGATCAAAGATTATAAAGGTATCTGGGTTTTTATCGAGCAGAAAAACGGCAGGGTACAATCAGTCTCATATGAACTGCTGGGTAAAGCTCAGGAGCTGGCTAAAAAACTAAAATGCCAGGTAAGCGGCGTTTTAATCGGGAATAAATTAGAGGACCAGCTGGATGAATTGATTTTTTGCGGAGCAGATAACATCTATCTGGTTGAAGCCCCGGAGTTAGCTAACTTTCAGGATGAGCCTTATACCAAAATATTAGTCGAACTTATTAAAAAATATAAACCGGAGATCTTTTTGTGCGGAGCGACAAATATCGGTAGGAGCCTGATTTCCCGAGTTGCGATAAATATCAAGGCCGGTTTAACTGCAGATTGCACAGGTTTAGATATAGACCCGGACAAAAATATATTGCTTCAGACGCGGCCTGCTTTCGGCGGAAATATCATGGCCACAATTATCTCTCCGAATTACCGTCCGCAAATGGCAACTGTCAGGCATAAGGTATTTACTCCGCTTGAGGCAGACAAAAAGCGAAAAGGCAAAATTATTAAAGAAAGCTTCAATCCGTCGCTTTATTTTTCACGGACAAAACTTTTAGATATAATAGAAGAAATTGAATCTACCGTAAATCTTTCCGAAGCCGATATTATTGTCAGCGGAGGCAGAGGAATGGGGGGAGCTGATAATTTTAAACTACTCAAAGAGCTTGCTCATGTCTTAGGGGCAGCAGTAGGTTCTTCCAGGGCTGCGGTAGATAGCGGTTGGATGCCGTATTCCCATCAGGTCGGACAAACCGGAAGGACGGTGGCCCCGAAAATATATTTTGCCTGCGGTATAAGCGGGCAAATCCAACATCTTGTGGGCATGCAATCATCAAAGATTATAGTTGCAATCAACAAGGACCCAGAAGCCCCAATTTTTAAGGTGGCAACTTACGGGATTGTGGGTGACCTTTTTCAAATAGTACCGGAGTTGACCAAAACCTTTAAAGAAGTTTTACATAAGTAAAATATGCTTAAGGTAAATAGTAACCGGGCCTTCACTTTAGTTGAGGTTATGATAGTTGTCGGAATCATATCCTTGCTTGCCGCTATTGCCATACCAAATCTAATTTCGATGAAAAGAACCGCTAATGAAGCTTCTGCTAAAGCTAATATACGGAGCTTGGCTTCTGCCGCCGAGACTGCTTCGGTTTCATTGGGCAGGTATCCGGCTAACGTAGGCGAATTGCAGAATTTTATCAGCTCCGCTCCAAGCTATTGCGCAGACTTTACCGGTACCCAAACCGCTATCCAGGGATATAATTATAGTTGCACAATGGATTCAACCGGATATTCATTTGTAGCTGATCCTGTTACTTTAGGCACTACCGGCAGTATTACCTATACAGTTACAACCGGCGGGATTTTGACTCCATTATAAATAGTCGATGGGCTATAGTCGATAGTCGATAAAAATTTCAATAACTGATTGGGGCGCCCCTAGTAAAGGGGCGTCCTTTTTTGCACTCTTTTACATTGATTTGCAGTATAAAATACATAATTTCCTCTATATGTTAAAGAATGTAAAGATTTTCCTTGACAAAATTCAAGCAAATATTTATAATGCAAATCATGATTAACAATAATTTGATGACGATTGAAGACCTGGCGGATTACTTAAAGGTGACCCGCAGGACTATATACGATTGGTTAAAGCACAATAAGATTCCGGCGCTAAAACTGGTAGGGCAATGGCGTTTTAAAAAAGAAAAAATTGATGACTGGCTTGAAGGCCAGTCGCAACCTCATTAGATAAGGAGAGATTATGTATTTTAAAAGATTAGAGCTGGTTGGTTTTAAATCTTTCTGCGACAAAACAGTTCTTAATTTTGAACCCGGAGTTACCGCGGTAGTCGGCCCTAACGGCTGCGGTAAATCAAATATTTTTGATTCTATCCGCTGGGTTCTCGGCGAGCAATCCGCAAAATCCCTGCGAGGGTCGGAAATGCTCGATGTCATTTTTAACGGCACCGATAATAAAGAGCCGTTAAGCATGGCTGAAGTAAGCCTCACCTTTGATAATTCAAGCCGTTTTTTTAATATTGATACTCCCGAAGTGTTGATCACCCGCAGGCTTTTCAGGTCAGGGGAAAGCGAATACGCCCTTAATAAAGCCACGGTCAGGCTTAAAGACATCCTGGATTTGTTGTTAGGAACCGGAATTGGCGCGGAAAGTTATTCAATCATCGCCCAGGGGAAAATCGATCTGGTTTTAAGTTCGCGCCCCGAAGACCGCAGGGTAGTTTTTGACGAAGCCAGCGGGATAAGTAAATATAAGGCCCAGAAAAGGGAGACTACCCGTAAACTAGAAGAAACCGAACAGAACCTTTTACGTGTAAATGATATCGTAACCGAGGTCAAGCGCCAGATCGGTTCCCTTGAGCGTCAAGCCCAGCGAGCCAGGCGTTATAAAGAAATTTTTGAAGAATTAAAATTAAAGGAAACTGATTTAGCTTCTATAGACAAAAAGAACCTGCTTGAAGAAAAGGCTGAAGTAACCCGTCAGATATCAGATTTGGGCAAAGAAGAGACTTCTTTAATTGAAACTATCGGGCAGCAGGAAGAAAGATTCTCCAACCGTCAGTCTGAGTTAAAAGTCTTAGAAGAAGCAATGATGCAGGCCCGAAGCCAGATACTTGAGCTGGAAAATAGCCTAATCCGCAATAGCGAACATATCAATTTTAATCAGAAGCATATTTCCGAGCTAATTCAGAATAATAAAATTTTAGAAGGCCAAATAGAACAGGCGAGACTTAAGCTGGCCGAGGAAGAAGAAAAATTAAAAGAGGTGCGGGATGAGTATGCAAATTTAAAGCAGAACATCGAAAATAAACAAGCTGTACTCGACCAAAAAGAAAATGAGATCAATAATCTTTCTGCCAAGATAAAGAGCTCTTTGGAAAGTATCGCCGAAAGCAAGAAAAATATCCTGGAATTAGAAACTGCAATTTCTAGGACCAATAATGAAATAGGCGATTTTAATTCCAAAATGCAGGTTTTTCTGGCCCGCAAGAAAAGGCTGGAGATCGAAAAAGCAAAAGTCTTTGAGGAAAAAGCGATTACCGAAGATTCACTGGGTAAAATTAGCCAGGAGTTATCAAGTGTCCGCCAACTGGTTGATGAATTCAGGCAGAAGATCCTGAATGTAAATTCAAGCCTTGAGCAGGAAGGGGCGAACCTGGAGGCGATTAATAAAGAAATCCTTGATTTGGAGAACGAAAAGCTGACCCTGGTTTCCCACAAAGAATTTTTGGAAACGCTGAAAAACAAATATGAAGATATCGGCGAAACCCTTAACGCGGTTATCTATCTGGATAAGATGCCTTCCGAAAGCCTGACCGGCTTGGTAGTCAAGATCCAGAATCA
>JAQTTI010000104.1 GCA_028710845.1 Candidatus Omnitrophota bacterium | reverse complement strand
CTCTTTGTATCTTTAATCATCCCCGCAGGATACATGGCGGTAATTTCAACATCGCCTCCCTCTAAATGCTTGAAAAAGACCTTGGCGTGTTCTTTTTCATTATCGGCAGTTTCAGCAAAAATATTTGCTATCTGCTCAAAGCCTTCCTTCCTGGCTGCGGAAGAAAAATAAGTATATCTGGTCCTGGCCTGCGACTCTCCGGCAAATGCCGCTAATAAGTTTTTTTCTGTTTTTGAACCTTTGATTGTTTTACCCATAACAGTCTCCTTAAGTTTATAAGTTTCCTTTTTTCTTTTTTGCTTAACTTCTTAATCCTGGCTTCCCTTTTTAATGCCGACGACCGGTTAAAGGCAGTTTCGCTGTATAATAACTTTATCGGGGTCCTCGATCTTGTAAACTTGCAGCCGTTCCCGCTTTTGTGGGCTTTAATCCTGCGGACCAGATCATTGGTAATGCCCGTGTAGAAAAGGCCGTCTTTGCACCTGATTATATAGACCTGCCAGGGCATAAAATTTTTATCAATCGGCTGCTCTTTTTTAAAAATAGTTGTTTATCTTGGGAAATTAACTTGACTACCTAATTTACCGAATAAAAAGATCAATAACCAATTACTTTAAATTAGTGGTTCATTATAAGGCTGAAATATGCAATTTTCAAGATAATTTCCCGGAATTTAAGCTGTCTATCTTTGCTTAATTTATAAAAATTTTATCAAATAATGCTTGAACATAATTTATATTTGTGCTTAAATCTAATAGTGAAATATGGCATACACAAGCGGAAAATTAAAATATATTTCAGCAATCCTCCTCTTCATTTTTTCTGCACTTTTCCTGCTCAATCACAATAATACTAAGAATATCATAGTGCAGGAGGCCAGAATCGTTACCGGAGTCGATAACGAGATGCGGCCTCTTAAAATAACCAGCTATTTCCCCAAAAATACAACCAAAGTCAGCACCTGGATTAAATGGCAAAACGCCAGAATAAACACCCAGATACTGGTTAAATGGCATTATATTACCGATGATGTGCCGATTTATAATTATAACTTGACTATTCCCAAAAGAAACGGCGTAGCCAATGTAATGCTTTCTATGCCAGAGGGGAAAAATTTACCTTCGGGTTTCTACAAAGTAGATATATTGTCGGGGAAGAAACAGCTTACCAAAACACTTACCTTTGAAGTTGGATAGTTATAAGGAAGATAATGCTAAAATACAGAAAAATCGGACAAATTCTTGTTGAAAACGGGGTATTAACCCAGGAACAGCTTGAGCCTGGTCTAATGGAACAGCATAAAAAAATAGGCCAGATCCTGGCTGAAAAAGGCGTTTTATCCAAAGAACATATCGACACTGCTCTTTTAATCCAGAAAAAAGAAACTACCCGCTTTAAAAGAAGCATGATTTTCCTGGTTTCCGTATTCCTATTTTGCCTTGGATTATTTTTATTCGACCTGTACCAGCAAAACATTGTCATCCAGGAAGCAAAAATAATAACGGCAGCCGACCAAAACCTCCTGCCGATAAAAATTACAAATGTATTTCCGAAAGATACTTCTAAAATAGGCACCTGGATTAAATGGAAGAATTCAAAAATCAATACACAGCTGCTTGTCAAATGGCACTATATTACAGACGATGTACCCATCTACGACTATATTTTGAATATCCCTAAACGGGAAGGCATTGCCAATGTTGCCCTTTCCCTTCCGGAAGGTAAAAGCCTCCCTTCAGGATCATATAAAGTCGATATACTTTCCGGTAAAAAACGCCTTTTTAAAACGCTTACCTTTAAGGTAGAATAACCAAACAGATACTTATTTGATATTTTTTTCGGCTACTTGCGGGACTATTTTAATATTCCGAAAGACATCCGGAGGAACAATTCTCGAAATATTCGAATAAACAACCGCTTCCCTAAAATTGGCCAGCGAGCTTATCCGGGCGGTAACTTTCATTTCCCTGAAGGTTTCTGGTGATGAAAGCTTAAGGACTTCTGCGCTTACAATCACTTCTTTGAATAATAAAGCCGGAGGAATTACTTCTTTGGGGCTCAATTTTACGCCCGATAAACTCCTGATATCGGGAACCGGTAATGCCGGAACCGGAATAGGCGAGATTGCCGAGACCGGAACTGTCATGATCATCGGAGTTACAGTTGGTTGCGGGCCGGCTGAAATCAGAGGTTGCGCTGTTGCAAAAGTAATAGTCCTCTGCATGTTAAAAGCCGGCTGGAAAAACCAGTTTTGCTGCTGGGATAAAGAAGCGCGGAAATTAGACTGGCCGATCTGCTGTTTGAGGTTGCCATCGGCAAATACAAAACCAGGTATACTACCTTGAAAATTGTAAAGGCCTCCCCCTTTAATCACAACTGAAATTCTATTAGACATCCCGCCCGCCGTAATATTTAAAGTCCCGCTTACTGAAATATCAATGGGATGTTCCGGAGTACCAATATAGCCTCCTACCTGCAGCGTAGGATTTATACCAATCAGGCTGCTTCCCGTAGCAATAAAATTGCCGCTAATATTAATAATAGATGAACCTGCATTTAATGTGCCCCCCAAAGTAATATCGCCGGTTACAGTAAGCGGATTACTTCCAGTAGAAAAAGTTTCCCCGGAATTAATACTTAAATCTTGAATTGTAGTAGCTCCTGAAAGCTGGGGTTGATTAATGGTCTGGGGAATAATAACCTTATCGTCTGCGGAAGGAACCACACCGGTATCCCAGTTTAATGGATTATTCCAGTCAGTAGAAACAGCGCCTGTCCAGGTGACTGTCCCCGGAGCGGCTGAAGTTATATTGGCGGTAGTAACCGCAGTAGTTGAGCTAAGCAAATAGTTGCCGCTATCTGCGCCGCTTAT
>JAQTTI010000103.1:1271-2902 GCA_028710845.1 Candidatus Omnitrophota bacterium | reverse complement strand
TATCAGGCGATCCTTCCGATGTATTCATGCCGATAAAAACCGGTTCAGATTTATATGCAGATGATCTTTTTAGGAAAGAGGGGATTAAACCTGGCGATAATCTTCTGGCAATCAATCCCGGAGCAAGTTGTCCTTCGAAGATATGGCCCGTAGAACGTTTCGCCGAAGTTTGCCGAAAACTAGCCGATTTATACAACTTTAAAATTTTGATTTTGGCCGGGCCTAAAGACATGGTCCTAGCCAATAAAATTACCTTACATTATGGAATAAAGGGCAAAGTAATTAACCTGGCCGGAAAAATATCTTTAAGTCAGATGGCCAGTATTATTAAAAGATGCTCCTTATTTATTTCGAATGATTCAGGGCCGGTGCATATGGCTTCAGCTTTAGGTACTCCTGTTATTTCGATATTCGGCAGGAACCAGCCGGGTTTAAGCCCGAAACGCTGGGGTCCTTTGGGTAAGACAGATAAGTATCTTCATAAAAAAGAAGCGGCTTGTATTCAATGCCTGGCGCATAATTGCAAAAAAGAGTTTGCCTGTCTCAAGGCAATTAGTGTGGAGGATGTAATTTCAGCCGCTCAATCGATCTTATCTTAGGAATAATGGGGTCAGAGCTAATTTTCTTAACTCATTATTCTTTAGAAAATTAGCTCTGACCCCATTATTCCACAATAAATCTATTTGATTTAACGGTAAAATATGCTAGAATTATACCTTCATTATGATAAATGCTAAGAAAATAAAGACCTATTCGGTAAAGAGCCGGCAAAGTAAGGTAAATGCTAAGGATTTTGCGCTTAAGCCTTTTAAAGGCAAGAGCTTTAGCGCTTTTTTGGATTCTTTACCCAATATCTTAAAAGCCAAGGATTTAGGCGCGGTTTCTTCTGATATAGTTTCTGCGCATAAAACAGATAAGTCGGTTATTTTTATGGCCGGGGCGCATGTCATTAAGTGCGGGCTTAATCCGGTATTGATCGAATTGATCAAGAAAAAAGTTATCACCTGCATCTGTTTAAACGGCGCCGGAATCATCCATGATTTTGAAATTGCTTTTCAGGGCAAAACCTCTGAGGATGTGGCTGAGAACCTTAAAGACGGAAAGTTCGGCATGGCTAAAGAAACAGCGGATTTTCTGAACAATGCCGCAACCCAGGGGGTAAAAAAGGGTTTCGGCTTAGGTTATGCGGTAGCCAGTGCAATAGCCCAAACAGATTTAGCCAACAAAGATCTAAGCCTTCTTTATAATGCCTATATTCATAAGGTGCCGGTTTGTGTTTTTGTGGGAATTGGTACGGATATCATCCATCAGCATTGTTCGTTTGACGCTGCTTCTACCGCCGAGGGTTCATTAAGGGATTTCCATATCCTGGTTAAGAATATTCAATCGCTAAATCAGGGAGGAGTAGTCTTAAATTTTGGTTCGGCGGTATTGTTACCGGAAGTTTTCTTAAAAGCGCTTAACTTAGCCCGTAATTTAGGCAACAAAGTATGTAATTTTACCACGGCAAATTTCGATATGATTTACCACTATAGGCCAAGCCAAAATGTGGTCAGCCGGCCCGTGCTTTCAGGAGGCAACGGTTATTATATTATTGGCCATCATGAAATAATGCTTCCGTTTTTAGCCCA
>JAQTTI010000103.1:0-1171 GCA_028710845.1 Candidatus Omnitrophota bacterium | reverse complement strand
CTGGTCATTGGAGACCTTATTCTTGATGAATATATCCGCGGTACGGTCGAAAGGATCTCGCCTGAGGCCCCTGTTCCTGTATTGTGGGCGAATAAACGCGAATATGTGCCGGGAGGAACGGCCAATGTTGCCAATAATATAAGATCGCTCGGCGGCAGGGTTACTTTACTGGGGGTTGCCGGGGATGACGCCAATTCAAGGATTTTATTCTCTGAGCTTAAGAAAAAAAATATAGATACCCGGACTATTTTTATCGAAAAAAATAGGCATACTACGGTTAAAACCAGGATACTGGCCGGGCACCAGCAGGTTGTAAGAGTAGATTGGGAGCATACTCATGATATCCCCCGCGAAATTAACGCCAGAATCCTGAAGTTTATCGAAAAAAATATCGATTCTTTTGATGCAATTATCATCGAAGATTACGGGAAAGGCGTAATTAATGTGGCTTTATTGGGAAAACTTATTGCTTTTGCCAGGGGGCATAAAAAAATAATTACGGTTGACCCGAAGGAAGAAAATTTTAGGTATTACCGGGGAGTGACTTCGATTACTCCTAACCGCAAAGAGCTCGAAAATGCGGTGAGGAACCTTAAGATACAGGATACGGCTAACCGTTTTAAAATTAATACGGATAAATTATTCACCGATAAATCCGTTGACCAGGCAGCCAAAGAAATACTGGAATATTTAAATTTGGATTCTATATTGGTTACTTTAGGGGAGCACGGGGTTAAGCTGCTTGAGAAAAACGGACGGATTACTTATATCCCGACTCAAGCCCAGGAGGTTTTTGACGTCTCAGGCGCGGGGGATACGGTTATTAGCACCTTTACGCTTGCTCTTTGCGCGGGAGCTTCGAAATGTGAAGCCGCTCATATCGCCAATTTCGCCGCCGGCATCGTAGTAGGGAAATTGGGCACAGCGGTTTGCGACATAAAAGAACTTTTAGGAAGGATAAAATAATGGATGTAATCGGAGTTATACCGGCAAGGTATCAGTCAACCAGATTTGCTGGCAAGGTGCTGGCGGATATAATGGGAAAGCCGATGCTGCAGCATGTTTGGGAGCGCGCTAAGCAGTCGCGGATGCTAGACGACTTGATTATTGCCTGCGATGATGAAATTATACTTAAAGCCGCAAATAAATTCGGGGCAAAAGCAATTATGAC
>JAQTTI010000102.1 GCA_028710845.1 Candidatus Omnitrophota bacterium | reverse complement strand
AACGATGAATTAAAAAAAGATAAAGTTGTGGTCGTTTTACCAATGGGCCGGGGCAAAGACAAGAAAGCTTATAATGTAAATGCCGATGAAGTTGCTTCCAGTATTGCCGCAGGTATGCAGGCAGAAAAATTTGTCTTATTGACCAATGTCCAAGGGATCATGCGCAATGCCGATGATACCGCCTCTTTTATCTCGACCTTGACTGAAAAAGAAGCAACACAGCTGGTGGAGAACAATGTTATCCAGCAGGGAATGATACCTAAGGTTAACGCTTGCATCGATGCTTTAAACGGGGGAGTTAAAAAAACGCATATTATCGATGCCCGGACTCCCCATGGGCTGCTGCTTGAAATCTTTACGGATAAAGGTGTTGGTACGGAGATTGTAAAATGAAGGCGGAAGAAATTTTCCAGACATACAAAGATAATATAATGCCAACATATAATAAGGTTCCCCTTATTTTTGTAAAAGGCAAAGGTTCTAAGCTTTGGGATATAAACAGCAAAGAGTACCTGGATTTTTTCCCGGGTTGGGGTGTTGGTAATTTAGGGCATTGCCCGCCTAAAGTCATGCAGGGGATAAGGGACCAGGTCGGTAAATTAATATTTATTCCGAATAATTATTATCATCCTTTTCAGGCCAAGCTGGCTAAAGAGTTAATCTATCATAGTTTTCCCGGTAAAGTGTTTTTTGCCAACTCAGGCGCGGAGGCGAATGAAGGGGCGATAAAGTTAGCCAGGAAGTTCGGCCAAGGAAGGTATGAAATAATTACTTTCGAAAATGCATTCCATGGAAGGACGCTGGCTGCTCTGGCAGCTACGGGTCAGAAAAAATACCAGGAAGGTTTTCAGCCGATACCCGATGGATTTAAACAGGTTAAATTCAACGATATTGCAGCCGTTACCCAGGCAATCAGCGATAAGACGGTTGCGATCATGCTCGAACTCGTCCAGGGAGAAGGTGGTATCAATGTCGCCAGCAAGGATTTTGTTTTATTTCTTAGAAAAATATGCGCCGAAAAAAAATTGCTTTTGATTATCGATGAAGTGCAGACCGGTATCGGCAGGACCGGTAAAATGTTCTGTTATCAGCATTACGGTATAGCCCCCGACATTATGACCCTGGCTAAATCTTTAGGCGGCGGCTTACCGATCAGTGCCATGATCGCAAAAAAAGAAATAAGCGACATCTTAAGCCCCGGGATGCATGCATCTACCTTTGGCGGCGGACCGGTTATTTGTAAAGCGGCATTAGGCGTTTTTAGGGCAATGGATAAGGAAAATATACTGATTAATTGTAAAAATATGGGCTCATACCTTAAGGATCAACTAGATATTTTAAAGAACAAATATCCGGTAATCAAAGAGGTAAGAGGCATGGGTTTGATGTTGGGAGTAGAATTGGCTATTGAAGGCAAGCAAGTCGTCGATAAGTGCATCGAGCGGGGTTTATTGATAAATTGCACCCACGAAAAAGTTTTAAGGTTAATGCCGGCTTTAAATATCTCAAAAAGCCAAATCGATAAGGCCCTGAGAATTTTAAGCTCTGTTTTAGAGGAGTGTGCGAAATGAAAAAAGACCTGCTTACGATAATGGATTTAACCGCAGCCGAGATTGCTTCTATTTTTAAGCTTTCCACCGAATTAAAAAATAATAAAAAGAAGTTTAGCAAAGCTTTGGCCGGAAAAAGCTTGGCCTTGATCTTTCAGAAACCGTCAAACAGGACACGGGTTTCTTTTGAGGTAGGGATGTATCAATTAGGAGGAAACGCCTTATACCTATCGCCTAATGAGATCAATATAGGAGTAAGGGAAAGTATAAAAGACGTTGCCAAGACTATTTCAAGGTATGTTGATGGGATAGTCTTAAGGACATTTGAACATAAAAATTGTCTGGATATGGCAGCCAGCGCAAGCGTTCCGATTATAAACGGCCTTTCGGATTTTTCGCATCCTTGCCAGGCCTTGGCGGATTTATTTACGGTTAAGGAGAAATTAAAGGACCTAAAAAAAGTCCTTTTGGCGTATGTAGGAGACGGCAACAATGTTTGTAATTCATTGTTGTTTGCAGCTGTTAAATGCGGAATGAGTATGAATGTGGCTAGCCCTAAAGGCTATGCCCCGGATGAAAAAGTGATCAGTCAAGCCAGGATCTTCGCCAAGGAAACCGGCAGCAGGATAAATATATTTGAAGACCCTCTAGCTTGTGTAAGAGGAGCTCAAGTTGTTTATACCGATGTTTGGGCCAGTATGGGGCAGGAAGAAGAAGTAAATAAAAGAAAAATTATTTTTAAGGATTTTCAGATAAATTCAAAACTTTTATCCGGGGCAGACCCTAAGGTTTTGGTAATGCATTGCCTGCCTGCGCATAGGGGCGAAGAGATAACCGATGAAGTTTTAGACAGCAAGAATTCTATTGTTTTTGACCAGGCGGAGAATAGGATGCATGTTCAAAAAGCTATCCTAATAAAATTGCTTAAAGGAGAAAAATGAAAAAGGTAGTCTTGGCATATTCGGGCGGGTTAGATACCTCTTGCATAGTCAGATGGTTAAGGGAAAGGAATTATGAGGTAATCTGTTTTGTAGCCGATCTCGGCCAGGGTTTAGGCCAAGGTGAAAGTTTTGAGGCGATTGAAGAGAGGGCTTTGGCCGCGGGCGCATCAAAGGTCTACATCAGGGACCTTCAGGATGAATTCATCACCGATTTTATTATTCCCGCTTTAAAAGCAAATGCCGTTTATGAAGGAAAATATCTTTTGGCTACGGCGTTAGGCCGGCCATTGATTGCGAAATATCTGGTTCAGATTGCTCACAAGGAAAAAGCCGGCGCAGTCGCCCATGGATGCACAGGAAAGGGCAATGATCAGGTAAGGCTTGAAGTTGCCGTAGGCATACTTGATCCAAAGTTAGAAATTATTGCCCCGGTAAGAGAATGGGAATTTA
>JAQTTI010000025.1:4629-11810 GCA_028710845.1 Candidatus Omnitrophota bacterium | reverse complement strand
AAAAAATGGTAAAATCAATGAAAATGCCAAAGAGAAACACGATAATTTCGGTAATATTTATGCTGGCGGTTTCGATATTCTTTACTCCGCCGGCTTATTGTGCTTTTGACTTAAGTTATACCTTTGAACAGGGTGGTAGTCGCCTCGAATTTGACCGCACCAATTTTTCCCGCGCAATAACCTTCACTGCAACTAACGATGTTGCTAACAACCGCTACGAAATACGCCAACGCACTGACGGCCCCCTAAGAAGCCGTGATAATCCATCCCTGACCATTGGCAACAATTTTGTTGTCAGAGGTTTCCGCGGTTCGAATGCTTACGGAGATTTACGTATTCCTACCGCGGATATACCGGTTAGAAATGATGAACTCATCTATGTTTCCAATCCCGCCGGCAACAGTGATTCTTTTACCCTGGTTTATGCAATCGCTAATTCTCAGGAGATTGCCCCGGGTTATTATACAGGGAGGATAACCCTGATCTTAAATCCTATCGGTTCCGCTCAATCCCCGGTAACCAAGGTTATTGAGGTTTATGTAAGTGTCGAAGATGGCGGCGGTAGCTTGTCGGTTACGGTTGAGCCGGCAGAAGGGGCTAATTCGCTGATAATTAATCCTTCTGAAAAGGATGATTTACGGGGAATGTCAAGCGCCGTAGTTACGGTAAACGGATCCTTCAATGGCCCATTTAGAATTATGCAAATGTTGTCTCAGCCGATTCAATCCCAGGAGGGAAAATTTATCGATAGTAACAACCTGGTCTATAGCGTTCCCGATGCAAAGATAGGGGTAGCAATGAATCAGCCTACGCCTTTAGCAACTAATATCCAGACGATTTATTCTTCCCGTCCCGACGGAAGTTCAGATAAAATATTCAGTATTGTTTATTCTTTGGCAGAACCTTTCAGCCTGATAGCAGGCAATTACCGTTCCCGAATCCAATATATTCTGGAATCTTCCGGAAAACAGGTTAATTTGGGGGCTCTTGATTTAGAGATCCGCCAGGACCGTGTATTTGAGATCAATATCTCTCCCCAGGATCAGCGGTATAATATCGATTTTTCCAATCTTAAGCCCGGCGAAGGCCCGCGGATAAATGAAGTCCTTATTGAGGTAAAGACAAATATAGGAAGGCCTTACCAGGTAACCCAGAATATTCTTTCGGATCTGGTTTCCAGCGAAGGAATAGATATCCCTTCTAAGTTCTTTTCTCTTAAAACTGTCCCCGTTAACAATACCAAGGGGAATTTAAAGGCCCTGGATAAGATTGCCGTGGCCAAAGGAAACCTTTTATTATTCATCTCCGATAGTAACGGCTCAAGCGACCAGTTTAAAATATTATATGAATTGGTCTGCCCGCCCGATCTTAAGGCAGGCAACTATTCTTCGAGGATAACTTATACTTTAACTGAAATTTAGAAGAAGGAGGACTTTAAGGTGTTAGGGATTAACAATAAAAACAACAATAAACAAAACACAGAGGAGGTGGTAAAAATGAAAAACATACTGAAGTGTATGATTTTCGTTTTAGTTGCATTCTTTGCAACTAACGCTTTAGCCGCTACCAGCCAATCAGTCAATGTCAGCGCTACTGTGCCGACAATGACCGGTGGGCTATCGGTTGCTATAAGCAGAGTTGTAAACACTGTTTGGACGCCAAATCAAACGTCGATCAGTTTCGGAACCTTGACCTGGGACCCAACCAACAGCATTTTTTTGGCTCCCGCCTATTATGCCGTTGATGTCGGTGTAACAGACAATTCAGGGACTGCCTGGACCGTAACTCATACCCGTTCATCGCTTGCACGTACGGGCGGCGGAAACCTGGATAACAAGGTTAACGTAACCTTCATGAAACAGACTTCGTCTACTGTTGCAACTCAGTTACAGAAGGTTAGCTATGGCAACTCCAACAATGTAGCCTACACTAAGGCACAGTTATCGGGTGGTTGGTTACGTATCTACTATGGCGTCGGCACCGGAGATCCTGCAGATCCAGATGCACCCGGAGTAACACCGATTGGTTTAGATACAGCGGCCGGCACATATAATGGTTCAATTACGATTACACTTACTCCGTAATTAGAAAAGTAAGTGCTAAATTGTAACCAAAAACCGAAAGGGAGGGTATTTTGTCTTCTAAAATACGTGTAATAGGTTTATGTTTTTGCCTTGTATGCAGTATTTTTGTTTCTGCGGCCCAAGCAGATAAACTGCCCTTTATGAACAAGTCTAAAATTCGAGTGGTGGTTTCTCCGGGAGATCGTGCTTTCGGAGAAATCACCCTTGATAATCCGACTGAAGAGCCTAAGCAGATGCGCTTATACCTCGAGGATTGGTATTATCTGCCCGAAGGCACCGGTGCCAAGGAGTTTTTACCGGCAGGAAGCACTCCTAATTCTGCAACTTCCTGGATTACATTTTCCCCGGCAGAATTCACCTTACCCGCATTCGGAAAACAGAAAATAAACTATTCGGTTGCAGCTCCTGAAAATGCCAAGGGCGCTTATTTTGCAACTCTCTTTTTTGAGACATTGATGAGTAAGGGCGATATTTCGGATTCAGGCCGTTCAGCTGCCCTGGATGTAAATGTAAGAGTAGCCACTCTTTTTTACATCGAAATAAAAGGCACGACCGAGAGGACTGCTAAGATCAGTAATTTGAAAATACTTCCTGGGCAGGAAGATAAAAAGTCCTTAGATATAATTCTAGATTTTGAAAATACAGGAAATACAGACATAACTACCGCCGGAACCTTTAGCCTTATCGATAAAGAAGGCGTTGTCAGCGCCAGAGGCGCTTTTAACAGTGTTTATACTTTTCCAGGCGGCAAAGGAACTCTCTTAGGGGTTTGGAAGGAAACTATTTCTCCTGGTGTTTACGACCTGATAATTTCCGTTGACCTTGGTAAAGCGCTCACGGATGCAGGCATGGGCAGAGGGCCTATAATCACCAAAGAAGCCTCAGTCACAATAGGAGAGAACAATCAAATTGTTGAAATTGGCCAGCTTCAGTAATAGGTTTCTTTTTGCTGGGGAGAGAGCCCGTAAAAACCTGCGGTTATCCGGCAAATCCGCTTTATTGCCGGTAGTATTTTTTCTTCTCCTTGTTTTATTTTATTCCCCATCCATAATTTGCGATTCAGCCTGCGCCGGACAAATTGCCGAATACCTTTGTGAAGAAGGCATAAGGTATTTGAAAAAAGGTGATCTTACCCAGGCCGAGCATGAGTTTAATAAAGCCCTTATCGCCGAACCCGATTATCCTCCCGCGATTTATTACCTCGAGCTTATAAGTCAGGCGTCAAGTGAAGGAACAAGCAGCCGGGAAATGGTTATTCCCGCCTATTCCCAGGCTAAAAAACCAACCCGCCAGATAATGATGGAAAATGCACTTAATCGTTCCGAAGGCAATCCTTTGGTACCGACAGGAAACTTAAGCGAATCCCAATTTTTTATTCCTGATTCAGAACGGGCAGTGCCCAGCGGAGAAAGCCAGAAAAGAAAGGCGCCAAGCAAATACTTCTTAAGCGACCCCGATTTTTCCTTAAAACAGCCGATTGAAATTGAAGAAGGAAAGAGCATTGTTATCAGCGGTAAAAATATCAGCCGATTTTTAGTTAACCAGCCGGAATTACTGTATATTGAAAGAGTGAATGAAAATGAAATCGTAGTTATGGCGAAAGCCAGGGGCTTTGGTTCAATTGTTGTTTGGGATGATTCAGGCCGGACAACCATTGAATGTACCGGGATCATGCCGATTCCCGAGGGGCCTACCCTGGAAGAAGTTGCCCGCCGGGAAGAAGATAGAATGGGTAATTTCAAGTTACGTTATAATTTAGATTGGTATTCCTATTATGTCGGTAACAGGCTTAAAACAATCCAGCGCAGCGGAAGTTATTCCTGGATCCATACCTTGCGGATGAACGGCGCCACTCCTTATGGTTTGGTTGATTCGGGAGTGACTGTCAGGACATTAAAAGGAACCACCGATATGACTTATATCTCCGCAGGTATTACCAACGGTCAACTTGGCGATTTCAAGGGATTTAATCTAAGGGCAGGAGATTACAACCCCTATTTTAATAACCTGGCAATACCCGGGCCGGACTTAAGAGGTGTTTATTTCTATTCGCCGGCTTTTGACAATAAGCTTGATTATTCCATTTTTTGGGGCAGAGAAAACGGCGGCCGCTATGGCACTTTATCCATGATTGACTGGAAATCGCTCCACTCATTTATGAGCGGTTTTAACTTGAATTTCTCGCCGGATACCTGGCAGAATTATAAATTCAGCGTAGCTCATGGATGGGGCCGCGACCGTCAGGATTATCTTCAAGATTACGCCTATGATCTTATGGGCAGCTGGAATTTCGAGAATCTAGGTTATAACTATGAGATTGCCAATGACACCAAAAACTTCGCCCAGATATTTTCTACCCGCTACAACGTTAAAAATTTCGATGCCAAATTACAACTCAGGGATATTGATAAAGAATTTAACAGCATTACCGGGCCCGGCTGGCGCCAGGGGGAGTTTGGGGCGCTGCTTAATTTTAACTATTCTCCCAACAATAAATTAACTTTAACTCAAAGGGTTGACATTTACCGCGATCGCCTTTATCCGTCTGCAGATAAAGGGGACCGCTATAATGAAGATCTTGATACCACGATTAATTATAAAATAGACCCGCTTACCAATGTAGATGTGACCTATACTTTACAGAACGATCTGGGTAAAATATCAGAGACCAGGTATCAGTCCGGGGGGCTAGGTGTAAATAAGTTGTTCTCTCTATTAGGCAAAGATATAAACACCTATGTTAAATATTCTCATCAGGAAAATACAAGTTATTCTTCCCCCAGCTTGGATTATACCAACGAAAAAGCTTATGCCGGCCTTCGTTTTAGCGTTGTCGGGGCATTGTATTATTTTTATAACCGGGAATTGAATTGGCTCAACGAAAGGGCAACCAGTAATAATGTCCGGCCCAATGTCACCGAAACCGGGCTCGATTGGTATGACCGGATCGGCAAATCTCCTTTCTGGGGTTCTTTGCGTTTTACCTACAGAGATGAAGAACGGGCCAGTTCTCCGTTATCTTTTCTTGCCGGTGAAGATTATATCGAAGGCTACGCCGAACTTTCCTACAGGCCTTCCTCGGGCCAGGAGATTTATGCTTCGGGCAGGGTGAGAAACATCTGGAAGGAAGATGATGACGCAGTCAGCCGGGTCGAGGCCAGTTTTAATGCCGGGATGAAGCTTCTTTGGGACACAGGTATCCGCTGGGATGCGGTTTCTTCTATTCAGGGTTATGTTTTTAAAGATTATAATTCCAACGGCCTGCTTGACCGCGATGAACCGCCTGTTTTTGGCATCAAGGTATGGCTGGGAAGAGACAAATCTCAAACTACCGACGAGCTGGGCTATTTTAAATTTGATAATGTGCGAGGTAAGATCGCCTATATCACTTTAGACACCGGGACATTGCCGGGTGGATATATTCTTACCGTTCCTGTAACTCAAGGAATACCGATTGCCGGTGCAGGCGCCAATAATGTTTATTTTGGCATCAACTCGCGTTCGGAAATAAGGGGTGTAGTTTTTGAAGACTCTAACGGGGATGGAGAATATTCAGTCGGCGAAAAAGGAGTGGCCGGAGTGGCTATAACTTTGGATGGGTCTAAAACGGCTGTCAGTGGAATCGATGGCAGGTATACTTTTGCCCAGGCCCAGGCCGGACAACACGAGCTATTTGCAGATCTTAATTCAATTCCTGTCTATTACCTGCCTTTAGTCGCCCTTAAAAAGAAATTCCCCCTTCAAGAGGGGGAATCTTCTGTTTGGAACATTCCTCTACGTAAAATAGAGAAATAGGAGGAGGGGGTCAGTTACCGTAAATAAACTGTCCTGACATCTCTGGTAACTTTTTCTCCTTGGGCAAGAAGGTTTTCTAGTCTCTCCTCCTTTTCTATATATTCTGCTCCTTCCGTGGCGGTGGAGTTATTTTTGGCGACATCTTGTCTTATCTGGCCTCTAACCATCGCCTCTGGAACATTTGCCGGCGCATTTACCCCCGGAATAGAGGGAATAGTGCACGACATGGCGATGGTTACGCTGTCTCCAGCCCAGCCAGTTGTAGCAATCAAAAGAACGAATAAGCCCGTTAAAATCTCTGTTTTTTTCATCTTCCACCTCCTTGCCCAAATAAAAACCCCGGTTTTCGTTTTAACTCGCCGGGGCCATAAAAAACCCTAAAAAGGATATTTTTAGGGTTTCATCCTTTTGGCAGCTCAGCCCTCCGAATTCTCGGAGCTGTAGCTTTGCGCCCCAGCATTACTGCTAGTTAGCCTTTTTCAAAAGCTGTTCCAGATTGTAATTAAATATAACATATTTTAAGCAAAATTTCAATAGAGGCTAAAAAATTTTATCTATTTGTAAGTTATTGTAGACAAATGATTTATGTATTATATAACTTTTACTAAGATAGACGGCACTAAGCATATCTAAACTTGCAAGCTAAAATTAATTGTGATAGGATTAATTTGTATGCAATCCATTAAAGCGAAGAAAATTACCCGCCAACGTTTTATTGCCGCGCGTTCCAATTCCCTGGTAATCGAAACTATTCAAACCCAAGACAATACTAAACGCCAGCGCTTACGCATAGTTGAGCTAAAAGGCACTTGGCGGGCCAATGAAAACAACGAGCTGGTTTTCGATGTTTCAATGAGGAAGGGGCCGCCTCAAAGCTATGTTTTTAAAGGGACTTGGAAGCTGAATAAAAAACAACAAATAGAATATGTTTCCGGCGATAAAAACGAGATTTTAGTTTTTAAAGGATATTGGGACACACTTTCCAGCGATCGGATTGTTTATCTTCTCGAAGGAAGCACTACTTCTAGGTTTGAATTTAAAGTACAGCTTGAATCGGCGAATCTTTATCCTAAAAAAGGGCAGATTAAATACCGGATAGGTTTAGGCGCCAGAAAAAGCCGGTTAACCAAAGAAAAAATCCTGCTTATCTTATACGGGCAATGGAAGTTCGGCCGTAATCTGGCGATTTTCTTTAACATGGATTATGGGCAAAAAACCGTAAAATCGGTGGCTTTCGGCGCAGAAGTAAGCTTCGGCGCAAACAAGCTTATTTTTGTCTTAAATGATGAATCTGGAGAGCGA
>JAQTTI010000025.1:0-4529 GCA_028710845.1 Candidatus Omnitrophota bacterium | reverse complement strand
GCCCAGAGCCATGTCAGGGTGAGTTTTGATATCCCGGAATACACCGGTAATGTCACAGCTCTTGGAACTATCCGGCTTTTGGAAGCTATCCGCCGAAGCGGGCATAAAATCAAATTTTATCAGGCATCATCCAGCGAGATGTTCGGATCTGCTCCTGCGCCCCAATCCGAACAAACACCTTTTAAGCCTCAAAGCCCTTATGCCTGCGCAAAAGTCTACGCATATTGGATGGTAAAGAACTATTGCCACGGCTATGGCCTGTTTGCCTGCAATGGGATACTTTTTAATCACGAGAGCCCCAGGCGGGGAGAAACATTTGTTACCCGTAAAATTACCCGGGGAATTGCCAATATATTGGCCGGTAAACAAAAGAAGCTTTACCTGGGTAACCTTAATCCGAAACGCGATTGGGGTTTTGCGCCAGAATACATTGAAATGATGTGGTTAATGCTCCAACAGTCTAAACCCGATGATTATGTCATAGGAACCGGGGAATCGCACTCTGTAAAAGAATTTGTGGAGAAAGCTTTTAAATATGCGGGTTTAGATTGGAAAAAATACGTCCAAATTGACCGGCGCTATTTTCGACCAAATGAAGTGGATTATTTGTGCGCTGATATTAGCCGGGCAAAGCAAAAACTCAAGTGGAATCCGAAAGTAAAATTTAATGATCTGGTTAAGATTATGGTTGATTATGACCTGAAGGCCCTAGGCATTGCTGCGCCTGGTGAAGGGATAAAGATTTGTAAGGGAAAATGGTATAGCCACGGATAACCCGACATACTAGAGGTGATCTATGCGTATTTTGATTACCGGAATAACCGGATTTGTAGGAAGCCATTTGGCGGAATACTTATTGGGTTTAAATAAGAGCCACCAAATTTACGGTATCTGCAGGTGGAGAAGCCCAAAAGATAACCTAAAGTCTTTTTATAATAAAGTTACCCTCCTTGAAGCCGACCTGACGGATTTAAGTTCCCTGTCCAGGGTCTTAGAAAAAATCAAACCGGAAATTATCTTTCATTTGGCAGCCCAAAGCTATGTGCTGACCAGTTTTAATTCGCCTATCCAAACTCTATGGACTAACGTGATTGGTACAGCCAATCTCCTAGAAGCAATAAGGATCCTTAAGCTTGATCCTGTGGTTCATATTTGTTCATCATCCGAAGTTTATGGCCAGGTAACCAAAGAAGACCTTCCGATTAAAGAGAATTGCCCGCTTAGGCCGGCATCTCCGTATGCGGTAAGCAAAGTCGGAGAAGATATGGTGGCCTACCAGTATTGGCTCTCCCACGGCATTAAAACAATCCGGACCAGGATGTTTACCCATACCGGCCCAAGAAGAGGAGATGTTTTTGCGGCTTCTTTTTTTGCCAAACAGATTGCTTCTGCCGAATTAAAACTGGATAAACCGGTTATAAGGGTCGGCAATCTTGAATCAGTAAGAACATTTTGCGATGTGCGGGATGCGGTTAAGGCCTATTGGATTATGGTCAACAAATGTAAGCCGGGTGAAGTTTATAATATCGGAGGCAGGAGAACGGCAACTATCGGCGAAGTGCTCGATATATTAATTTCATTTTCCAAGGCTAAACTTAGTATAAAAGTGGACCCGAAATTAAAAAGGCCTTCCGATGTAACCCTCCAGATACCTTGCACCGATAAGTTCTGTAATCAAACCGGTTGGAAACCGGAAATTCCGCTGGAACAGACCCTGAAAGATATTTTAAATTATTGGAGATTAGAGCTGCGCAATTCCCCCTGGAAGGCAGTCACCGTAGAAAAATAAATACTGATATGGCGAATAATTTAGAAACCGAGATTTATAGGAAACTCTATTTGATTAGAAGCTCAGAAGAAAATGTAATCCGCTATTATCCCCAAGATCAGATGAAAACCCCCATGCATATGTCTATGGGCGAAGAGGCGATAGCGGCCGGGGTTTGCTCGGCGCTGGGAAATGAAGGTCAGGTTTTTGGAACTTACCGCTCCCATGCTATTTATTTAGCCAAAACCGAAGATAGCGATGATTTCTTTGCTGAAATTTACGGAAAATCCTCGGCCCTATTAAAAGGCAAAGGCGGTTCCATGCATTTATCGGCTCCCCGGCATGGTTTTATGCTGACCTCGGCTATTGTGGCTAGCAATATCCCGGTAGCTGTGGGCGCAGCTTTTGCCAATAAGCAGCAGGGTAATAAAAAAGCCGTAGCTGTTTTTTTCGGCGACGGCGCAGTCGATGAAGGGGTTTTTTGGGAAAGCTTAAATGCAGCCTGTCTTATGAAAATTCCTGTGTTATTTGTATATGAGGATAATGGTTACGCAGTTCATTCGCCGGTTTCCGAAAGACACGGATATACTTCTGTAACGGAAATAGTAAAAAAATTCAATTGCCTGGTTAAAGGAGCTGATACAACCGATGCCGAAGAAATATATAATCTTACATTAGATTGTTTGTTTAGAATGAAAGAAACAAGCCAACCGTGTTTTCTGCATTTAAAATACTACCGTTATCTTGAGCACGTGGGGATCGGCGAAGATTTTAAAGCAGGTTACCGCTCGAAGCATGAGTTTGAAGAATGGAAAAAACGCGATCCTGTCTTAACTTACCGGAATAAACTGCTTGAATCAGGTTTTAAGGAAAGTGAGATTATCGCAATCGAGAAAGAAATCAACCTAAAAATTGAGCGCAGTATTATAAAGGCGCAAGAAGCAGCTTTTCCTGATAAAGAGGAGCTGCATACGAACTTATATTAATGAGAACTCTTACCTACCGTGAAGCGATAAATGAAGCCCTAGTCCAGGAAATGGAACGGGACGGCGATGTTTTTGTTTATGGTATTGATGTAGCCGACCATAAAAGGATCTTTGGCAGCACCAATAAACTTCTTGAAAAATTCGGGCAGGAAAGATGTTTTAGTACTCCTTTATCAGAAGATGCTATGACCGGTATTGGTTTAGGTGCTGCCATAAATGGATTGCGACCGGTTCATGTCCATATGCGGGTTGATTTTATGTTTTTAGCAATGAATCAGCTGGCAAACATGATTTCCAGCCTGCGTTATTCCACCTGCGGTAATTTAAAAGTACCGATGGTAATCAGGGCAGTTATCGGTAAGGGGTGGGGGCAGTCTTTTCAACACGGTAAAACCATGCATTCTGTTTTTGCCCATATTCCCGGACTTAAAGTAGTTCTGCCTTCGACTCCAAGAGAAGCAAAAGGCTGCCTGATTAGCGCGATAAGAGAGGATAATCCGGTAATTGTTATAGAACACCGCCTTCTTTATGACGTAAGCGGGGAAGTTCCGGTTGATCCCGAGCCTTTCCCTTTGGGAAAAGGTATGGTTTTAAAAAAAGGAGATGCGTTGACTGTCATTGCTGTTTCTATAATGGTTGTCGAAGCGGTAAAAGCTGCGGAAATACTTAGCCGTAAACATGGTATTAATATAGAAGTGATTGATCCGGTTTCGGTATATCCGCTTGACGAAGATTTGATATGCTCATCGGTTAAGAAGACCCGCCGCTGTATTATTGTTGACAACGATTGGGTTTATTGCGGATTTAGCGCCGAGATCGCAGCCCTTATTAATGAAAAATGTTTCGGAATGCTGCAATCGCCGGTTAAGAGGTTAGGTTTTGCGGCTGTGCCCTGTCCGTGTACCCGGCCGCTGGAAGACTGTTATTATCCTAATGCGGTTGATATTATCCGGGCAGTCGAAGAAAAGCTGGGTTTAGACAAGAGCGACTTATCCGGTGAAGAATTCTATAGTTACGAGAATAAATTCAAGGGCCCATTTTAATTTGAAATATTAACTATTGCGAAAGGAGAAAATTTACGCCATGAGTAAAACAGCAATTACCATTACTACGATTAATGTCCCTAATTTTATTGAAGGGATCTGCCAGAATCTGATCAAATATAACAGGTTAAATTCCGCCGCGATGATCGTTATCGGCGACGTTAAAACCCCCGCAGAGACCAGGGGATATTGCAAAAAAATGTCCGACAAATTTAAGGCCGAAATCGAATACCTGGATATTAAAGACCAAAAAAAAGCTTTATCAAAATATAAGGAGTTGCTCGAGCTTTTTCCATACAATACCCCGGACCGGGTAATGTTGGGCGGAATGCTTAGTTATTTAAGAGGCTATGACAGGTTGATTGCAGTAGATGATGATAACTATACCACTGAACATGACTTTGTAGGATTTCATTCCATTACCGGGACAGAAGTAAATCTGGATTTGATTAAAAATGATTCGGGTTGGTTTAATGTGCACAGCGCTTTGCAAGAAGAGAATAATATCCCTTTTTATCCCCGAGGTTATCCCTGGAAACAAAGAAAACCGGAGGCGAATAAAATAAATTACCAGTTAAAAAAAGTAAAAGTTGTGGCCAACCAGGGGTTGGTGCTTGAGGATCCCGACATTGATGCTATTTCGCGTTTATTTCATCCTATACGGGCTACGGCAATGAAGGCTGATTTTAAACCGCAATTTGGGCTCTATCCGGGAACATGGTCGCCTTTTAA
>JAQTTI010000024.1 GCA_028710845.1 Candidatus Omnitrophota bacterium | reverse complement strand
CCCGGCCGAGCTTTTGATACCGACAGATATTTTATAATTTGTTCCAATATACTTGGCGGATGCAAGGGGTCAACCGGCCCGGCTAGCATAAATCCTAAGACCGGTAAGCCCTATGCTTTAGATTTTCCTCTGATTACTATTAATGATATAGTTAATGCTCAGAAGAAATTGATTGACCATTTTGGTATAGAAAAATTGCTTTCGGTTGTCGGGGGTTCTATGGGCGGCCAACAGGTATTATCTTGGCTGGTTAATTATCCTGATAATTTATGTAGCGCCGTACCGATTGCCACGACAATTAAACATTCGCCTCAGCAGATTGCTTTTAATGAAGTAGGCCGGCAGGCGATCATGGCTGATGGGCACTGGAAAGCAGGTAATTATTATGAAGGTGTTGCTCCTACTAAAGGCCTGGCAGTAGCCAGGATGATCGGCCACATTACCTACATGAGCGATAAATCAATGGCTGAGAAATTCGGCAGGGCCAAAAAAGAAACCGGCGAGCCTTTTAAATTTACGGCAGATTTTGAAGTCGAAGGTTACCTGCGTTATCGAGGCGATAATTTTGTCAAACGTTTTGATGCTAATTCATACCTTTATATTACTAAGGCTATGGATAATTTTGATGCTTCAGGTGGAAAGCGTTTTGAAGAGGTTTTGCGGGGGACTAAGGCCAAGGTTTTAGTAATTTCCTTTAAATCTGACTGGCTATATCCCGGCTATCAATCTAAAGAGATAGTTAAGGCCTGTAAGCTGGCCGGGGTTGAAACAACTTATTGTGAGATTGATTCCACCTACGGCCACGATGCATTTCTTTTAGAAGTAGATGAAGAAACGCATTTACTTAAACATTTTCTTAAAAAAGTATTTTATGCTTATGAGGTGACCGGTGATTACGGCGCGTAAAGATATCCAGCTGGACCATGAGGTAATTCTAAGCTTGATTCAACCGCAAGCTAAAGTTTTGGATTTAGGGTGCGGTAATGGAGACCTTTTGTATCTTTTAATCAAAGAAAAGAACTGCCACGTCCAGGGTATCGAGATTGACGAGCAGGCTATTTATAAATGCGTGGCCAAGGGACTAAATGTTTTTCACGGAGATGTCGATAGCGGCCTTGCCGAGTTTAGCGATAAATATTTTGATTATGTTGTGCTTAATCAAAGCCTGCAGCAAATCCTTCATGTAGATAAAGTGCTTATTGACGCTTTGCGGGTGGGCAAGAAGGTAATCGTAGGTTTTCCTAATTTTGCCCACTATAAATCAAGGCTGCAGATGTTTTTCAAAGGCAGAAGCCCGGTAACCGGGGCCTTGCCTTATCAGTGGTATGAAACGCCGAACCTGCATTTTTTGAGCATATCCGATTTTAAAAATTACTGCCGGATCAAAGGGATCAATATCGAACGCAGTGTATGTATCGGCCAGTCAAGAAGGATACCGTTTTTGCCTAATTTATTCGCCCAAACAGGTATATTTTTAATTTCGAAATAAGGGAGGGGTGTATGCCATATATTAATTTAAAATTGGTGGGAAAACTTTCCCAGGATCAAAAAGAAAAGATAGCCAAGGAGTTTTCAGAGACTTTGTTAAAGGTCGCGGGCAAACCCAAAGATAGCCTTTATCTGGTTATCGATGAAGTCGCCGGCGAGAATTGGGCTAAGGGCGATAAGTTCTTCGGCTAATTATAAAATCACCTAAATCATTAAAATTTATTTTTTTTCTTCTTGACATAGGGTAGGGGGGTATGGTATACTTAAATTGAAAGGAGAAATATGAATAAAACAACTACCCATGAGGAGCAATTAGGATTTCTGAAGAAGATTGAAGGTCAGGTGCGCGGCGTTCAGAAGATGATCGAAGAGAAGCGTTACTGCGTTGATATAATTACCCAGGTGCATTCAATAATCGGTGCTTTACATAGGGTGGAGGAAGAGATATTTAGGAAACATATAAATAGTTGCGTAGTGGGGGCATTAAAAGGAAAATCCGAGTTAGAAAAAGAGAAAAAAATCACTGAGGTTGTTGAGCTTATGTCCCGTTTCCGTAAGGTTGCTTAATATGATGCGAAGAATATTAAGTCTTTTATTTATCGGTTCATTTTTATTCTCCTCGACAATAATTTATGCTGCAGGGGCTTTAGATCTTTCTGGTTTGGTTTTGGAGGCCAAAAAGAATAATCCGGAAATAGTATCTGCTTTAAAGCGGTATGAAGCAGCTAAATCTCGAATACCACAGGCCAAATCCTTGGACGATCCTGTCGTAGGCTTGAAATTTGAAAAAGCTAAAGGCAATCCTTTTAATCTCGACACCACTCCTGCTATGGACAGGATGTTGTCTCTTTCTCAGATGCTGCCTTGGTTTGGAAAACTGCCCTTAAAGGGTAAGATCGCTCTTGTTGAGTCCCAAATGTTTGCAGCTCAGTTAGTAGATAAAGAACTGGAGATTATTAATCAGGTTAGGAATGTATATTATAGTTTATTTTTGGATTACAAGGAGATAGAATTAAAGGAAGAAAGCCTGGTTTTCTTGGGTAATATGGAAACGGTGGCCCAGGCAAAATATGCAGTTGGAGATATTCCCCAGGAGGATGTTTTTAAGATAAACCTTGAAATAACCAAGCTAAGCAATGATATAACCAACCTTAAACAGGAAAGGTCCGCCAAAGAAGCCCGTTTAAACAGTTTATTAAATAGGGATCCGGAATCTCCTTTAGGAAAACCTGACTTACTGGAGGAGGTTTCCCGGTTAAATGATGATATAGGTTCACTGTATAAGCTTACCGTTGAAAATCAGCCAGAACTGCTTATTTTTTCTTATGCTATAGAAAAAAATAAATATGCCCAGTCTCTTGCCAAGAGGAGTTTTTTCCCGGACCTGATGGCTGGTATAGTTGCCAGGGGTATAACTACGGGAAGTATTGGGCCGTGGGACCTCATGCTTTCTTTTACCGTTCCATTGTGGTTTTGGAGCAAACAGCGTTATGAGATAAAAGAGGCCATTGCCAACCTGGAGGAGGCCCAAGCAGCGTATCAGGCTATGAAGAGCAAGGCTTTAGCTCAGACAAAAGATTTACTTACCAAAATACAGATAGCGGCCAACAAGATTAGGCTATACAAAGATAACCAGATACCTATTTTAAACAGCTCTATTGAATCATCTCTTTCATCTTATCGTTCCGGACAAGGCGATATTATGATGTTATTAGATAGCGAAAGGATGTTAGTTGAGACTAAGATGCAGTATTATCGTTCTTTAGTTGAGTATAATATGAACCTGGCTGATCTTGAAAAGCACGTTGGCATAGACTTAAGCGAGGTGGAAAATGAGAATGAAAGCGAATAGATATATTGTATTTGTTACGATTCTGATTATAGCTTCAGTTTTCTTTCATTTTACCCGCCTATCGTACGCTCAGGATGAAAAAAACGGTCGTAAGGTTCTATATTACCGCAATCCCATGAATCCGGCCATAACCTCTTTGGTTCCGGCTAAAGACCAGATGGGCATGGATTATATTCCAGTGTACGAGAAGGAGAATAAACCTGAGGCAGCTAATGCAGGGGCGCAAGCCAAAGATGTGGTTAATTTGAGCCAAAGGGATATTTCTCTGGCCGGAATAATCTCTCAGCCGGTTACTAAGATGCATTTATTTAAGGATATTCGCACTGTGGGGAAGGTAGCTTATGATCCTGTGTTATACAAGGCTGAGGAGGAACTGATTCAGGCTGTTAAAGCTAAGAAAAGTCTGGAAAAAAGCCAAATAGTTGAAGTGAGGGACCGTCTTGATTCTTTAGTTGATGCTGCAAAACTTAAGTTAAGTTTGAATGGTTTGAGCGCAGACCAAATTGAGAGTTTAGTATTGCAGCAAGAGCCTGACCGCAGCCTGATTATTTCCGATAAAGATTCTCCTTATGTATGGGTTTATGCGGATATATATGAATATGAGTTAAGCTGGATAAGGGTGGGGCAACCTGTAAATATATCTACAATCAGTTTTCCCGATGAAGAGTTTAAGGGGCGCATTGAAGCGATAGATCCTATTCTTAACCCGATGACTCGCTCTGTCCGCGTGAGGGTAAAGATTGATAATTTACAGTTTAAGTTAAAGCCGCAGATGTATGTAGATGTATTCATTGAAGCCTATCTTATTGATGAGAACGGTAAACATAAAGTTAGCTTAGCTATACCGGAAGAAGCGTTGCTTGATACCGGTATGCGCAAACTTGTATATCTGGACCTGGGAAATGGTTCATATCAAGGCATTGAGGTTCAGGTTGGCCCAAAGGCAGCTGCATATGTAGACGGGCAAAAGATGAATTTTTATCCGGTGACATCCGGAATAAAAGAAGGAGATAAAGTAGTAACAAAAGCCAATTTCCTGATTGATTCTCAAAGTCAGCTTAGCGGCGTAGCATCTAGCGCCTACAGCGGAGCTATTAGCGTAAAGGAAGAAGAAAAATAAGCAAAAGTATATAAAAGGTAAAAATGTTAAATAAAATAATCGAAACTTGTTTAAAAAACCGTTTCCTGGTCATTTCTACTTTTCTGTTCATAATCCTTTGGGGTGTGTTTTCGATTAAAGATACACCGGTTGACGCCATACCGGATATAGGAGAGTTGCAGGTTATTGTTTTTGTTGATTGGCCGGGCATAAGCCCTAAGGATGTAGAGGATCAGGTTGTCTATCCTTTGACTACCCGGATGTTAGGAACGCCGGGAGTAAAGGTGATCCGCTCAAGCTCCGGTTTCGGTATAGGTATGATCAATCTAATTTTTAAAGAAGGAGTTGATTATTATTGGGCTAGGACGCGAGTATTGGAAAGACTGAATTTCGCAACTTCAGGTTTGCCCGGTGGCGCTATGGTTACCTTGGGGCCGGACGCCACCGCTCTAGGTCAGATATTTTGGTATACGGTAGAGAACGGTTATTATTGTCCGAAGCATCCCCAAAAAGCCTATGCTCAAGCCGGTAAATGTCCGATTGATTCGCAGCCATTAATTCCTTCGCATTATGATTTGAGTCAGTTGCGTTCAATTCAGGATTGGTATGTGCGTTATCAGTTGAACGCAGTTCCGGGGGTTTCCGAAGTAAGCTCTGTTGGAGGCTATGTTAAGCAGTATCAAATAGATATTGATCCGAATAAATTGCTGGCTTATGGCGTAAGGATAGCAGAGGTTGTTAGTGCGGTAAAACGCTCCAACATTGATGTTGGAGCCAAGGTCTTTGAGCAGGGTGATGTAGAATTTATTGTTAGAGGTGTAGGTTTTATTAAAAAAGTAAAAGACATAGAAGATATAGTGATAACCGATCATAGCGGCACGCCGGTTTATATCAAAAATGTAGCCAGGGTTACTTTAGGGCCTGATTTTAGAAGAGGTGCTTTGGATAAAGAAGGAACAGAGGTAACCGGTGGCTTGATTCTAATGCGTTATGGGGAGAACCCGCTTACAGTAATTAAGGATGTAAAGAAAAAGATTACAGAGTTGTCTGTGGGGTTACCCGCGGGGGTAAGGATCGTTCCTTTTTATGAAAGGACCGGTCTCGTTCAGCGCGCTATTAATACCTTAAAAGACGCTTTGGTCCAGGAGATATTGATCACCGTTTTTGTAATTGTCGTATTCCTGTTTCATTTTCTGGGCAGTCTGATTATTTCCGTAGTTTTACCAATAGGGATTCTAATTGCTTTTATCTTTATGCGGATGATCGGGGTGGATGCTAATATCATGTCTTTGGGGGGCATTGCTATTGCCATAGGGGTTATGGTTGATTCCGGCTGTATTCTGGTCGAGAACATCTATCGTAAAATTGCCGAGAGAAGAGCGCAGAGAAAAGTAGCCAGGTTGGCTCAGGAAGAGAGGCTTGAAGTTTGTATTAGTGCCGCGCAAGAGGTAGGTAAACCGGTAATCTTTTCTCTTTTGACTACGATTGTCGGTTTTATGCCGGTGTTTGTCTTAACCGGACAGGCAGGTAAACTTTTCAGGCCGCTGGCCTTTACTAAAACATTCGCTATGGTAGGCGCCGCCATTATTGCCCTTACTTTGCTGCCAACCTTAGCTTATTTTCTCTTAAAAGGTAAATTAAGGTTAGCTGAAGATAACCCGACATCCCGGGCGCTTATTAAGGTTTATAAACCCGCGGTAAGCTGGGGGTTAACCCATAAAAAAATTATTGTTCTAGCTGCCTGTTTATTGCTTGTTGCCGGAGGTATTTCGGCCTCACTGATGAAGCAGGAGTTTATGCCTCCTCTTAATGAAGGAGACTTATTGTTTATGCCTGTATTATTGCCGGGAGCTTCCTTTACGCAGGTGCAGGATGTTTTGAAAAAACAGGATGTAATCATAAAGAAAGAATTTCCTGACGAGGTTGAATGGGTGGTTGGAAAAATGGGCCGGGCTGAAACAGCAACTGATCCTGCGCCGGTGACAATGATCGAAACAATGATTCACCTTAAACCCCAGAAATATTGGCCGAAAGGCATGACTCGACAAAAATTGATCGACCAGATACAGGAGAAAACCGCGATTCCCGGAGTCAGCCCTATTACTACCCAACCGATAAGAAACAGAATAGATATGCTTGCTACGGGGATACAGACGCCTGTGGGGATAAAGGTGTTTGGTTCTGATCTAAAGACTATTGAGAATATAGCTATAAAAATAGAAAAAGTGGTTAGTAAAGTTAAGGGCGCTGTCAGCCCGTTTGCTGAACGTTTCGGGAACCGCCCTTATTTTGAGATAGAGATAGATAGGCAGCAGGCTTCCCGTTATGGGTTAAAAATAAACGATATTCAGGAAATCATTACTACTGCTATCGGCGGAGTTAACCTTACTACTACAATAGAGGGTAGGGAGCGTTATCCGGTTAGAATAAGGTATATGCGCGAACTCAGAGATAATCCAGAGGCCCTAAACAGGATATTCGTTTCCACAATGATGGGCCAGCAGGTCCCTTTAAGTCAGGTAGCCAGGCTTAAAAAAGTTACAGGGCCTGCGATGATACAATCAGAGAACACGCTTGCTTATGCCCGAGTATTCGTTAATGTTAATCAAGATGTAGTGGGTTTGGTTGATTTTGTCAAATCGGCTCAGGAGGCTGTAAATCAAGAAATTAAAAGCGGAGGCGTGGAATTACCCCCGGGTTATTTCATTAGTTGGTCTGGCCAATTCGAATCAGAGCTTGAGTCGAGACGCCGGCTTATCCCTTCATTAATTATATGTTTAGGCATTATTTTGGTGATTTTGTATGTAGCTTTTAAATCATTTAGTTCTTTGGCAGTAGTTTCTACCGCTTTACCGGTATCTTTGATGGGCGGCATTATCCTCCTTTTTCTACTCGGATTTAAATTTTCCACTGCAGTATGGGTGGGTTTTATCGCCTTATTCGGCGTAGCTACGGATAATGCAGTAGTGTTGATTTCACTTTTAGATGATTTATTCAGACAAAAAATACCCAAATCTATAAAAGAAATCCGGGAGATGGCAGTAGAGGGTTGTCTTTTAAGGATCAGGCCGATTATGATGACCACTACTACGACTATTATCGCTTTGATACCGGTGATGTTTTCAACAGGAGTCGGTTCTGAAATAATGCGGCCGATGGCAGCACCGACGGTCGGAGGTTTAGTTACCGCCACATTGTCGAATGCATTTTTAGTTCCCGTATTATATTGTTGGTTAAAAGAGAAACAATTCAATAAAGAACAAAAAAGGGCGGAGGGTAAAAATGAGAATATTGTTTAACTTAGCCATACTGTTATTTATTCTAGGAGTGGAAATACCGGTATTTGTGCAGGCGCAAGAAGTTTCCGATAAGGCAGAAGTATTCGGTCAAATGGAGGCAATAAATGTAGGTAATAAAATTTGCCCGGTTTCCGGGGAAAAGATAGGCCAGGGTGGCTTGGCTCCGGCAACATATGAATATCAAGGCAAGGTTTATAATCTTTGTTGTCCGGCATGTGTTGATGAGTTTAAAAAAGATCCGGACAAATATATCGAAAAGGTTGACAAAGAATTACAGGCGCAAAGTAAAGAAGTCGCGAACAAAGGTGAAGCAATATCGGAATCGGGAATGTCTATGTCCGGACATAGTCTGGATTATTAAACATCTTGACAAAAATAGCTTAGTATTTATACTGGGATCTGATGGGGAGGCTGTTAGGCAGCCTGAGAGTTCTGCGTGATAAGCAGATTACCCTTGTACCTGATCTGGGTAATGCCAGCGTAGGGAAAATTTTAAGCCCTTATGCTTAGGCATGAGGGTTTTTTATTTAGTTTTTAGAAAACCATAGGAGAAAGAATGAGAATAAATATTAACGGCAAGTCCGAGGAGATTAAAAAATCTACTCTGGGGGAGATTATTGCAGAAAAAGGGCTATGCCAGGATAATTTGGTATTAGAACATAATAAGCGGATTATACCGAAAGAAGAATGGCAGGACATAATTCTAAAAGAAAATGACGTTGTTGAAATTGTTAGCTTTGTGGGCGGAGGATAATCATGGAAGATTTATTAGAAATAGCGGGGGAAGAAATAGGTAACAGGCTTTTTATCGGAACCGGTAAGTTTTCCAGTTATTCGATAATGAAACAGTCTTTGGGAGCCGCTAAAGCCGAAGTGGCCACGGTTGCTTTAAGGAGAGTTGACCCTGATTCGAAAAATGAAAATATTATGGATTTTGTGCCGGAATCCTGCCGGGTTATGATTAATACTTCGGGAGCCAGGAATGCTGATGAAGCAATCCGGATTGCCCGTCTGGCCAAAGCAGCCGGAGCAGGAAACTGGATAAAAATAGAAGTAATTCGGGACAATAAATACTTGCTTCCTGATAATTTGGAAACTCTTAAAGCGGTTGAGACCTTAGTAAGAGAAGGATTTGTAGTTTTTCCTTATATGAGCCCCGATTTATCTATGGGCAGAAGGATGGCTGAGGCCGGCGCAGCAGCAGTTATGCCTTTGGGTTCTCCGATAGGGAGTAATCGGGGTGTAAAAACGCGAGAGCTGATTGAGATTATGATTAATGAGATTAATCTGCCAATCATAGTAGATGCCGGCTTAGGCAGGCCTTCGGAAGCTTGTGAATGTATGGAATTAGGTTCTGCGGCTGTACTCGTTAATACTGCTATCGCTGTTTCTAATGATCCGGTAAAGATGGCTAAAGCTTTTAGTGAATCTGTTTACGCTGGAAGGCTTGCTTATCTGTCCGGAATTCCGGCAATAGAAAAGACTGCCAGTGCTTCAAGCCCTTTAACCGGTTTTTTAAGGGATAAAAAATGAGTTTTTATGATGTTTATATAAAATACAGGAATTTTGATCTGGATAAGGTTTTTCGAAGCAATTCGCCTGTTTCCATCCAGCCTATTTTGGAAAGAGACCGGCTTGATTTAGACCATTTTATATATCTTTTATCTCCTCAAGCTGAAAATTTTCTTGAGAGTATGGCCCAAAAAGCGCAGGCCATAACCAGGAATAATTTCGGCAATACAGTCCAGCTTTATACCCCGATGTATTTATCTAACTATTGCGATAACTCTTGTGCATATTGCGGTTTTAATTTTAACAATAATATTGAACGAAGAAAACTGAACCCAGAAGAGGTTGATCAAGAAGCCCAATATATCCATTCTTTAGGCTTAAAGCATATTTTGATTTTAACCGGTGAGTCAAGGGGCGAAAGCCCGGTTAGCTACATTAAGGATTGTGTCAGGATATTAAAAAAATATTTTTCATCTATATCTATCGAAGTCTATCCTTTAACCGTAAACGAATATACCCAGCTGGTTAATGAAGGGGTTGATGGTTTAACTATCTACCAAGAGACCTATGATGATAGTTTATATGCTAAAATACATGTTTATGGACCGAAAAAAGATTATAAATTCAGGATTGATGCTCCGGAAAGGGGTGCCGAAGCCGGAATGAGGAGTATATCTATTGGAACTTTATTTGGCCTGGGAGAATGGAGAAGGGAAGTATTTATCCTTGGGTTACACGCAAAATATCTTCAGGATAAGTTTCCGGAAGCAGAAATAGGGATATCTGTCCCCCGTATCCAGCCTCAGGTAGGTGGTTTTAAGCCTGTCAGTCCGGTAAGCGATAGAAATATCGCCCAGACAATCTTGGCTTTAAGAATATTTTTACCCCGCTTGGGAATTTCTCTGTCTACCCGTGAAAATCCGGAATTCAGGGAAGGTTTGATTCCGCTGGGAATTACTAAGATATCGGCAGCCTCGACTACGGCCGTAGGAGGGCATACCATAGGCGGTAAAACTTCGCAATTTGAAATTCAGGACCGCAGAAATGTAGATGAAATTAAAATAATGCTGGAAAGGAAAGGCTACCAGTCAGTTTTTAAGGACTGGCTGCAGATATAAGTGGATTCTTTAAATGATAATTTAATAAAAAAAATAGGTGAAGAGGGGTTAAAGAAAATCCGGGCCGCCAAAATCGGTTTAGCTGGCGCAGGCGGATTAGGTTCAAATTGCGCCCTTAATCTGGTGAGGGTGGGTTTTACTAAATTAACCATAGTAGATTTTGATAAAATAACGCCTTCAAATCTGGACCGGCAATTTTATTTTTTGGATCAGGTTGGTATGGATAAGGTGGAAGCGCTTAAGATTAACCTGCTCAGGATAAATCCCGGTTTAGAACTTACCCTGATTAACCAAAAAATCGATAAATCAAATATCGAAAAGTTTTTTTCCGGCTGCGATCTGGTTGTAGAATGCCTTGATCGTTCGGAATATAAAAGCCTGCTGGTAGAAAATCTGCTTGGTTTAGGTAAATTTGTGGTAGCGGTATCGGGTTTAGGCGGGATAGGTTCAAGTGACGATATTAAGGTCCATAAATTAAAAGATAAACTGGTGATAGTGGGAGACCTGAAATCCGATATAAGCCAAAAACCTGCTTTATCACCTAGGGTTAATATTGCCGCAGCTAAGCAGGCAGATTTAGTGTTGGATTATGTTATTAATGTACTTTAAGTGCAGAATCGAAACTGTTTCCAATCCAATCGGAAAACGGGGCATGCCTCTGTCCCTGTTTCCCGATTATAAGCGAAACAGTTTCGGTTTTAAGCGGGACTAGTGTTGGATTTTGTTATTAATGTACTTTAAAGGCCCAGTATGTTAGAATCATTTAAAATAAGGCAACCTTAAAGGAATAAATGAAAAAAATATCATTATTGAATATTAAGGAGAATGAAAAAGTCAGAATTACTGAAATTGCCGGCGGCTCTAACCTGGAAAAAAGATTAATGAGTATGGGTGCCTATAAAGGCAAAGAAATCATCAAACTAAGCCATATTGGTTTGCGGGGGCCTGTAGTTATTAAGGTCGGCAGAAGCATTTTTGCCTTAGGCCACGGCGTTGCAGCCAAAATAATCGTTGAGAAATGATTAAAAAGATCTATTTAATCGGTAATCCTAATGTTGGTAAAAGCGTTGTATTCTCCCGTCTTACCGGGGTCCAGGTGATCTCTTCCAATTATCCCGGAACGACAGTTGAATTAGCCAAAGGATATCTGGGGCTGGATAGCCAGAAAGTTGAGGTTATAGATTTACCGGGCACATATTCATTGGATCCAACTTCTAAGGCCGAAGAAGTAGCAGTATCTTTATTAAAAGAACATCCCAAGGACGAATTTGCCGTTATTAATATTATTGATTCGACCAACCTGGAAAGAAATCTTCTTTTAACCTTGCAGTTAATCGAAGAAGGATTGCCGGTAATTGTTGCGATGAATATGTGTGATGATGCAGCCCACAGGGGAATACATATAGATGCCGTCAAGCTTGAGCAGTTATTGGGAGTCCCGGTAGTTTCAACTTGCGCCGTAACCGGTTCCGGGATTAAATTATTAATTCAAAGGATTAAAGAAATTAAGCCTCCTTCGAGAAATAAACTCGAGCATAAAGAGCGCTGGCTTGAGATTGGTAAAATTGTAGAAGAGGCCCAGCGGCTTGAGCATAGGCATCATAATTTCAGGGAAATACTGGAGGATGCATCAGTCAGGCCGGCGACTGGTTTGATTATGGCAGCCGTAATTGTTTATCTTGCTTTTAAA
>JAQTTI010000023.1 GCA_028710845.1 Candidatus Omnitrophota bacterium | reverse complement strand
GGCGCTGAAACTCTATCTTCGATTACTGACTGGCAGGATCGCAATACCTGCGTTTTATTCGGGGATGGCGCCGGCGCGGTAGTTTTATCGGAGGTAAAGAAGGGCGGAATTATTTCCACTTATTTAGGCTGCGACGGTTCTAAGGTTGGTATATTGAATATACCAGCAGGTGGTTCCCGAAATCCGGCAACTACCGAAACCGTAAGAAACCGGATGCATTACCTTAAAATGCAGGGTAACGAGCTATTTAAAATCGCAGTTAATACCATGACTAGCGCTGCGGAAACTGTCTTGGAACAGGCTGGGATGACTTTCGCGGACGTAGATCTTATTATTCCTCATCAGGCAAACTCACGGATTATTATGGCTGTAGCCAAAAAATTAGGTATCCCGAACGAAAGGGTTTATTTAAATATTGAAAGATGCGGGAATATGTCCAGCGCTTCTACTGTAACGGCTCTTTGTGAAGCGGTAGAAGAAGGAAAGGTTAAAAAGGGCGATATTATCCTCCTTGACGCATTTGGCGCAGGCTTGGTCTGGGGCGCCTGTATTATTGAATGGTAGGCTATCTTTTTGCCGGACAGGGCAGCCAATATGTAGGCATGGGCAAGGATCTGTTCGAAACTTTTCCGGAAGCAAAACAGGTCTTTGAAAAGGCAGATAAAGTTTTAGGTTTTTCATTAAGTAGCCTGATGTTTAACGGCCCGCTTGAAGAATTGACTAAAACTGATAATTGCCAGCCGGCGATTGTTACCATGTCAATTGCCTGTTGGCAGATTTATAAAACAAAGCATCCGCAAACTGAGGGTTATTTTGCAGGTTTAAGCTTAGGTGAGTATTCAGCTTTAGTTGCTGCAGGAGCGCTCGGTTTTGAAGACGCAGTTTATCTGGTTAGAAAGCGCGGGGAGTTTATGGAAAAAGAAGCGGTCGAGCACCCCGGAAAAATGCTTTCGATAATCGGTTTAGAGCTGGATAAAGTTAAAGAAATCTGCCAGGCAGTTAAAGCCGAAGTAGCTAATATCAATTGTCCCGGCCAGGTGGTTATTTCAGGTTCTGCCGAAGCAATCGAAATCGCCCAAGGGTTAGCGAAAGAAAAAGGGGCCAAACTTGCGGTTATCCTGGAAGTTAGTGGAGCGTTTCATTCTTCTTTTATGCAGGGGGCTTCTGTAAAGTTAGCCAAAGAATTAGAAAATATACGGTTCAATGAGCCTGAATTTCCGGTAATTAGTAATGTCACAGCCAGACCTGCTTCGGGGGCAGATGAGATAAAAGATAATCTGATCCGCCAGGTTTCCGGAAGCGTTCTCTGGGAAGATTCAATGGGATTCATGCTTTCCAAAGGGGTATCAAATTTTATCGAGTTTGGGCCGGGGAAAGTTTTAAAAGGCCTGATGCGGCGTATTGACAGCAACTCTCAAGTCAGAAATATAGAAAAAAAGGAAGATTTGACATTAAAGTAAGGAGCTTGTCAAAATGAAAAAAACCAATTTGTTAATTTTATTAGCAATAGTTTTTGGTTTCCCTTTCCTGTGTTTTGCCGAGACTATTGCTCCGAAGGCGGATTTTTCCACTGCTACCAAATCGTTATATCAGGGAATATTCGACCAGGCGATAAGTCAATTTACTCAGGTAATAAAGAAAGATCCTTCTAATGCCGGCGCCCATCATAATTTAGCCTGTGCTTTTTGCCTCAAAGGAGATTATGATCGGGCTTTAATGGAATTTGAGAAGGCCCTGAAATTGGAGAATTCGCCGTTTAGAGCAGTAATTTATTTTAACAAGGCAGTTGTCTATTTTAAGAAAAAAATGTACAAGGAAAGCCTGCATGAATTAAACAGGGCAGTTCTACTTGTACCGAGTATGGCAAAACTGGATAATTTCTCGCACTTGAGGGAGTGGTCTGCCGCTATTAGTAAAAAAAGTGCCCAGTTTGATAAATTTACCCTTATTTACGATGAGCAATCAGTAGAGCTTCCGGATACGCTTTATTTTAATCCTAATATTAATAATCAGGGAACAGGAAGGTCCTTTATTTTCGAAGACCTAAACCCGCCGCCAATTTTTTTCTATAAAAGCCGTTTTGCCTATGTTTTTCTGGGTGTTTCCTTCTTTTTGCAGGAGAAATATCCGGAAGCCGAGGCGCAGTTTAAGGAAGCCTTAGGCATTAAAGAAGAATGCGGCGGCTTAGATTATCTTGCCGAGTCAGCAGCTAAGGCTTATCTTGAGAAAATTAAAACCGAAGATCAGTCTGCTTCAGAACTTAGACCTAATGATAAACAATAGGAATTCCTCTTTAAGGAGGTATATATGCGTTTAATAGGCAAAGTAGCTTTAATAACCGGTGGCGCCAGGGGAATCGGCCAGGCAATAGCAATGACTTTTGCCAAGGAGGGGGCTGATATTGTCGTAGCCGATGTGAACTTGGAAATTGCCCAAAAAACAGCCTCTGAAATTGAAGCTTTAGGCAGAAAAGCCATGGCTTTAGAGATGGATGTTACTTCTTATGAAAAGGTAGAAGAAGGGATAAACAAAATTCTTGACAAAATGGGAAAGGTTGATATATTAGTTAACAACGCTGGGATTACTAAGGATAATCTTTTGCTTAGAATGTCCCTGGCGGACTGGGACGCGGTAATTAATGTCAATTTAAAGGGTACTTTTAACTGCATTAAAGCCGTAACCAGACCGATGATTAAACAAAGAAGCGGAAAGATAATTAGCATAGCTTCGATCATTGGTTTGATGGGTAACCCCGGGCAGGCAAATTATGCCGCATCAAAAGCCGGAATAATTGCTCTTACAAAAACAGTAGCCAAGGAATTAGCCAGCCGTAATATTAATGCTAATGCAGTAGCTCCCGGATTTATCCAGACAGAAATGACGGCTAAGCTTCCGGAAGACATCAAGAAGAAGATGATGGAGGCAATTCCTTTAGCTAAGTTAGGCACGCCGCAAGATGTTGCGAACGTTTGTTTGTTCCTGGCTTCGGAAGAATCAAGCTATATAACCGGCCAAACAATCACGGTCGACGGCGGCATGGTCATGGCATAATAAAGCATAATAACCCAAGGAGGGAAAAGAATGGCATCACAAGAGAAAGTAAAGTCGATAATTGCAGAACAGTTAGGCGTTAAACCCGAAGAAGTAACCCCTGAGGCATCATTTGTCGATGATTTAGGCGCTGATTCTTTGGATACCGTAGAGCTGGTCATGGCATTAGAAGAAGAGTTTGGCATTGAAATCCCCGATGATGACGCAGAAAAGATAGCTACTGTTGGCGATGCCATCAAGTATATTGATGAGAAGACCGCCAAATAAAAAACCTAGATAAAATATTTCACAATTTACCCCGCATTTATATTCTAGCGGGGTAAATTTATATTAGTCAATATATGAAAAAAAGAGTTGTAATCACAGGTTTGGGCGTAATCAGCCCGGTAGGCAATGAGGTCGAAAGCTTCTGGCAATCTTTAAAAGATGGCCAGGGCGGAGTTGGGCCGATTACCAGCTTTGATGCTAAGGAGTTTGACTCCAGGATCGCAGCCGAAGTAAAAAATTTCAATCCTATCAATTACGGGATCAGCTTAAAAGATGTTAAGAGGACCGCTAAATTTGTACAATACGCCGTAGCTGCGGCAAAACAGGCGATAGAGTCAAGCGGGCTTGATCTGGATAAAGAAGACAGGAATCGTATCGGCGTTATTATTGGTTCCGGTATCGGCAGCTTGCATACAATCGAAGAAGAACATAAAGTTTACCTTAATAAGGGCCCGTCAAGGTTGTCTCCATTTCTTATTCCCATGCTTATTGTCAATGAAGCCAGCGGACTGGTTGCCATTATTCACGGGTTAAAAGGCCCTAACTCCTGTGTGGCTACCGCCTGCGCCTCAGGTTCTCATGCAATAGGCGAAGCTTATCGTACTATTCTTTACGGTGATTCTGATGTAATGGTTACCGGGGGCACTGAAAGCTGTATAGTCCCGACAGCAGTGGGGGGGTTTTGCGCTCTCAAAGCGCTTTCTACCAGGAATAACGAACCGGGTAAGGCTAGCCGTCCCTTTGACCTTGAGCGGGATGGTTTTATAATGGCCGAAGGAAGCGGGTTGGTAGTTATGGAAACATTAGAGCATGCCAAAAAAAGAAATGCTAATATAATCGCCGAAATTGTGGGTTTTGGCATGACCTGTGATGCGTTTCATATAACTGCTCCTGATCCGGAAGGTGAAGGCGCCGGTGCGGCGATGTCCATAGCCTTAAAAGATGCCGGGATGAACCCCGAAGATGTGGATTATATAAACGCGCACGGTACCTCTACCAAGCTTAATGATAAAATTGAAACTTTATCGATGAAAAGGGCTTTTGGTCCGCATAGCAAGAAGGTCATGGTTTCTTCTACAAAATCAATGACCGGCCATTTGTTGGGCGCAGCCGGCGGAGTAGAATTTGTTGTTTGTTGTATGGCAATTAAAGACGGTGTTGTTCCTCCCACCATTAACTATGAACATCCGGATCCTGATTGCGATTTGGATTACGTGCCTAATGTAGCCCGTAAAGCTAGCGTAAGAGCCTGCATGTCCAATTCTTTAGGATTCGGCGGGCACAATGCTTCTCTGATAGTCAAAAAATTCATCTAATTATTTAAATATGGGAAATACAATAGCAGAAAAAATCTTAATGGCGCATATTGCTGCCAAGGGTCCAGTTAAGCCCGGAGAGTTTATCGAAGCTAAGGTAGATGTTGCCTTGGCAAATGATATAACTGCGCCTCTTGCAATCTCGGAATTTAATAAATCAGGTTTTAGCAAAGTATTTAATAAAAATAAGGTTGTTTTGGTTCCTGATCATTTTGCGCCAGCTAAGGATTTAAAAAGCGCAAATCAATGCAAGATTCTGGCTAACTTCGCCAAAGAGCAGGGGATTAAAAATTATTTTGAAATCGGATTAATGGGTATCGAGCATGCGCTTTTACCTGAGCAGGGTATTGTGCTTCCCGGTGATCTTGTAATCGGCGCCGATTCGCATACCTGTACTTATGGGGCCTTAGGTGCTTATGCAACCGGAATGGGCTCGACCGATCTAGCCCGCGCATATATTGACGGAAAATGTTGGTTAAAAGTCCCGGCTACGAATAAGTATATATATAAAGGCAAGTTGAATAAATGGGTTGGCGGCAAGGACCTGATTCTTTATACAATCGGTCAAATCGGAGTAGACGGCGCTTTGTATAAAGTAATGGAATATTCCGGACCGGTAATCAGAAAACTAGGGATGGATGACCGTTTTTCGATGTCGAATATGGCCATCGAAGCAGGCGCCCGGGCAGGTTTGATTGAGCCGGATGAGACTACCAAAGAATATGTGTCCGGTTTTAAACGTAAACCTAAATATTATTATTCGGATAAAGACGCTGTTTATGAAAAAATTTATGAATGGGATGTTACCAAGCTTGAACCACAGGTAGCTTGCCCGCATTTACCCAGCAATGTTAAGCCGGTGAGCGGCCTGAAAGATATAAAAGTGGACCAGGTAGTTATCGGTTCATGTACTAACGGCAGGATTTCGGACCTGCGTATTGCCGCAAAGCTACTAAAAGGAAAAAAAGCAGCAAAAGGAGTCAAATTAATAGTTTTTCCGGCGACCCAGAAGATATATCTTGAGGCGGTAAAAGAAGGTTTGGCTGAAATTTTTGTAAAAGCCGGCGGCGTATTTTCAACACCGACTTGCGGGCCGTGCCTTGGCGGACACATGGGAATTTTGGCTGAAGGAGAAGTGGCAATAGCTACTACCAATAGGAATTTCTTAGGCAGGATGGGCAGCCCGAAATCTTTTGTTTATCTTTCTAACCCGGCGGTTGCTGCGGCATCGGCAATTACCGGTAAAATTACTCATCCAGCCAAAATTTAATTAGGGACGGTTCTCAACTCAAAGCAGAACCGTCCCCTAAAAAGGGACAGTTTTCCTTTGTTTTGAGAACCGTCCCTGAAGGAGAATAGTGATAATAAAAGGTAAGGTGCATAAATTCGGCGATGATGTTAATACTGATGATATTATCGCGGCTAAATACCTGGTTTCTACCGATCCTAAAGAATTAGGTTCGCATTGCATGGAAACCATTAGTCCGGAGTTCTCTCAGAAAGTAAGCCCTGGAGATATAATTGTAGCGGGAAATAATTTTGGCTGCGGCTCAAGCAGGGAGCATGCCCCTTTGGCAATCAAAGGCTGCGGGATTTCTGCGGTGATTGCGAAAAGTTTTGCCGCCATATTTTTTAGAAATGCGATAAATATCGGCCTGCCGTTTTTAGAGTCATTAGATGTGGATATGATTAACGATGGAGATATAGTCGAAATTGATTTGTCTAGCGGAGTAATTAAAAATATAACCCAGGACAAAAACTTCAAAACCCAGGCATTCCCGGAATTTTTACAGGAGATTGTTTCCTGCGGTGGTTTGATAGAGTATATTAAAAAGAAGGAAGGCTTAAAATGCATAAAATAGCGGTAATCCCCGGAGATGGTACCGGCCCCGAAGTAGTTAATGAAGGCTTGAAGGTCCTGCAGGCAGTCAGCAAGAAATTCGGTTTTAAATATGAAACTAAGCTTTTTGATTTTAGCGGTAAAAGGTATTTAAAGACCGGTAAGCTGGTTGATGATAGTGATATTGAGGAGTTAAAAAAATTCAACGCCATCTATCTCGGTGCAGTCGGAGACCCTGACGTAAAACCAGGGATCATCGAGACGGGCGTTTTACTTAAGTTGAGATTTGCTCTGGATCAATATATCAACCTTCGTCCGGTCAAACTATACAATTCCGATTACTGCCCGTTAAAAGATAAAAAACCTGAGGATATCGATTTTGTGGTGGTCCGCGAGAATTCCGAAGGGCTATATAAAGGCATGGGGGAGTTTAGGGATAAGGATACGGCTAAAGAAGTGGCGATCCAGATATCTTATAATACGCGCAAAGGGGTCGAGCGCTGCATCAGGTATGCTTTTGAATATACGCGTAAGCGTAACAAGAGGAAGAAACTTACCCTTTGCGGAAAAACCAATGTTTTAACCTATGCTTGGAATCTTTGGGAAAGGACGTTTAATGAAGTAGCCAAGGAGTATCCGGACGTAACAACTGATTATGCTCATGTTGACGCTACAACTATGTGGTTTGTAAAAAATCCGGAATGGTTCGATGTGATCGTAACCGACAACATGTTCGGAGACATTATTACGGATCTGGGAGCAATGATCCAGGGCGGAATGGGTATTGCTGCCGGAGGCAACATTAATCCTGAAGGGGTTTCCATGTTTGAGCCTATCGGCGGAAGCGCGCCCAAATATACGGGAAAGAACGTGATTAATCCTTTGGCCGCCATTTGCGCCTGCGGCATGATGCTTGAAAATTTAGGCGAGAATAAAGCAGCTAAGGCAATCGAGGATACCGTAATTAATTTAGTTAACAAAGATGTAAAGTCATTAGCTGCGGGAAGAATGGGTTATTCGACTGCGGAAATCGGTGATCTGGTAGTTAATAAACTTTAACTCAAGGAGTATTTGAATGAAGAAATGCAATGTTGCGGTAATTGGGGCAGGAGCAGTGGGGATCGAGATGCTACGCGTTCTAAAGCAACGTAATTTTCCTGTTAATAATTTAAAGGTTTTCGCCCGTTCAGCTCGCGATATTAATGTTGATGGACAGGTTTATTCGGTCGAACCGATTACTCCCGAAGGTTTTGCCGGAATCGATATTGCTTTATTTGCCGGAACTGAAGGAGAAAAAGGCGCAGCTGTTACTTTTGCGCAGGAAGCGGTAAAAAGAGGGGCAGTGGTTATAGATAACGGAGCAGATTTTCGGATGGACCCAAAAGTGCCTTTGGTTGTCCCCGAAGTTAACGCTATGGATGTAAAGAAACATAAAGGGATAATCGCCAATCCTAATTGTTCGACTATTCAGATGGTAGTTGCCCTTAATCCGATCCATAAAAAAGCCGGGATAAAAAAGATAATAGTAACAACCTTGCAGGCCTCAAGCGGCGCCGGAAAAGGCGCGGTTGAACAGTTAAAAGAAGAAACTAAATTAATTGTCCAGGGCGATTGTGTCAATGTTCAGGTTAACGCGTCAAATAAATCCATGCCCCAGCAGTTGGCTTATAATTGTTTTCCGCATATCGGAAGTTTTGTAGAAGGCGATTATACTAATGAGGAGTGGAAGCTGGTTCACGAAACCCATAAAATAATGCATGCGCCTAAAATTAAAATTTCGGCGACCACTGTGCGCGTGCCTGTAAGGACAGGCCATTGCGAATCGGTTTACATTGAAACAATAAAACCTTTAACCGCCCAGCAGGCTAAAAAGATTTTGTCGAAGGCTCCGGGGGTTATTCTCACAGACGATCCCAAGAATAACCTTTATCCTATGCCGAAAGATGTTGAAGGCAAAGATGAGACTTTTGTCGGCCGCGTCCGCCAGGATGCTTTTAACCAGAACGGATTATGGCTTTGGGTTGTGGCGGATAATTTGCGTAAGGGTGCTGCGACTAACGCCGTTCAGATTGCTGAATGCATAATCTCAAGCTCGAAATAGAATACGACGGCTCGCGTTATTACGGTTGGCAGGAGCAAAACACAAAAAATTCATCCTACCGTTCAGCCAGGACCATTCAGTGCGTTTTGGAAAAGGTCCTTAAAAAGGTTTTGCAGGAAGATATCAAGCTTATCGTTGCCGGGCGCACAGATTCAGGAGTACATGCTCTTTCACAGGTTGCTAATTTTAAAAGTTCAACCAAGATTCCTCTCCAAAAGCTGCGTTGGGCCCTAAATTGCCTGTTGCCCGAGGATATTAAGGTAACCGGGATTAGGAGGGTTGGGCCTGATTTTAACAGTAGGTTCAGCGCAAAATCCAAGGTCTATCGTTATACTATATTAAACCGCAACTATTCTTCTGCGCTTCTAGCCCAGAGGGTATATTTTTTTCACCATCCACTTGATCTTCGGCTGATGCGCAGGGAAGCTAAGATCCTTAGCGGAAGGCATAATTTTAAAGCCTTTCAGGCTACTGAGGAAAGGTTCAGGAACCCCGTAAAAACAGTTAAAAGCATTAAGATCTCAAAGGAAAAGGATTTTTTGCACATCGATATCGAAGCGGACAGTTTTGTTTATAATATGGTCCGTAATATTGCCGGCACTTTGCTTGAAATAGGCAGGGGTAGATTTACCAAAGGGAGTATGCTGAGAATACTGAAATCAGGCAACCGCAGGTTGGCCGGGCCGACTTTGCCGGCGAAAGGTTTATGCCTGGTAAAAGTTAAATATTAATTGACATTATTTAATAATCTGTTATAATTATTTTTCTATGAAAAAGACATATACAGCTAAAGCAGAAGACATTAAGAGGAAGTGGTATATCGCTGATGCCAAAGGCCAGACGCTAGGAAGGCTGGCAACCAAGATCGCTACCATTCTAAGAGGTAAGCATAAGCCGATTTTTACCCCTCACCTTGATACGGGCGATGGTGTAATTGTAATCAATGCTTCTCAGGTTAAGGTTACCGGCCGTAAACTAAAGCAAAAGGTTTACCGCAGGTATTCCGGTTATTCAGGCGGACAGCGCGAAGTGACTTTAGAGGTACTTTTGGCCAAGAAACCGACCACAGTAATCCAATTGGCCGTGTCAAGAATGCTTCCCGGAGGTTCGTTAGGCGCAGATTTAGTTAAAAAATTGAGGGTTTTTGCCGATGATAAGCATAATTTAACCGGTTTGAAACCTATTGTTTTGGAGGCTAAAAAGTAATGAGTGATTCAACAACAATAATATCATTAGGCAGGCGGAAAGAATCAACAGCCAGGGTCCGTCTGGAACCGGGCACAGGAAAAATTTTGATCAATGGCCGGCCTTTCGAAAAATATTTCATCCGGGAGACTGACCGGATCATTGTGTTGCAGCCTTTAACGCTTACAGAAAGCGCAAGTAAATTTAATGTTTCAGCCAGTCTTGCCGGCGGCGGTTTAACCGGCCAGGCCGGTGCATTGCGTTTGGGTATTGCCAAAGCATTATTGTCAGTCGACGATGCCTTTAAGCAGATATTACGTAAAAACGGCTATCTAACCCGCGATCCGCGTATGAAGGAACGCAAAAAATACGGCCAAAAGGGCGCGCGCAAACGCTTCCAGTGGACAAAGAGGTAAATGAACTAAATTTTAAAATTAAATTTTTAAAAAAGTCCCGCTGATGAAGCGGGATTTTTTTGTTTTATGTAGCAATAGCACCTGTCTTGTTTTGTTCCTCGCGCACCGCTCGATTTTCCCCGGCGTGGAAAATCTTCGCTCCAGCGGAATCTTGCGCTCGCCCCGCCTGTGGCGGGGCACCGTGCCCGCGCAAGATTCCTTAGGTGCGCTTGCGGAACAAAAACAAGCCAGTTGCTTATACATTCCATTACATTACATTAAACTTCAAGTTTTCTAGAGTTTAACAAAATTTATCGGCGGGTGTGAGTGGTGCTGACTTTCAGTCCCGACGAGAAAAATCCTTGACGGGGAATAGATTTTATCATAATATAATGCATTAATGCGAAAGGAAAAAATGTCGATTAACGTAGGTATAATCGGTGCAACCGGGCATACTGGTGAAGTTCTGATCGAGCTTTTATTGAAACACCCGAGCGTTAAAATAACCCACCTTTATAATAGCGGCGGTGCGGGAGCCCAAGCTATCTCCAGTGTATTCCCGAAATTTAAAAAAAGAATCGATCTGGTTTGTAAAAAACCTGATTTTGCCGAGATAAAAAAAGACTGCGATCTTATTTTCCTTGCGCTTCCTCACACCGTTTCGATGAAATTTGTCCCTAAGCTTTTAAGTTTAGGAAAAAAAGTAATTGACCTAAGCGCGGACTACCGGATTAAAAACCCCAAGGTCTTTGAAAAATTTTATAAAACCGGCCATAGCGATAAACTAAACTTAAGGAAATCAGTTTACGGCCTTCCGGAACTTAACCGGGCCGATATAAAATCGGCAAACCTGGTTGCTAATCCGGGATGCTATCCGACCGGAGCGATTTTGGGGTTGGCGCCTCTTTTGGCTGTAAACTTAGCCGATACGGATTCAATAATCATCGACGCAAAGTCAGGAGTAAGCGGGGCAGGAAAGAAGCTTGAAAAGGAGTATCTGTTTTCAGAGATCCAAGATGATTTCCGGGCCTATAAAGTCAACACCCATCAACATATTCCGGAGATCAACCAGGCGCTATCGAAAATTTCCGGTAAAAAAGTGGAGGCGATCTTTGTTCCGCACCTTTTGCCCATTGACCGGGGGATACTCTCTACCATTTATGTCAAAAAAGCCGCCGGGGCAAAATTAAAAGTTAAGAGTATTTTTGAATTATACAGAAAATTCTATAAAAATGAGCCCTTTGTGAGAATAAAGCCTGAGGGGCAATTTCCCAGGATCAAAGATGTGGTTAAAACAAATTTTTGCGATATAGGGGTAAAGGATTTTGGCAGCTCGATAATTATCATTAGTGTTATTGATAATTTATTGAAAGGTGCGTCCAGTCAGGCGGTTCAGAATATGAATATAATTTATAAGTTGCCCGAAACCGCGGGATTACTATGAAAAAAACGATTCTGCCAATCGGCTTTAAGGCAAACGGGATAGCCTGTGGATTAAAAAAATCCGGTAAACTTGATCTGGCGCTTATTTATTCCGAGTATCCCGCCTTAGCCTCGGCAAAATTTACAAAAAACAAGATTATCGCGGCCCCTTTGATAGTCTCTAAAAAGCACTTAAGAAAACAGAAATATTGCCGGGCAGCGATTATCAACAGCGGTAATGCCAATTGTTTTACCGGCCAGGCTGGGCTTAATGACGCTTCTAAGACGGCAGTTTATCTGGCAAGAGAATTGAAAATTTCAAGTAATAGCATTCTGGTTAATTCTACTGGTATTATCGGAAAAAGATTGGATGTTTCAAAAATAATCACAGGGATTCCCGAGCTTGTTTCCGGTTTATCGAGCCAAGGTATACATAAAGCCAAAAAAGCAATTATGACAACTGATACATTTGCTAAAGAAATAAGTTTGAATTTAAAAATAGGCGGCAAAACAGTAAATATCTGTGGAATCGCCAAGGGTGCCGGCATGATCGCACCAAACATGGCTACTTT
>JAQTTI010000101.1 GCA_028710845.1 Candidatus Omnitrophota bacterium | reverse complement strand
AATGCATTCATTAAAAGAAAACATAATCGAAATATTACTTAAAAGCCAGCATATCAATAAAACCCAGCTTGACCGCGCTTTAAGCCTGCAAAAAGAAAGAGGCGTGCCCTTGAGAAGAGTCCTGGTTGATGAGAAGATTGTTACCGAGGACGTACTGCTTTCTTTGTTTTCGGAGCAGCTTTATCTTCCTACCTTGCGGCTGGGAAAATTTAGATTTGATGAGGAGATTGTAAATTTAATCCCCGAACGCATGGCCAAGCTCTATAATACGATTCCGTTATCGAGGATAGGGACTACTTTGACGGTGGCAATGAGTGACCCCTTAAATATTTTTGCCCTTGATGATCTAAGTAATTTTACAGGATGCAACATTGATATTGTTTTAAGCCCGGATGAAGAGATCAGCCACGCAATCGATACCCAATACCATAAAGAAATCAAGGATATGCAGAATATAATTGAAGAGTCAGAGCTTGAGCATGATTCTGACCAGGCGAAAAATCTGGAATTGCTTAAGACGGACGAAATCGAGCTTTCCAATGTCCTTATGGAAAGCGAGAAAGCCCCTATAGTCCAATTAGTCGATATCATACTTGCTCAGGCATTAAAAAGAAGGGCATCCGATATTCATGTTGAACCTGAAATAGACTGTTTGCGGATCAGGTACCGGATTGACGGGGCGCTTCATGATGTATTGAGGGTGCCGAAAATCAACCAAAACGCTATTTTAGCCAGGCTCAAAATTATTTCCAACCTGGATATAACTGAAAGCCGTATCCCGCAGGATGGAAGGTTTAAGGTAAAAACGGAAGGAAGGGAAGTAGACTTTCGTGTTTCCAGCCTTCCGACGGCATTCGGGCAGAAATTTGTTTTGCGTGCTTTGGATAAGGGCAATCTTTCTATCGGGTTGGATAAGCTGGGGTTTTCCGACCAGCCGGCAGCTACTTTTAAAAAAGCTATAGGCAAGCCTTTTGGAATGCTGTTGGTTACCGGGCCCACGGGTTCAGGTAAATCCACCACCCTTTATTCGGTATTAAACCAGCTTAATACCCCGGAAAGAAATATTATTACGATCGAAGATCCGGTTGAATATCAGGTAGACGGTATAACCCAACTGCAGGTTAAGCCCAACATCGGGCTTGATTTTGCTTCCGGCCTGCGCTCGATCTTACGCCAGAGCCCGGATGTAATTATGATTGGCGAGATTAGGGATGCTGAAACCGCCGATATTGCTATTAAGGCTGCGCTTACCGGGCAGCTCGTGCTTTCAACCCTGCACACCAATGATGCGATCTCAAGTATAACCAGGCTTATCGATATGGGGATAGAGCCGTTTTTAGTCGCCTCCAGCGTTGTTATGTTGTGCGCCCAGAGGTTGGCGCGTAAGATCTGTCTTAAGTGCCGTAAACCGATTGAGGTCCCGGCAGAACTTTTGAAGAAAATCGGTTTTTCGGGGAAAGCTAATTTTTTTGCTGCCCATGGTTGTAAATATTGTAATAACTCGGGGTTCTACGGCAGGATCGCCGTATTAGAAACAGTTTTAATTGATGATACTGCCAGGGAAATGATTATCCGCAGGAAATCAATAGATGAAATTAGGGCTTACATGATTGAAAAACAAGGAATGAAAACATTGCGGGATGATGCTTTTCTTAAAGTAAAAGAAGAATTGACCACGCTTGATGAAGCGATAAGGATTACTACCGAGGAGTAACTATGGAAAATTTCGGAAAAATACTTGTAATCTGTAACGATAATTCCTGTTCGAACTATATAAAAGAACAGTTATCCAGTCTCGGTAATTTCAATATTACCATAGAGCCATCGACCGAAAGCGGGATTGCCAACCTGAAACAATGTAATTACGAAATGGTATTCGTAAAATATGGGGTCCCGCAGATAGACACAGCGGCTTTGATGGTTGAACTTAAAAAAATCGACACCGACTGCGTTGTCATCGTAATGTTGGATGAAAGTCAGAAGGAGGCCATTAAGGAGATCAGCGATTTAGGAATTTATGAATTTTTAACCCAGCCGGTCAATGCCGAGAAATTAAAGTTTCTGGTAGAAAAGGGGATAAAACTGCATAGTTTGCTTGTAGCTAACCGGAAATTTTCTTTGGGCCTGAAAGAAAACAACCAGGCCCTGGAAAAGCAAAATATGCTTTTGGCAAAAAGGATAGAAGAGGCAACTACTAACTTAAGCCGGCTTTATGAAAATCTTCGCTCAACATATATGCGTACGATCAAAGTTCTGGCCCAGGCAATTGACGCGCGCGACCATTACACCCACAGCCATTCCGAAAATGTTTCCCGCTACGCGGTAATTATCGCCAACTATATGAAGCTTCCCACAAAAGATATTGAAATCCTGCGTCAGGCCTGCGAATTACACGATTTAGGAAAGATTGGCGTAGAGGATAGTATTTTATTAAAGCCATCTGCATTAACCCCGGCTGAGTGGGAACAAATCCGCAAGCACCCCACTATTGGAGCGCAGATTCTGGAGCCATTGACTTTTTTAAACGGAGTGGTAGACTTGGTGAGACAGCATCATGAGCATTACGACGGCTCCGGTTATCCTGAAGGAAGAAAGGGAGATGACATTCTTCTCGGCGCCCGGATTATTCATGTTGCTGATGCTTATGAAGCGATGCGTTCGGCTAGGAGTTATAGAAAAGTACCTTTGACCAAAGACGAAGCCGTTTTGGAAATTAAACGCAACAGCGGCACCCAATTTGACCCCAAAATTGTAGATGCATTCTTAAAGGTAGCTGATAGCCTATGAATTCATATCAATACGTAGCAAAAGACAAATCCGGCCAGACCATTAACGGGTTAATGCAGGCTGTCTCCGAGACAGAAGTTGCCGAAACCCTGCATAAAAAAGAACTGGTGGTTGTTTCCATTGATTTTGCCAAAGCTGTTTCTGAAAAGGCCAAGAAAGGCGGCAAGAAAGTCAAGCTGGAAGACTTGGTTATTTTCTCGCGCCAGTTAGCGACCATGATCGATGCCGGCATACCCTTGGTCAATGCTTTGGGAATTTTGTCTGAGCAGATCGAAAATGACAGCTTAAA
>JAQTTI010000022.1 GCA_028710845.1 Candidatus Omnitrophota bacterium | reverse complement strand
CGATGCGGATGATATTTTCAATGCCGGCATTGCACATTACTTCCGTTGTTATTGATGTATCTGTTGAGAATCTCCCTCCGTTAATCCCGGTAACCTTGATACCTTCAAAGGTACCGGTGTACATAGTATATTCCATGAATGAGAAATTACGTACCGGGTTCTCTATCTTTTTCATCAAAACATCAAGCCGGTCACGCGGCCCCGGCACAATGGCGTATTTGCCGACATCCTGCGGCCTGAGCTGGACCATCTGAGTTAAATCTTTTCCAGTTAAATGAACTTCCTTCTGCATCTGCATTCTTTCTCTCCTTTAGAAACTGTTTCCGATCCAATCGGGAAACGGGGTCAGAGATTAACCCCGTTTCCCGATTAGCTGCGAAACAGTTTCGATTAATAATTATTATTTAAGAGCGATCAGCTTGGCCAAATTACTTCCCAAAATATTCTCTTTATCCTCCTGGGATATATCAAGGTCCTGGACAGCTTTAATGCCGCTGGCCACATCCTGCTTTGCCGGCCAATCGCTGCCCCACAAAATATGCTTGGGCCCCATTAATTCCAGGGCTAATAGAAAGTTAGCCTGGGTTGTGTCGCCGCTAGTATCCACATAAATATTTTTAAAATAATCCGAAGGCAAAGCCTGTAAGTCTTTAACAAAATTCATCTTTCGTAACATCTGGTAAGTTGCGTCAAAACGTTGTTTAAGATAGCAGATCGCTCCTCCAAAATGAGCAAAAATAAATTTAACTTTCGGGTACTGGCGGAAAATATCCGACATCAAAAGCTTGCCTGCGGAAATCGTGGTATCAAAAACATATTCGATTACCGGAGTAAGCAGAGGGTCTTTTACCCGTTCAAAACCTATTGGGTTAACAATCTGGGAATGAATAAATATGGGAATCCCTTTTTCTCCCGCCTCCTTATATATAGGTAAGAACATTTTATCGTCTAGATAAATCCCATTGTAGCTGGAAGCAAGCGAAACCGCCTTAAACCCCAGCTGGCCGGTTGCCCGCTTTAATTCTTCGAGCATATCAGTAGAGTTGTCAACCGGCAACACTGCTGCGCCGATAAATTTCTCCGGGTAGCTTTTTAAAATTTTGGCGATATTATCGTTATAGATATGGGCGAGCTGACTTATGCTTCCTAATTTTAAATGCGCATCGGTCGTAGGGTAGGTCAGTACGCTTGAGTCTATGCCTGCCTTATCCATGATTTTAAGCTGGCCTTCGATGTCCGCCCATCCTTTATGAAAAAAATGGGAATTAGAAATTATCTCATCGGGCAGCCAATGGCTATGCGCATCAATTAACATCATTGTCCTTATTGATTATCCGTGCTTTTTAAAATACGCTCGGACATTTCTTTCTCATAAAGGCGCTTTATTTCTTCCAGGCCTTTCTTGCCCAACTCCCTGATAATCGACTTTTCAACAGCGTCTAATTTTATTTCAGAGAAGATAAACTCCGGGTTTATTTTTTTCCCCTGATCCCTTAATTCCGAACAGGCCTTTTCTTTATTCTCAATGTATTTTCCAAAATCATTAATATATTTCTGCAAAGCATCTTTTTCATGCGGCAGATATGAACCTAAAAGTTCTTTTTCCATATCATTCAAGATATCCCTGTCGATATCAAGCTGGGTAAACTTGCGCTCGAATTTGTCAAAAATTGATTTTGAGCATTTATACAGCCAGATAAGGTAGCGTTTTTTCAGGTTCTTAACGTCCTGGTTATTCATTGTTTCCTCCTATTCGCGCAGTTTATTTTTTGATCAGCTCAACGGTATCGAAATAAAGCGTGCCTTTTGATTCCGGAAGCGGTTCAAATTGGAAAATCTTGATCGGGAAATCAAGGTTCAAATTATTGTCTGCATCCTGCGGCTGCCAGTCGTCGCGGACCATGAATTTATCAAAGCTGCAGACCACTTTTTTCCAGCCTTTGAAATTATCTTCGACTAGAAACCGCCAGATCTCTGCGCCGTTGTCTTTTATATCGAAGGCTATCATTTTTTTGGAATCAGAGCCGTAAAGATAAAAAGATATGGCGCTGTATTCTTCCCACTTGATATCGGATGGTTTAACCGGCCAGGCGGCATTTTTTGCATCCAGGCCGCTGCCGCGGGCAATAAACATATAACCACCTGCTACAGCATCATAATCAACTTTTAATGACTGTTTTCCGCTATTTTTAACATCAGTCGCGCCGATTACTTTAATCGCTGAACCATTTCCTGCACCAAAATCAACCGTGCCTTCTGCTCCGCCGGAAACAGTTACCTCAAAATCATCCAGCAATAATGTCTCTTCGGCCGAACAAATTCCTGCTGCGGATAAAAATAATACTGCTGCGAAAAAAATAACTTTTTTCATCTTTCCTCCTGATTATTTTCCCGGATGCTTCTGTTCAAACGGTATTACCGGAGCAGTCCAAGGTGTTTGTTGGTTAATTACCGCGATCTCTAAGGGGCAAACATTAGCCGGTACGGTTAAAGCAAACCGTACTGCATCTTCGATTGCCTGCGTGCTCATTAATCTCGAATTTTCGGCAGTTATATCTTGAAGTTTTCCGGTCAAATCAGTATCAGTTACTCCCGGCAATATTGAAGTTACCTTAATACCATGGTCCCTGAGCTCCCAAAATAATCCCTTGGAAAAAGCCCTTAAGCCTACTTTGAGCGAACTATAAACAATAAAATTTCTCGGCAGGGGATCGCATAATGTCGAACCTGAAACCATATTGATAATCGCGCCGCTTTTATTCTCGATCATTTCATTTATTACCAGGCGGATCAGCCTGACATAACCAAGATAATTTGTATGGGCTAATTTTTCAAAATCTTCGATTGGCTGTTTTTGGAAAGGAAACTGGCTGGAAACACCGGCGTTATTAATCAAAATATCGATTCTACCGAATTTTTTCTTGGCGGTATCTACCAAATTTTCCAGATCTTCTAATTTTGTCACATCGCAGGCTACCGGGATGACCTGGACTTTAAATTTTTTAGCGATTTCATCCGCTGTTTCTTTTAAAGGACCTTCATTTCGGGCGCCGATTACCAGGTTAATTCCCAAACTGGCTGCGGTAGAAGCAAGGGCTTTACCGATACCGCGGCTGGCTCCGGTTACTATTGCAACTTTTCCTTTTAAATCCGTGCTCATCTTTTCCTCCCTATGATCGCGAAATGTTGTTTTTAAGTTTTAAGATCCTGCTGAAAAATAAAAGTAAAAAAAGACTGCTGCCAAAAATTAGGAAGCCCAAATTAAAACTTTTTTTCATTATGGCGCCGCCCAAGCCCACTCCTAATCCTCCGGAAATAAAACGCACTCCGCTGTTTAAACTGGCAGCTTCATTTAAAAATTCGTTAGGTAGATCAGTAAGCATCGTAGCTAGGCCTACATGATTAAATGTCCAGCCTAAACCCCAAAGGACCATTATCAGGCTTAATAATCCTAAGGGTAATTTTAATAAAAGGGTAAAAATACATATGATCATGGTTAAAATACCTAAATTTATGACCTTCTGCCGGCCTATTCTATCGGCAAGCCTGCCTCCAAAAACCTCGCCGAAAATCCCGCTTAAAGATGTTAAAGTAATCAATATGCTGATAGTAAACTGGTTTAAAAAAAGCTGGGTAGAAAAATAAACCGCCAGCCATTGCTGCACCGCATGATATACGAAACTGATCAAGAAAATATAGGTAAAAATTAGGATTATTTTTCTATCTTTAAAGGCCGATAAATATCCGAAATGGAAACGGCTTAAACCTTCTTTAAAAGAAGGTAGATAAAAATACATAACAATCCAGAGGACGAAACCTAAAACTGCAGGGATTATAAATATCAGGCGCCAATGGATAATCCCGCTTAAAAATAGTCCGGCTAATGAGGCAATAAAGGTAGAGCCGAAAAAGATCCCGATGAATGCTCCGCGCTTGTTCTTTTCTATACGCTTGGCGATTAAAATTAACCCTAAGGGGATCACCGAAGCCCCGAAAAATCCCATTAAAAAACGGGCGGTAAAAAGGGTATATATATCGCAGCTTAATCCTGCTAACAGGTTAGCTAAAGAAAATAAAAATATACAGTACAGCTCTACTTTACGGGCATCAAATGCCCGCACAAGCGGACCATAAAAAAATGCGGCTAGTCCATAGGGAAGCATATAGAGCCAGATTATTCGGCCTACAAAAAATTGAGAAAGAGCAAAATCAGCTGCGATCGAAGGGACCAGGGCCGCGGCCGCGGCAACATTAAATGATAAAATCGCTCCTTCTAAACAAAGAATGCTAAATGTAGTTTTTCTCATCATTTAGCAGCAGCTTCTTCAATAATCCTCTTAAAGATCAGTAAGTTTTCCTTGGAATGCTTATTAATAAACCCTTCCACCTGTTCATCATTAAATTTAGCCTTTGCGTCCATCTCGAAATGCTGGATCCAGGTTAATTCTACGCCGTCCGGTTTTGGGGTATACAACCAGACTATTTTCATGAAATTGAAAGGGAATTTCGGCTCATACCGTTCGGAGTAAGTGTAAAAACTATCTTTATTTAGCAGCCTAAAAGAAACCCATGATTTTTCTTCATCATCAGTAAGGCGGAAGGTGATTTTATTGTTTTCTTTTTTTATTATCTCTGCTTTTTTATATTCGCTTCCGAACAGCTCCGTCCAACGCGGTATATCATTAGAAATATCAAAGACCAGGTCATAAGGCGCATTGATAATTATTGAATTGCAAGTATGTCCCATTCTTCCCTCCCTCTAACCAACACTAGGAAAATAAAATGCAGCGATCTTGAATTTTATTAGCGGGTGACTGTCGAGACGAAGCCCTGGCCGCGCGCAAACGAAAGTTGAGCTTAGGCAGAGGTGGCTCGGCAGGCAGGACCCGCTATCAAAACTGTCTGTTTCATTTTTCTAAAAGAGCAACAACTCTCGCCCAAGCCGCTCCTGTATTCTTTATCCGGACCGGAAAACAGTTTATTTTAAAACCATGGGCCGGCAAGGTTTCCAGATTCGCCAGCCTTTCGATGTGGATAAATTCTCTTTTTCTGCCGTAAAAATGGGCCGGATAAAATTTTTTCGGGTCGTTTGAATCAAGGAACTCCTTCAGCATAAACCTGTAGGGCCGGTCAATACCCATGGTATCCACACCGAAAATTTTAATCCCTTTATCTAAAAACAAGTCTATCGCCGTCACATCAATACCGGGATAATCAGTGAAATATTTCGGGCTGCCGTAAAATTTGTCGGCTCCGGTATTAATCAAAACAATATCCAAAGGTTTAAGTTGATAGTTTATCTTTTTTAAAGCGGAAACAATGTCATCGGCAGTAATCACTTCATTAGGTTTTTTATGCCGTAAATCGAGTTTAACACCATCCTGATAACAATACTCTAAGGGGATTTCATCGGAAGTTTTAGAAGCCCGGTTCTCGGATTTCGATCCGTAATGGTATGAATAATCCAGGTGGGTTCCGATATGAACCGGAGCGTGGACTATTTCCAAAGACAAAAATTCTTCATCCGGTAGCTGGCCTTTTTTAATTATCCTCTGACCTAAGGCGTATTTGATTTTACCTAATAAGCTTTTGCCCATAATTACCCGGTTAAATTTTTTTACACCGGCCTTATGGGTTATCCGCTCAATATCGACTTTATGCACCTCAAAAGCCGTTTCGTCGATAGGCAGGCTTAAATCTACGATTTTCATTTGTTTAGTTTTGACTGAATATTCTCTGCTATGTCGTTAATTGTCGAGTTCTTGGTTATTTCTTTAGGGCTAAGCTTTACTCCGAATGATTTCTCTAAAGCGATTACCGACTCGACCATTTCGGTAGAATCTACGCCAATACAGTTAATTAAGGATATATCATCCTTTAACTCATCAATCTTTACCTTTAACAAATTGCTCAACACTTCTTTTGTTTTTGCTTTTGTATCCATATGATATCCTCCTACATAAAAATTTTTTCTAAGTTAGGGGTGACACGGAGGCGAGTCCCCTCACCGCGCGCAACGCAAGTGAGCACGGTAGGGTGCCGCAGTGGCAGGACCCCTAAATTTAAAATTTATATCTGTACTTCACCCTTAGTAGCAGCGGCTTCCCATTTATTAATGCCGTCCATAACATCCTTGAAGCAAAGCTTAGCCAGCGGATCAAAATTACTTTCCATGATCCTGTTAATCCTTCCGGGTTTCGAGAAAAACTCCCGCATACACCAGGATCCTAGCCTGCCGAGGTCTTGCGTAGTAAGATGGTCTGTAGGAATAACCGGGTGTAGAAAATCCCATTGGGAAAAATCCACTTTTTTAGGATCCATCCACTGCTTCTTTAAAGCAATCCTCCACATCGGAGAATTCGGAGCAGGAGTAACATAACCAACCCAGAGGACATCCGGGTCGACCTGGTCGGTAAACTCAAAACGCTGTTTGACGATCTCTTCCGTATCATAATCAAAACCCATCATGATGTCGGCGACGATAGCAATGTCATTTTTACGGAACATCTCTATGGTTTTTTTGATCTGTTCGATTGTAATCCCTTTAGCGATCTTCTTTAGCTCCGATTGAGTGGTAACCTCGATGCCGAAAACCCCCATAAACAGACCGTTTTCCTTCATCATCGGAAGTATCGATTCGCAATTAACCCAATCGATGGCCCGGCCTAAAGATACCCATTTAATCGGATTATTCGATGCCTTTTTAAGTTCACAAAACTTCTGCACTCTTTTAGGATCAACGTTAAAATTATCGTCCTGGATAACTACGACTTTAACGCCGTATTTTCTGTGTAAAAGATTTAGCTCCTCCATTACTCTTTCGGGTGATTTAGCCCGCCATTTTAGAAAATCAGAAGGAGAGCGCGGGTCGAACTGATCCCATTCATAACAAAAGGTACATGCCGATGGGCATCCCCGCGAGGTAACCATATCTACAAACGGTTTCCAGTAAGTATGCCCTACATATTTATCCATCGGAAACAAATCATAAGCCGGAAGGGGTAATTTGTCGAGGTCTTCCATCAGCGGTTTATGCGGGCCCATAACGATTTGTCCGTCAATACGTGAAGTTACTCCTCCTACGTCTTTAAGAGGCTTCTTCTTATCAATTGCCTCGATTAAATCACCGAAAGATTCCTCCTCGCCCATGACTACGAAATCGATGGCCGGGTTTTCCTCCAAGGTAGGTACGGGCATCGCCGAATACCATAGGCCGCCGACGATAATCTTAGTTTTAGGAAGGGCTCTTTTTATCTCAACTGCCGCATCACGGAAATGCCGCAGGACGCCGTATCCGCCATAACCATGCAGCTGTTCACCCATAACGACGATATCGGGATTTTTTGTTTTTACTTTTTCGACCAGCTCTTCCATGGAGGTCTGATCAGCTTTACCATCAATTACGGCAACATCAGCATAACCCCTTTCCCTGATATAGGCAGCCCAATGGGCGTATAGCTGATTAGGAGACCGATGTATCCCGTGAGTTGCCCAGGCCCCTACTTTTGGCATGACAAAAATAATTTTCATTTATTCCTCCCCTGATTTCTAAAACTATTGTTTATTTTGCTGGCTGTTATTTTACCGGATTAGCTCGACAGATTTTTGAAGCATGGCTTTAAATTCTTCCGGCTTTTCCCTTGCAATATTGATAAACTCCGGCATTCTGGTCCTCAAAACCTCGGTCTCGGGTGAAAATTTAACCATCAGGTCGCAATCTGTCTGGGCGCCGTTAATATCATCTGTAAAAATATTAATCATATATCTTAAATATAAACAATCTAGAATCCCCGGTTCTCCGTCATAGATCGTCCATTTGTTTTCAAAACCTTTTTGCAATTTTTCGATCCTGGCCGAAAGAACGGTTTTTGCTTCCTGGTATTTATCCTGCTGCAGGAAATTAACTACATCCTGGAAACTTTCCCTGTTATTTATCATCTCCATAACAGCATCAAGGCGCTCTGCGGTTAAGGGGACGTGTTTCTGTTCTTCATTATCCTGGGCGGCGCAAAAAACCGGACAAAAAAACAGGACAACGGCAAAAATAAATTTGCGCATTTAATCTCCTTATGGTTTTTCTACTACAAGCACTGAATTTATTCCGCCTCTGCCTCGCGAAATAACCAATGACTTGGCAACTTTATATTCTTTTGCCTGCTTGGCAACATAATTTAGGCCATTTAGAACCGGGGTTTCTAAATTTAATGTCGGAGCAACTAATCCATGCTCCATAGTCAAAAGAGCGATTATCATATCCAATGCGCCTGATGCTCCCAATAAATTTCCAAACATAGATTTGGGGCAGCTTATCGGGATATTTTTCAGATTATCGCCGAAAACCTGCTTTAAGGCCTTGATTTCGGAATCATCCCATACCGAAACAGCTAAGCCATCTAAACTTATGTAGCCGATTTCTTCCGGATTGACCCTTGCCTCGCACAAAGCCATATTAATTGCCCTGGCCAGTTCTTTTCCGTCGGGCGAACAATTAATCCTATCTATACCGTCGCAGGAATAACCATAGCCGCTGATTAAACCCAATATATTTGCCCCTCTTTTTTTGGCCCGCTCCACGCTTTCCATAACCATTATGCCTGCGCCTTCGCCGATGACAAAACCGTTGCGCTGTTTATCAAACGGCCGATAAGCTTCGGCTGGATTTTGATTATCTTTTGAGAGCGCTCCATAGGTATTGCAGCACAATAACGCATAAGGAGTGACCGGAGCTTCCATGCCGCCGCCAAGGATCATATTTAATTTATTTTTGGCTAAGACTTTTTTTGCATAACCTAATGCCATAAGGGAACTTGCCCTGTCACTGACAACTGTTTTGCTGAAGCCCTTAATCCCATAGTAAATGGAAACCTGTCCCTGGGGGGCAGCCGGAAACCAGGCGCTGGCCATGTAAGGAGATACCCCCTCCCTTCCTTCCAGGTATAAATCCCTTAATTCCGTTTCGGCATAAAGCCAGCCGCCGATTGCATTTCCCAGAAAAATACCGACCAGGTTAGGGTCTTCGTTTTTGATATCTATAGCCGCATCCTGTAGGGCCGTCTCCGAAGCGACCAAAGCCATGTGCGAAAATGCGTCGATTTTTTTTAAAAGCCTTTCCGATATATGGCTGTATTTATCCAGGTCATCGATCTGCCCGGCGATGTGCGAAGGATAAAGCGAAGCATCAAAACGGGTGATTTTCTTAATAAAGGAACGCCCGGCTTTGATATTGGCCCAGAATTGCCTTTTACCGATTCCCGAAGGACTTACTACGCCAATCCCTGTAATTGCTATTTTTTCCATTATCCACCGAACCTTTTAAAGATTAGTGACGAATGAATCCCCGAGAAACCGCTTGAGGTTTTCATAATCATATTTACTTTTTTCTGGATCGCCTGGTTTGGTATGTAGTATAAATCGCACTGCGGATCTTTTTCTTCCTGATTTATCGTAGGCGGCAGGATATTTTTTTCAAAAATCATCGAAACTATTGTCATCTCGATAGCGTTGGCTGCAGCCAAGGGATGGCCGATCATCGATTTTAACGAACTGATCGGAAGCTTAAAAGCATAATCGCCAAAAATCGCCTTATAGGCATTGCTTTCAAAAATATCATTCATCCGGGTGCTCGAACCATGCGCGTTGATATGGTCAATCTGCTCAGGTTTAACGCCGGCGTCTTTTAAGGCCAGGCCGATACAGGTTTCCATTGCCCGTCCGTCGGAAGGCAGGTCAGTCATATGAAATGCATTGCAACTGGTGCCAAAACCTAAAATTTCGCAGTAAATTGGGGCGTTGCGTTTTAAGGCGTGGCTTAATTCCTCCAATACCAAAATTCCCGCCCCTTCACCTAACACAAATCCATCGCGTTTATTATCAAACGGACGCGATGCTTTCTCAGGCTCATCATTATGCACACTCAAAACGTTTACTACGTCAAAAGCGCCGAAGGTTATCGGAGTAAGCGGCGCCTCGGCAGCCCCGCAGATCATCACATCCTGCTCTGCGTCCTGGATGCTTTCCAAACCAAAACCCAGAGAATCCGTACCCGCGGTGCAGCCCGTAGAAATCGTATTACAAATTCCTCTTAATCCATACCGGGAGCTGATTTCTATCGAAGGAGTATTAAACATCGCCGCATCATACAAATCTGGCCGGACCAAAACAGGATTAATCGGCTGGCGTCCGTCTTCGGTGACTAAAGCGAACTCCTCTTCCATATATTTTGTTCCGCAGATAGCGTTTGCCAAACAAACTCCCACCCGCTGAGTATCTTCTTTGGAAAAATCAAGATTACTGTCTTCTACGGCCATTTTTCCCGCAGCTACACCAAACTGCACATAGCGGTCCATTCGCATAACTTCTTCGTGTTTTAGGCCTAATTTAAAAGGGTCAAAATCCCTTACTTCGGCGGCAATCTTAGTGTTAAAAACCGATACGTCAAAACCGTCTACCTTGCGCACGCCGCTTTTACCGCTAGAAAAACCTTCCCAAGCTTTATCTTTACCGATACCATTAGGTGAAATTACCCCAATACCGGTTACTACTACTCTGCGTTTAGCCATTAGCTTATTTCTTCTCCTCTATCCTGGCAACCTTAAAAATTATATTACCTCCGTCGGGGCAGGTTACCGTATCAATTGAGTCCGGATTTTCCATAAAGAAAAATTTTGCGCCGAAATTAAGGGCAAACAATGCGGGAAAAGCGGTGTGAAATGCGGCCCCGCAGAATCCCGGGATACATTTTAAACCGACGGTATCCCATTTATCCCCTACCTTATACCCAAAAGTGCATTTTCCTTTTGCCTGGACCACTTCGATGGTCATTTTTTTAGGGGACGGCCCTTTATGTCCGGGGTCGCGGGCAACTACTTCCAAATTACCGTTTTTATCCAGTATTTCGGCCTTAAATTCTAGCTTACCTCCGTCGGGGCAGGTTACTAATAAACTCCTTTGGTTGTCGCGGAAACCGAATTTGGCTCCAAAGCTTAAAGCATAGGCCACCGGGAAAAGGGCATGCGCCAAGCCTAAGCAAAAATGCTTTGGCCCATGAGTAAAATCATCTAGGATAATCTCATCGCCGATTTTATAACCGTGGTAACATTCCCCAAAAACTCCGGTCACCGTAAGCTTCAGGCGGGGAAAAGGTGTTTTTACTTCTCTTTCTTCTTCCATTTTAAATTAGGCCGCTTGTCCTCTGGATTAATTCATTCTTGCTGAGAAACCTGCCGCTATTTTCAACTTCATGGACCATCCCGACCAAAACTTTATTTAAAGGCGCCTGCATATTGTTTTCTTCGGCAATGCGGACAAACTCACCGTTGATATAGTCGATTTCCGAAAGTTTTCCCCGCATTATACTTTGCAATATAGACCCGTATAAAGGTTCCCGGCTTAAACTTCCCATTAGATGGGAAAAAATGCTGGCTGCCTGGTCACTAGGCATTGAAGTAAGTTTAGTAATATTTTCAACCGGAAAACCGGGTAAAGAAACCAGGTTTAACCCAAGTTTATCGAAAATTTCAAAAGCCTCTTTCCAGATGGCTATGCTGATCCGGCTGATAACCAGGTCGGAGAAAACCTCCTGCATACTTTTGCCGATAATCGCAGGCAGGCAGTTATTGGCATTAACAAAGACCTTTAAATATTTCATTCCTACAATATCTTCGCTGATTATAGCCGGAAAGGCTTCGTTTAAAACCAGGCTCAAAGATAACATTGATTCTGTGGGATTCGGGTTAAAAAAGCTGCCTAGAATCCAACTGCCTTCGAAATTATGCAATACCCTTCCCGGCTCAATCGAAGTTGCCCCGAACATAACAATACTGGAAATTATATTGTCTTTGGGGGCGTATTTGGAAGCTATATTATCGGCCTGGATGCCGTTTTGAGTAGTAAGTAATAAAGAGTTTTCTAAAAGATGCGCGCTGTCTTTTAAGGCAGAATCTATATCCTGCGTCTTAGTCGCCAGGATGGCCAAATCCGGGATATAGTTTAAGGTCTCGGAAATAACCGGATGGACTAAAAAATTTCCTCTTACTCCCGTAATCGTCAGCCCCTTTTCTTTAATCGCTTTGACTGCGTTGCCCCGGCCGACTAAACTTACATCCTCGCCTTTTTGCTTAAGGTATCCTGCGACTAAACAACCGATTGCACCGCTTCCGATAACCGCAATACGCATTAGCTTTTACTCTTAGGAAAACCGTATTTTTTATAATCAAAACCGGTCTGATCAAGGATCCGGATCATCATGCTATAAAAAGGCGAAGGGACATCGGAAAAAAATGCGCTGACCACATCCGACTCCTCTACCTGGCTGCAATTGCGTTCCTTGGCGGTTTTTTCCGCCCGGGCCCTGACTACAGCTTCAGCAATGTGGCGATGGAATACAGGTATCTTTGAAATCAATCTCTTGAATTTAGTTTCCGTCTGCGTTTCCCAAACCATGATTTAACCTTATCAAAATTAAAGGGTTGTATGCCTGTCAAATTATATAGTAAAATTTTACTAT
>JAQTTI010000100.1 GCA_028710845.1 Candidatus Omnitrophota bacterium | reverse complement strand
AGTAATAATAAACTACATCTTCGGAGACGGCAGGATTTCACTTGGCCGGGCGCCTTCGGCAGAATATGATTTATTGATCATCGATGTTTTTAACAGCGATTCGATCCCGCCGCATTTAATAACAGTAGAAGCGATCCGGGAATATAAACGGGTATTAAACCCAAACGGAATTATATTGATTCATGTTTCCAATAGGGTCTTCGACCTTAAACCGGTTATTTACAGCGCAGGCGAAAAGTGCGGGTTTTACGTATTCGAAAATACCGGAAGCGAAACTGTAACCGACCAGAATGCTGATATCTGTACCTGGATGGTTTTATGTCTTGACCTGGGGCCGTTGCAAAAAATACTCGAAATGGATGGCTGGATCAGCGATAAAGAAGTTAAAAGAATCAATCCTTGGACTGATCAGTATGTTAACTTCTTAGGATCGATCAAAAACCCGTTTCTATCGCCAAAAGAATGATTTATTCGATATAGGCGGAAATTGATTGATATATCCTGCAGGCAACTACCTGGTAACCCCGTCCATTAGGATGAAAAAAATCGCTTTTCATCGCAGGATTAGTGATAATCTTGTTTAAAATAACCGGAATAAATATTGCTTTTTTCTTTAAGGCCAGCTTCTTAAAAGCCGATCTGTATTCATGGAAAAATATTCCCGCACTAATATCAACTAAAGCCACCATCGCCCCTTTTTCCTGTATGCGGTCGATAATCTTACCCAGATTTTTAACCGTATCATCTTTGGGGACCTTTTTTAAAAAATCATTGCCGCAAAATTCTACTATTACCAGCTTTGGGTCCTTATCCAAAACATCTTTTTCCAGGCGTTCTAAAGCCTGAAAAGTAGTATCCCCGTCTACTCCGGCATTTATGACCGGAGATTTTACTAACCTGGCCAGTTCGGTCGGATAATCTTCTTTAGGGCCGGCGCCGTAACCAAAGGTAATACTGTCGCCAAAACAAATAATATTGGTCCCTTTGGCACCGGTATTGGCAACTTCCGGCTTTAAGCAGCCGCGAGAAGATAACAGTAAGGCTGCGATTACTATCAAGATTAAACTATATTTTTTCATATTTTAACCTCAGCTGGCCGCAGGCAGCGCTGATATCCTGGCCGCGCTCCCTCCTTAAAGTAACATTAAGCCCTGCTTTAAGCAAACTTTCTTTAAAAGAAATTATATCGCTCCTTGAAGGAGGGGCAATATTTAATTCAGCTACCGGATTGGCCGGAATCAAATTTATCTTGGCTAGCTTTATTTTCTTTAAAAGCAGGGCTAATTTTTGAGAAGACGCTGCTCCGGAATTAACCCCCTTAATCAAAATATATTCAAAAGTGATCTGGCGGTTGGTTTTTTCGATATACTGGCCTAAACAAGCCATTAATTTTTCCAGAGGGTATCTTTTGTTTACCGGCATAAGCATATCCCGCGTTTTATCGTCTGCTGCATGTAAAGATACCGAAAGTTCCACCTGTAAATCTTCCTTGGCTAACCTTTCAATCCCGGGGATAATCCCGCAGGTAGAAATCGTAATCCGCCTGGCGCCGATATTTAAAGCATCTCTTGAATTGATTGCCCGGATGGCGCCAATCACATTGTCGTAATTATCAAGCGGCTCGCCTGTACCCATAAACACAATATGAGTGAGGCTGCCGGCTTTGCAGTTGTTCTTTAAATATAGAACTTCGTCGAGGATTTCCCCTTTGGACAGATTTCGCTTGAAACCTTTCAGGCCGCTGGCACAAAAATTGCAGGCATATTTGCAGCCGGCTTGGGAAGAAATACAGCCGGTAATACGACTGGACGCGGGAATAGATACAGACTCAACCAGGTTCTTATCTTTTAATTCGAAGAGGAATTTTTCTACGCCGTCTTTTGACTTCTCAAGGCCGACCGGTTTTAAACCTAAAATATAAAATTCTTCAGATAATGATCTGCGTAAAACAGCCGGCAGATTACTCATCCTGTCAAATGCCAGAGCGCCCTTTTTATATATCCAACCGAATATTTCCTTGGCGTAATATTTATTACTGCCCAAACTAAGCAGCTTTTTCCCTAATTCGTCTAAACTTAATTCCTTAATATCTCGCATATTTTTAAGGGACGGTTCTCAACTCAAAGGAAAAGTGTCCCTATTAAGGGGACAGTCTTGCTTTATCTTGAGAACCGTCCCTGAGCTTTTCTTTATCAATTTTTCCGGCGCGGTTTTTAGGAAGCGAGTCACAAAATTCAAAATAATGCGGTATTTTAAAATGCGCCAGGTGCTGGCGAAGGAAGAAACGCAGGTCTTCAACTTGGATAATCTTGGCGTCTTTCGTCACAACAAAAGCCTTAGGCACTTCCCCTCTTAATTTATCATTAACGCCGATTACAGCGGCTTCAGCGACATCCGGATGCTTTTGCAGGGAGGCCTCAACTTCAGGCTCAAAAACTATTTCACCGCCGACCTTAATCATCTCTTTTTTTCTGCCGACGATATAAAGAAATCCTTCCTGGTCAAACCTTCCCAGGTCTCCTGTATAAAACCAGCCGTGGCGGACAGTTTCTTTAGTCAGCAATTCATCCTTAAAATAGCCGTCTGAGACCACCCAGCTTTTTACTGCCACCTCTCCTATCCGGCCAAGGGCGAGTTCTTTTCCCTCATCGGAGAAAACCTTGACCTCTATCCAGGGCGCAGGCCTGCCTACGCTTTCGATCTTATTTGAGCCCATCGGTAAGACTACCGTCGGAGCATTAGTTTCGGTAAGCCCCCAGCCGTTTAATAGGCTGGCCTGGGGGCAGAACTGATGGAACCGGCGAAGCGCATCGGGAGAACTGGAAGCCCCGAAAGTCACAATCCAGCGTAAACTGGACAAATCAAAAGTTTCAAACTCTTTTAATTGAAGAAGGGCGTAATACATCGAAGGAACAATCCAGAAAAAATTAATCTTATGAATGCTGACACTCTTTAGAAAATCTAAAGGCATAAAACGTTCCATCAGAACCAGGGTTAAGCCGAAGGTAATCGTATTCTGGATATAAATTAAACCGCCCAGATGTGCAAAAGGCAGCGCACAGAGTGTAGTGTCTTTAGCACTTAGATCGCTCTTTACAAAAAAAGCCATAGATTTT
>JAQTTI010000099.1 GCA_028710845.1 Candidatus Omnitrophota bacterium | reverse complement strand
GGGTCAAAAACATTTTCATTTGTTCGGCAGTGCAGTTTTGGGCTTCGTCTAAGATGATAAAAGCATCGTTTAAAGTCCTTCCGCGCATGTAGGCCAGCGGGGCTACTTCGATGATACCGGTTTCGATGTATTTTTCGATACGCTCGGCGTCCATCATATCATATAAAGCATCATATAACGGGCGCAGGTAAGGAGAAATTTTGGCTTGCATATCTCCGGGTAAAAACCCCAACGATTCTCCTGCTTCTATCGCCGGGCGAGTCAGAATAATCCTGCGGACCTCCTGTTTTTTAAGGGCCTCGACTGCGCAGACCATGGCCAGGTAAGTTTTACCTGTTCCAGCCGGGCCTATGCCGAAAACTATGTCGTGTTTAGCGATAGCTTCAACGTATTGCCGTTGTCCGGTAGTTCTGGGGCCGATTTGTTTACCGCCAAATGACCTGAGGCCGGAGTCTAATTTACCGAATTGTTCAAGGTTTGAACTTTTTTTAAGGTTGGTGATAAGATAGTTTAAGTCGGTTGAGCCTATCTCCCGGTTGCCTGAGCGCAGGCCCATAAGCAGATAGTCGATAAGTTCACCGGCTTTTTTAATATTGGCTGCGGTTCCGCTTAATTTTAAGTGTTCTCCCCGCAGGGTAAGTTTTACCTTAAATTCTTTTTCGATGCTTTTGATATTGATATCATTTGCACCGGTAATCCCCTGCGCTTCCGCCTGGGAGTTAAGCCTGATTATTTTGTCCATTACTTGAGGTTTTCTTCCGGCTCCTTCATTTTTACCCCGGATAAATTCGGAATAGTTATTGTCTGTCCGGGATAAAGTTTATCCGGACCGCTTAAAACATCCTTATTGGCCTGATAAATTTTATACCAATTCTTGGTGGTTCCGAAATATTTCATCGAAATCTTCTGTAAAGTATCATTCTTTTGCACCGTATATTTCTGGCCTGTTCCGGAAACAGTTTCTATGGGAGCGACTTCTTCCTGTAGCATTGAGGCTTCTTCAGTGTATGCCGGGCTGGTCATAGCCGGTGTTGTCGAGGGGCATGGTGCGGTTGTTCTTTTGGACCGGCCTAATTCGATTTCAAATACCTGGGTAGTACGGGTAGTGGGCCTTTCTTTGGCTTCGGGTGCATTACCCATTAAGTAGCCGCGGTTACCCGAAGATGATGTTAGATCCTGGTCAACCCTGTCCCGGGTTAACTCATATGTCCTTGCCACGCAGCCTGAAAGCGCCAGGGTTGAAGTTAATACTAGTAATCCAGCCAATTTTAGCTTATTCATTCCTCTTTCCTCCTTTTAATGGTTAAGCCCAATTCTTTTAATTGTTTGTCGTCGACTTCAGAAGGCGCATTGGTCAATGGGCAAAACGCCGCTGAAGTCTTAGGGAAGGTTATTACTTCCCGGATACTCGATTCACCTGATATTATTGCCAGAAGCCTGTCCATTCCAAAGGCAACTCCTCCGTGGACCGGGGCGCCGAATTGAAAAGCTTCCAATAAAAAGCCGAAACGCTTACGCGCCTCTTCCTGTTGGATGCCGATTATCCTGAATATTTTCTCCTGAAGGTCCTGGCGATGGATCCTTATCGAGCCTGAGCCCAGTTCCATGCCGTTTAAAACCAGATCATAGGAACGCGACCTGATTTTATCGGGCGAACTGTCTAATTTTACCAGGTCTTCTTCATTCGGGGCGGTAAAAGGATGGTGTTCGCTTTCCCAGCGGTTCTCTTCGGTATTAAATTTAAAAAGCGGAAAGTCTATGACCCAGCAGAAAGCAAAATCGGTTTTTGTTTCCGGCCTTAAGTCCGGTTTATCTGATTTATATTTCTCCATTGATTCTTTATAGGTAATCCTCGGAAAAGGAATCGTAAGGTCCACGCCTTTTAACTCCTTAAAAATCTGTTTGAATAGGCCTTCGGTTAAAGAAAATATATCCTCTTCGCTTATAAATGACATCTCGATATCAAGCTGGGTAAATTCCGGCTGGCGGTCAGCGCGCAGGTCTTCGTCGCGGAAACATTTAGCGATCTGATAATACCTTTCAATACCGCTGACCATGAGTATCTGTTTAAAAAGTTGAGGGCTCTGCGGAAGGGCAAAAAATTGGCCGGGATTAGCCCGGGAAGGCACCAGATAATCACGCGCTCCCTCAGGGGTGGATTTGGTAAGTATCGGCGTTTCGCACTCGATAAAATCCCGGTTTCCCAGGTAATTGCGGATAATCTTATACATGTTGCTGCGTAAAAGCAGGTTATTAAAAACTTTATTTCTTCTTAAATCCAGGTAGCGGTATTTAAGCCTAATCTCCTCGGTAATATCGATATCATCCTGGATCTCAAAGGGCGGAGTATTGCTGGGGTTTAATATTTCAAGTTCTTTGGCTAAAACTTCCACCTCTCCTGTAGTTAGCTTTGAGTTAACCGTATTAGCCGGCCGTTTGTTTACAATACCTTTTAATTTAATTACAAATTCAGCCCTTAATTGGCCGGCTTTTTCATAAACTTCCGGCGAACATTCCTTGGGGATAAAAACAACCTGGGTTAGCCCGTAACGGTCGCGGATATCGATAAAAACCAACTTCCCATGGTCGCGCCTTTTAGCTACCCAGCCGCAGAGGGTTACTTCTTTTGAAGTATCGGCAGCGGTAAGCTGTCCGCAGGTATGTGTCCTTAGCATTTTAATTCCTTGATTAAGTTTTGGATTAGGATTTCTTTTTGGGTGCTGTCGGACATGTTTTTAACCGTGATAATATTCTTTTTTAATTCATCATCGCCTAAGATCAAGACAATTCCTGCTTTGGCGTCATTTGCCGAGCGCATTGCCCCTTTTAATGATTTGCTTAAATAATCTGTGTCACAGGCGATTTTTGCGCTCCTTAAGTCATTAAGAATTTTTAAGCCCGCATCTCTTGCACTTTCTCCCAGGGTAATTAAGTAGGCTAACTTTTGCGGTTGTCCTTCGGCAAGCGAATTTTTAGTTAATAACAGCCTTTCTACACCGAAAGCAAAACCAATTCCTTCTAAATCAGGCCCACCCAGTTCTTTGACCAAGCTTCCATAACGGCCGCCAGCGCCGATGGCATCCTGGCTGCCTAAATCCGGATGAGTGATTTCGAAAACAGTCT
>JAQTTI010000098.1 GCA_028710845.1 Candidatus Omnitrophota bacterium | reverse complement strand
TCCGCATCTTCCGAAAACGAAAGCCTGCTCAAGCAGATAATTACAACTGCCGTAAAATTAGGAAGAGAGTCGAATGATAAAGGCGACCTGAAGCTGGTAAACAATGCCTTAAAAGAATTAAGGTATTCGTTCAGGATTTTTTCTCCTTACCGTAAGCATAAAAAAGTAATCATTTTCGGCTCAGCCCGTTCACCTAAAACATCGCCCGAATATAAAATGGCCGAAGAATTTTCAAAAAAACTTTCTCAAAAAGGATATATGATCGTAACCGGAGGCGGGCCGGGGGTAATGGAGGCAGGCAATAAAGGGTCCTGTCATGGTAATGATTTTGCTTTAAACATAAGGCTTCCCCATGAACAAAAACCCAATCCTTACATAGACGAAAAAGAAAAGTTGATAAACTTTAAATATTTTTTTACCCGTAAACTTACCTTTGTTAAGGAAACCGATGCTACCGCCCTGTTTCCCGGAGGTTTCGGCACAAATGACGAAGGGTTTGAGATGCTTACTTTGATTCAAACTGGAAAATCCCGTCCCCGGCCGGTGGTGCTTATGGAGCCTGAAGGCTCAGTCTACTGGAAGGATTGGAAAAGTTTTATCCAGAGCCACCTGGTTAATAGCGGGTTCGTCAACAAAGAGGATTTAAGTATTTTTAGTATTCAAAGTAATGTTGACGAAGCAATTAAATATATAGAAGATTTTTATAAGGTATACCACTCGATAAGATATGTTTCCGGCCTTACCGTGCTCAGGTTAAACAAAAAAATCAGCGAAAAAAACTTAAAACTGTTAAATCTCCGGTTTAAAGATATTTTAACTAAAGGCCAGATCACCATTTCCTCGGCGTTAAAAGAAGAGATCGAAAAAAATGAATACCCTGAGCTTCTCCGCCTGGTTATGGAATTTGATCTGCGTAGTTACGGCAGGTTATGCGAATTAATCCATGCGATTAATAAATATTAATTATATTGTAAAAGAATATTGTCCGATGTTATAATATGTCCATGACGGTTGAAAGAAGAAAGTCCCGCAGGTTTCCTTTAAACCTTTCGGTTAGTAAAATCAATATCCGGGGTATTTCGGGCAAAGTAGTCAATTTTTCGCGCCGGGGGATGAAAGTTATTTTAGACGCCCCTGATTTTGATTCAAAGCCGGATATTGATATTGAATTGTACATCGATAGGCCGGATTATAACCAACAGGTCCTTATTACCGCCTCAGTTGTATGGGTAAAACCTTCTAAAGGCAAATCTTTAGTCGGTTTGAAATTTAAAAAAATACCTATCAAAGCCAAAGCCGATTTCTTAAAATACGGTTACAGCTGGCAAAAAAATAATCCTGATAATTAAGGGTATTCCTATGCCGAGAGCTATTTATTATTTTTCCGCAACAGGGAATTCTTTATCGGTTGCCAGGCATCTTGCCCAGAAGATAGGCGATACTACGATAATTGCCGTCACTAAAGCTTTGAAAGACACCCGGGAACAGCCTTTTGATACCGTGGGAATTGTCTATCCGGTTTATATGTTCGGCCTGCCGCAAATCATCGAAAAATTCCTTAAAAATATAAATTTAAGACCTAACGCTTACATTTTTAGCGTTGTTACGTTAGGCGGTTTACCCGGAAGGGCGCATACGCTGGCCAAAAACATTCTTCAAAAACGGGGATTGAAGCTGGCCGCAGGTTTTTCCGTGCTGATGCCGGGAAACTACGCCCCTTTGTATGAAGCTATTCCGGAAGAAAAACAGCAGGGAATGTTTAGGGAGGAAACAAAAAAAATTGAGGCTATTGCCGAGGCGGTCCTGGCCGGAAAAAGAGGCATAATGGAAGAAAAACCGTTAATTATAAACTATCTCCTTTATAGAATTTTGTATAAGGGAGGAATGTCATTAGTTCCTTCTTCGGGCAAGCATTTTTGGGTAAATCAAGCCTGTTCCAAATGCGGGCTTTGCGCTAAGATTTGCCCGGTTGAAAATATCCAGATGGGTAAAGACAATCCTAAGTGGCTTGATCATTGCCAGCAATGCATGGCCTGCTTGCAATGGTGCCCGACCGAATCTATCCAGTATAAGAAAAAAACTCCGGGCAGGAAACGCTACCATCACCCACAAATAAGCGCTCAGGATATATTGCAGCAAAGGGAATAAAATGAAAGAAGATTTTCCGAATAACCGGGTGATTGAGCGCAGGCGTTTCATCCGGCATCCTATCTCGCTTCCCTTGGTCTATAAAGTAATTAAACCCAATACCAGCGCAGATGGTAAGTCTGAAACAAAGAATATAAGTATCGGCGGATTATCATTCCCCTCCAAAAAAGCGGTTCAGCCTGATTCGATGATTGCCATAAGAATGCCATTCGAGGACAAAGTTTTTAATATTAAGGCTAAAGTTGTGCGCTGCGAAAACAATTCCGAGACAAAGCTTTATGATATTGCGGTAAATTTTTTCCGGCTTCACGAAGCTTTTAAGGTTAAAATGATCGAGCAAATCTATCTTATCGCCGAATACCGTGATTTGTTGATACTTCAATCAGGCAAAGAAGTATCTCTTGAAGAAGCCTCCCGCAAATGGGTTAAACGTTTCTCCAAAAGGTTTAAAAGGTTGTACTGGTGATTTAGTTCTTAGAAAGCTGAACGAAAATGGGGTCAGAAAAAATGGGGTCAGAGCTAATTTATTTTCTCTTGCCACCCAATAAATTAGCTCTGACCCCATTTTTTATCTTCTAATAAGGCATAGATTTAGAAAAAAAGGAATAATGGAGATTAAAATTGTCCGAAGCAGCAGGCGTTTACGCACGGTGAGCGGACGCTTAATTAAAGACACGCTTTTAATTAATGCGCCTTTGGTGCTTTCTAAGGAGAAGCTTGATAAGATTGTTGCCGACTTTAAGCAAAAGTTTGAAAGAAAAATAATCAAAAACAATCTGGATAAAAGCGATGATCTGGTTGCCCGGGCTGCCCGGATAAACGAAAAATATTTTTTGAATAAACTTAAGATTAGATCCATCCAATATGTCACCGGCCAGAACAGCCGTTTTGGCTGCTGTAATTATCATACTGCAGATATCCGTATATCCCATAAGGTAGGGCTTATGCCGGAATGGGTCAGGGATTATGTTGTTCTGCATGA
>JAQTTI010000097.1 GCA_028710845.1 Candidatus Omnitrophota bacterium | reverse complement strand
TTCAGAATTTCCGCAAAATACCACAGTATGATCGCCGAAAATATCTCCCAGACGCAAAGAATGTACCGGGATATCTTTTTTAGTAACCTGACTGATAACTTCAACAATTTTTTTGGCCGTTCCGCTAGGCGAGTCTTTTTTTGCTTTGTGATGAGCTTCAACAATTTCGACGCTATAGTCGGGCCCCAGCCTTTTGGTAATCTCAGGAAGCATTGAAAATAGAATATTCATACCTATAGACATATTAGGCGAAAAAACAACCGGAATAACTTTGGAAATCTCCTGGACTTTATTTTTTTGCCCATCGCTTAAGCCTGTAGTCCCCAAGACAACCGCCTTTTTATATTTAGCCGCATAATCCAGGTGTTCATCGGCAGCTTGAGGGTCGGTAAAATCAATCAAGACATCGACCAGAAATAATCCGTCAAGGTTAGAAGAAACTTTTAATTTTCCTAGTTCCCTGCCGATTAACGGAGTGCCTTTTTTTTCTAGCGCTAAAGCAACCTCTACCTCTTTATCGCCTGAAGCCAGCTCAAAAATCCTCCTGCCCATCTTTCCGCAAGCGCCGGTTATACCAAGTTTTATCATTTATTTCTCCTTACCCGGGGCAATTAACTTTAACCCGTAATCTTTCAATGCTTTTTTAAGTTTTTCCAGATTCTCCGGTGACATTGGGCACATCGGCAGGCGTAAATCAGATTCGCACATCCCGAGCAAGCCCATTGCTGTTTTAACCGGGATAGGATTAGTCTCTAAGAACACTGCTTTAATTAAAGGTAATAATTTATAGTGCAGGTCCCTGGCTTTCTTGAGATCACCTTTTTCAAAAGCCGAAACTAAACTGGCAACATCATGAGGCACAATATTGGCGACAACCGAAATGATCCCTATGCCTCCAATACTTAAAACCGGAAGGGTAAGGCTGTCATCACCTGAGATCAATTCAAATTCTTTCGGGCATAATTGTTTAATCCGCGACATCTGGTCCAAATTACCCGAGGCCTCTTTTACGGCAACAATATTCCTGCAATCATGCGCAAGCTTAGCAATTGTATCCGGCTCAATATTGACGCCGGTACGGCCGGCGATATTATAAAGGATTATCGGTATTTTTACCGACTGGGCAATTGCCTTAAAATGCTCATACAGTCCTTTTTGGGTCGGCCGGTTGTAATACGGAGAAACCTGTAAAGAGGCATCAGCGCCCGCTGAAGCAGCCTGCCGGGTAAGCATAATCGCTTCTTCCGTAGAATTAGAGCCTGTTCCGGCGATTACCGGCACCCTTTTATTTACGTGCTCGATTGTAATTTCAATCACTTTTTCATGCTCATCGAAATTTAGAGTAGCCGACTCACCGGTTGTGCCGCAGGGAACAATCCCGCTGGTACCGTTTTTTATCTGAAAATCGATAAGGTTCCGTAATTTTTTTTCATCAACTTTGCCATTATGAAAAGGCGTAACTATGGCAACAATCGAGCCTTTAAACATAATATTCTCCTTTGTAAACTATTTTTGCGCTGCCCTCTAACCATATATTATCCAGGATCTCTTTACTTTTCTTAAAATAAACCTTTAGGATTTCTTGGCTTTGCGTACGGACGTTGACTAAATTATTTAAATTATTTTTCAAGGCAAAGATTAGCGCCGAAGCAGTACTGCCTGTCCCGCAGGCAAGAGTCTCAGCTTCTACCCCTCTTTCATAAGTGCGCACCCTTATAAGATTATCTTTTTCAACCTCGACAAAGTTTACATTTGTCCCGGCCGGAGCGAATTGGTTATGGTACCTGACCGCGCGGCCGATCTGGGAAACATTAATCCCATCAATCCCATCTACAAAAATAACCGTATGCGGTACTCCGGTATTAATGAAATTAACCTTTATTTTTCTGCCATTTACGGATAAAGGAACATCCAGTTTTATATCTTTCGGGGCAGTGAGCTGGATCTTCACCCGAGCACCTGAAACTTGATTATTTATAATACCAGCTAAAGTAAGCATCCTGCTTTTTTTCTTACCCATAAAAAGAGCCGCGCAGCGCGCCCCATTGCCGCACATCTCAGCTTCGCTTCCGTCGGCGTTAAAAATACGCATCCTAAAATCGGCGCCTTTGCATTTAGTAAGTAAAAGTACGCCGTCTGCGCCAATGCCGAATTTTCTATCGCACATTTTTTTGGCCAATAAAGCCGGATTACCCGGTAAATTACCTTTAAGCACGACAAAATCATTACCGCTTGCGACCATTTTAGTAAACTTAATCTTTTTCATTGCGAATCAAATCTAAAAAATTTTCCCTTTTTCGGATAACCGTCACTTTATCCCGGCTGACCATCACCTCTGCGGGCCTTGGCCTTGAATTATAGTTACTTGACATACTAAAACCGTAAGCGCCTGCGCTCATTACAGCCAAGTAGTCGCCTTTTTTAAATTTAGGTAAAAAGCGCTCTTTGGCCAGAAAATCCCCGCTTTCGCAGATCGGCCCCACAACGTCGGCTTTTTCATGTCCTTCCGTTTTTCGTAAAGCCAGTATATTATGGTAGGCAGAATACAATGAAGGCCTGATCAAATCGTTCATTCCAGCGTCTACGATAATGAATTTTTTCTTAGGCGTAGTTTTTATATAGAGTACTTTAGCAACCAGTATCCCGGCGTTACCGGCGATAAACCTGCCCGGCTCCATTATTATTTTTAGCCCGGTTTTTTCTAAAAGCGGAACGATCATATCAGCGTAGAGTTTCGCGGTCTGGGGAGTTTCCCGGTCATAGATAATACCCAAACCCCCTCCGATATTTAAATAGCTCAAATTCAAATCTTTATCCCGCAGCCGGTTTATAAAATCGGAAACTTTTTTTATTGCCGCCACAAAAGGAGCACTCTCGGTTATCTGGGAACCAATATGAATATGTAAACCGCAGATATTAAGGTTGCTGAATTTAGGTCCGAGCATCAGAATCTTATATGCGCTATCCAAATCTATACCGAATTTATTGGTAATCTTTCCGGTAGTGATATATTTATGTGTTTTGGCTTCCACATCAGGATTTATCCGGATTGCCACCCTCACTTTTTTGCTAAGCCTTTTTGAAATGCGGTTAATATTTTCTAATTCCGACAAAGATTCGACATTAAAGAAAAGAATGCCTTTTGAGATCGCTGCGGTTATCTCTTCGTCGGTTTTACCTACCGAG
>JAQTTI010000096.1 GCA_028710845.1 Candidatus Omnitrophota bacterium | reverse complement strand
GAGCATGTCAAATAAATTAAATAAATACTATGTTACGACCCCGATATATTATGTGAATGCCTCACCTCACATTGGGCATGCCTATACCACCATAGTCGCCGATACCTTGGCACGCTATCATCGCACTAAGCTGGGTAAAGACAAAGTAAAGTTCCTAACCGGGACCGACGAACACGGCCAAAAGATACAAAAAGCGGCTGATGAAGCCGGTATGACCGTAATAGATTTCGTCGATAGAATAGTCAGCCAATTCCAGGGGCTTTGGAATAAATTTGAAATATCTAATGATGATTTTATCCGGACTACCCAGGAGAGGCACATCAAAGTAGTTCAAAAAGCCCTGCAGATAGTCTATGACAAAGGGGATATTTACGAAGATAAATATGAAGGGTGGTATTGCTCGCCCTGTGAGACATTCTGGCCCGAAACTCAAGTAAGCGATAACCTTTGCCCTGATTGTAAGCGCCCGCTGGAAAAAATAAGTGAGACCAATTTTTTCTTCAAGCTTTCAAAATACCAGGATTGGCTGATTAAATATATTAAAGATACCGATAAAAATCCCGAAAGGCTTTGGTTTATCCAGCCGGCTTCCCGAAGGAATGAAGTGCTTGGATTTTTGGAAAATAATAAATTAGAGGACCTTTGCATATCCCGTCCCAAAGAGCGGCTTAACTGGGGAATAGAACTTCCTTTTAGCAGTAAACATGTAACTTATGTCTGGTTTGACGCATTGGTCAATTATGTCAGCGCGGTAGGCGACTTCGATGACAAGAATGTTTATCGTTCTCAATGGTGGGATAAAGATGTAAAAGTTGTTCATTTAGTAGGAAAAGACATATTAAGGCAGCATGCGGTCTATTGGCCGATCATGCTGCAGGCTTTAGGTATAAGGCAGCCGGATACAATATATGCTCATGGCTGGTGGATGGTCGATGAGGTTAAAATGTCGAAATCACGGGGTAATGCAGTGGGCCCCCTCGAGCTGGCCGACAAATACGGCATAGATGTGTTCAGGTATTTTCTTTTGAGGGATGTCCCTTTTGGCCTAGACGGCAACTTCTCCGAGGATAATATAATCAAGAGGTTTAACGGCGACCTGGCAAATGACCTGGGAAATTTAATCTACCGCACCCTTACCATGATCGAAAAATATTATTCAGGGAAAATCCCCGATTTGGATAGCGATGGATTTAAATTCGATCCTAGCGGAGAAAACCTAAAAAATAAACTAAAAAATCTAGACTCCCGGGTACTTGACTCCATAGATTGGAAAAATGATTTTAGTTCTGCTTTAGAGAAAATCTGGGAAATAATTGCCCTGGCTAACAAATACGTTGAAGAAACCAAGCCCTGGAACCTGGCCAAAGAAGCCAAGGACGAACAACTTCAAGCTTTTATCCGCTTGCTGGTTGATGTAATCAGGATAGTGGGCAGAGAGCTGGCCCCTTTTATGCCCAAGACAGCAGAGTCAATATCTTTTCAGCTCGGCGGCAGTGAGATTAAAAAAGGCAGCCCATTGTTCCCCCGGATAGAAACCAAAAAGAAGTAATTTCTTTTTATGTTAATCGATACTCATTGCCATCTTGATTTCCCCCCGTTTGATCCGGACCGAAACTTAGTAATCAGCCGCGCAATAAACGAAGGGGTCGGTTTCTTTATCAATATCGGCTCAAACCTTGAATCTTCTTTTGCTTCTTGCGAATTAGCCGTAAATTTCCCCCAGGTTTATGCCAGCGTAGGAGTCCATCCGCATGATGCGGATAGTTTTGACCAAAGCGCTGAAAATAGCTTGAAAGAACTGGCTAAAAGAAACAAGGTAGTTGCTATCGGAGAAATAGGGCTTGATTACTACCGGAACATTTCAAGCAGTGAAAACCAGAAGCAAGCTTTTACCAAGCAGGTAGCTATAGCCAAAGAACTCAACCTTCCGCTGGTAATCCACTGCCGGCAGGCCGAAGATGAAGTTATTCAGATACTCAGAAATTCAATGCCTCTACGGGCGGTGGTGCATTGTTTTTCCGGCGATGAAAATTTCCTGAAAAACTGCCTTGAGCTGGGTTTTTATATTTCTTACACCTGTAATATTACCTATAAAAAAGCCCAAAATTTACGCGATTTACTTAAAAAAACACCTTTGGACAGGCTGATGCTGGAGACTGATGCGCCGTATTTATCTCCTGAGGGGTTCCGCGGCAAGCGAAATGAGCCCTTACAGGTTAAGTTATTAGCTGAGCAGGTTAGCTTGATCAGGGGTTTGGATTTTAAGGAGATAGCCGCAAGAACGACAGAGAACGCAAAATTATTCTTTAATCTTCCATGAATGCCCAGGTTTCTGTAGTTAAATGCGATAGTTATTATCCTCGGGAGGTTGAAAAATCTGTTCGGGAGGCAGTCGGCCTTTTAGGCGGGCTAGCTTATTTTGTAAAACCGGGAAGTAAGGTTCTTTTAAAACCGAATCTTTTAATGTCTAAGTCGCCCATACACGGTATAACTACCCATCCGGAAGTTGTCCGGGCGGTTATCCATTTATTAAAAGAAATAAACTGCCAGATTACAGTAGGAGACGGCCCAAGCGTTTGGGGAAAATATATCGAAAACCCGGATGAAGTTTATGCTGTTACCGGGATGAAAAATTTATGCCTAGAGGAAAATGTCCGGCTGATTAATTTTGATAAGCGCAGGATGCGCGAAAAGTTCCCTCTTGCCGCAGCCCTTGATGAGTGCGATTATTTGATAAATATCCCTAAGTTCAAGACCCATGAATTTACCTTGATCAGCGGCGGGATCAAGAATCTTTTCGGTTTGGTTTCCGGTACATTTAAAACCGAACTGCATAAGAATTATTTCCAGCCTTCCGATTTTGCCGGAATACTGGCCGATATCTATCAGCAAACCCGGCCGGCGCTTACGATCATCGATGGAATATTAGCCATGGAAGGTGATGGGCCGGCAACCAGCGGAAAAACCCGTAACCTTAATCTGCTAATGGCCGGCGCTGATTGCGTGGCTTTGGATACCGTTATGGCTAAAATAATGGGGATCAAAGGCCAGGAGGTGTTATCGACAAAAGAGGCTTATGCCCGTAAATTAGGAGAAGGTGATTTAGCTAAGATCCAAATAACAGGCGAAGATTTAGGCAGGCTCAATATCCGGCCGTTTATCTTGCCGAAATCATCCGCAAAAATAGGCA
>JAQTTI010000095.1 GCA_028710845.1 Candidatus Omnitrophota bacterium | reverse complement strand
AAGGCGCCTTCTCATCGGTATTTTGCATGTCATCCTGGGCTACGATCACCGGGTGGTATACCAAACAGTCGATCTCCAAATCGGCCGCTATTTTAATAATATCGGATAATTCATTGACATTTTCCTTCATTATAGTCGTCCAGACGGATATTTGAGGGCCCCGGCCTTGGGCTTTTTTTGCCGCGACAAGAAACTTAATCGCGTTAATTGCTTTTTCAAAAGCCCCTTTTTGCCTGATAGCATCATGAGTTATTTCTTTGGCCCCGTCAAGAGATACGGCGATATTTTTCAAACCGCTGGATATGACCCTATCCGCCAAATCTTTAGTTATTAAAGCCCCATTTGAAACGATTTCTATTTTCAGGCCCTTAGCGCATCCATATCCGATAATCTCAAAAATATCTTTTCTTAAAAAAGCTTCCCCTCCGGTGATAACAATGGTTAGGTCCCACTGCCAGGCGGAAATTTCATCGAATATTTTTTTAACCTCGTCGGTTTTCAAGTCATAGCCCTGTAAAATATTGACCACCCCGCACATCTGACAGTGATAGGTGCATTTATGGCTCAAACTCAAATAAACCCAAAGCGGCTTGGCCAGGGGCCGGTTTAATTTATCAGAAAAATAATAAGCCAGGTTTTGCCTGAATTTTTTCAGATGGTCCATGTTTTCTTAAAAGACTTGCCAGCTATTTTATTTCGATAAATCCCTTTTAATCGCAGCTAACCTGCTTATTTCCCTTTTTAAATTGAAAAAATCCCAAGGGTTGGATTTCAGGTTTGCTTTCAGATAATCTGCGCAAAAATCAATCCTTGAAGATAACCGTAAACAGAGCTCCTGGCTGTCCCGGATATCTTTTATTCCTGAAGAAAATTGTTTTATTTGCCCGTAAATATCCATTGGAAAATAGACGCAGTCCTGAAGGCAATGGGCTTTACATTTTTTTACGTTCTTTCTTATCTTTTGCATCTGCTGGGAATACCAAAGTTTTTTTAAATTATCTTTCCTCAAGTCTCCGTATATGCCTGTACAACTCCAGAGCTTTCCTTCAGAGGTTATTACAATCCGCTTAATCCCCTCGTAACACTTAAAACGTTTGCCCGGCCGCCTGCCCCGGAAATAATCCGGAATAGCCTTTAATATGACCGGATCGGTATAGATAAACATATCTTTGGCTTTTTCTTTTATTTCAACCAGCTTACGGATATTGTTTTCCAGCAGATTAAGCTCTCTGGTTAATGGCCAGAGAGCGCTTCTTTTACGTTCCTGCATGCTGACATTGCTGACTAAAACAGGCTGGAATACCACTGTATTGCATTTTTTATTCCTGGCAAATTCGGTTATCTTCAGCATATCACCGATATTCTTATTGAGGATAGTAAAATTTATGCCGATTGAAGGGCCTTTTAAATTTAATTTTTCCTTATAAAAATTTAATTTATCGATTGCAGCAGAAGATTTACTAAAAGATCCTTTTCCTCTTATCTGATCGTTGGCCTCAAGCAAACCGTCTAAAGAAACAGTAATATGGTTTAACCCGGATTTAACCAGCTTTTGAGCGCAATCATCATCAATAAGCGTACCGTTAGTAATAATGTCGACCCAGGCAATCCCGGCTTCCTTGGAAAAATCAATAAGCTCTAGAATGTCTTTGCGCAGCAGCGGTTCGCCGCCGGAAAGTATCAAGTGCCTGACTCCCAGCTCTTTAATCTGCTGGATAATTTTTTTTGCCTCCGGGGTAGTAACTTCATTTTCCTGCTCTGAAGAAGATTTCGGTATATCGCACATAATACAACGCAGACAGCATCTGTTAGTCAGGGAAAAATACACGTGCTCGGGAGCGATTAAAGGATAGGCAATGATCCGGCTGGCGTAAAAACCGACCATGTCTTCTAGCTTGATCAGCTCTCTTTCAAAATATTCGTTCATTTTTTTCTTATTCCCAGCGCTTTTATAAGGCTAGAGGAATCTTCGTTTGAATAACATGACTGTATACATAATTTTTTACAATTCTTGGAGTGAACCCTTAAAGCCTGCGCTTCTTTTGAAATCCAGGCTTTTTTTAAACTATCCTGGTTTAAATCTCCGCAAATCCCGTGGCAGCTGTAAACCAGCGGTTTTTTTTGCGAAAAACAGATGAATGCGGTTTTAAACCCGCCGAAACAGACCCAGTCTTTCCGGGAAAGCCTGCCTTGATAATATTTAGGTAAAAGTTCAAGCCGCGGTTCTTCATAGATGGTTAGATGTTTTGGTTTATACGCCCTGATTTTCGATAATTCATCTTCCAGCAGTTTGATCTTTTCCGGTTTTACCCAGAATGCAGGCATCTGCTGGTCGATGAAATTTGAATTATCATTTACCAGGGGCTGGAAATTTATGGAATCAATGTTTAAGCCATCGGCTAATTTTACCAGCTCAAAGAGCTCTGGGATATTTTTCTCCATAACCGTACAGGCAAATCCTAAAGAATAAAAATTTCCCTTTTGGCGATTTTTATCCAATAATTTAACTGCGGCTATAATTTTATCAAAAGTCCCCTGGCCCCTGAAATAATCGTTTGTCTCGGACAAGCCGTCGATTGAAAAATGAATATGGCTTATATGCGAATTCTTAATTGAGCCTGCAATACGCTCATCAATTAATGTCCCGTTGGTTGTTACAATGCTTCTTAGCCCCTTTTGGTGGCAGAATTCGGCTATCGCGAATAAATCTTCCCTTAAAAATGGTTCGCCTCCGGTAAGCAGGATCTCTTCACAGCCGTATTTTGCGGCCTCTTCAATGCTCTTTAATACCTGGGCCGTCTGCAATTCCTGGTCTTTAGGCAATAAATTGACTATAGAACACATTCTGCATTTTAAGTTGCACCGGTAAGTAAGCGAGATTTGGACCACTTTGGGCGGCAACAAAGGATAATTAATTTTTCTGGATAACCAGTAAAACAGGTTTTTTTTCATAATCAGCCTGCGGGCTTCTCTCAAATTATTATACTCGGCCCTATATTTAAGTTAACGGGCGAAATGCGGTACCTCAAGTATTGTTTTATGCGCTATTTCAAAACCTCCCAAAGAGGCAAATTCATTAAACAGCCTGAATCGCCTTTCTCTTTCACTTCTCGTGTTTCTATTCTCCGGGCAAAACCAATTTCCGCTGTCATCAAACTCAATATTGTATTTTTCTGTATTATTGTATAAAAAACTGTTGGCCTTTAGTATAAA
>JAQTTI010000094.1 GCA_028710845.1 Candidatus Omnitrophota bacterium | reverse complement strand
TTTACCTGATTATATTCATAGCCTTTTCTATAGGAAGGTTCTTTGTCCCCGCGAAACTTTCAATAATACCGGACCTGGTAGATAATAAAGAGCTTTTAATAGCCAATTCGTTAATCAATACATCCGGGATGATCGCTGCCGTTTTAGGTTTTGGCATAAGCGGCGTGATTGTAGAGCATTTAGGCGCAAAAAGCGGTTTTTTCCTTAATTCTTTGACTTTTCTGATTTCTTCAGTTTTTATCTTTTTAATCTCTAAGAAATTTACGGCTTCCGTAAGCATAGAAGAAGTCGGAAAAGAGATTGTGGAAGTAATCAGTAAATCTGTCCTGCAGGAAATAAAAGAAGGGGTTCTCTACTTTATCCGCAAAAAAGATATCCGTTTTACCGCGGGGATTATTTTTGCCCTTTGGTCAGCCCTGGGTTCTGTTTATGTGGTGATTATCGTTTTTGTGCAGAAGACCCTGCATTCGGCGACTAAGGACCTTGGGCTTTTGGTCATGTTTTTAGGCATAGGGCTATTTTTAGGCTCTATTGTTTACGGTAAATTCGGCCAGCGTATTTCTCATTACAAGGTAATTTTTATTTCATTAGTCCTAAGCGGTATTATGCTTGACATATTTGCCCTGGCGATATATTATTTTCCTAATTTTGCACTAGCTGCGCTCCTGGCTTTGCTCCTGGGTTTAATTATTGCGCCGATTATGATTGCTTCTAATACCATAATTCATAATGTCAGCGCTAATGAAATGCTGGGGAAGATCTTTAGCTCGCTGGAAATAGTTATGCATTTCGGTTTTCTTTTATTTATGTTTGTCAGCAGTATCCTTGCCGAGAGATTTTCGCATTTATTGATCCTGGTTGTTGTAGGGACTTTATTAAGCCTGCTTGGTTTGGTGAGTTTATTTTTTAATAGGAAGGTATCATGGTTAGACTAGCGGAAAACAAGCATTATTCAGAAGATAAGCCGATAGAAAAGTTACCGCCTCCTTCTAAGGTATATCTGCCTCTTATCCAGCATATCGGTCGAGCTTGTAATCCGCTGGTAAAAATCGGAGATACGGTCAGAGTTGGCCAGAAGATTGCTTCTATTGAAGCCGGTGTCTATGCTCCTATACATGCTTCGATATCAGGCAAGGTTACAGCCATACAAAACTGGCCGCATCCGGTATTGGGAAAAATAAAGGCAATAGTAATAGAGGGAGACGGTGCCCAAGATGAATCTTCCTTTGTTTTGAGAAACCAAAAGGATATAGAGAATCTTACCGCTGCCGATTTAAGGGCAATTGTTTTAGACGCCGGCATAGTCGGGATGGGAGGCGCAAGTTTTCCTACCCATATAAAGCTTAATCCTCCCAAGCCTGTAGACACTTTGATTATTAACGGAGCCGAATGCGAGCCATATCTGACTTCGGATGCCCGTTTAATGCTGGAAAAGAGCAAAGAAGTATCTTTGGGGATTATGCTGGTTGCCCGCTGTTTAGGGATAAAGAAGATCTATATCGGCATAGAAGATAATAAGCCGGAAGCGATCGAAGCTTTTTCCAAAACCCCCGGTATCACGGTCAAGGTTTTAAGATCTGAATATCCTCAAGGAGGAGAGAAACAGTTAATCAAGAATATATTAGGAAAAGAAATTCCCAGGGGCAAATTGCCTTTTGATATCGGAGTTTTAGTCCAGAATGTAGCTACTATTTATGCGATTTATGAAGCAGTTTACAAAGGAAAGCCTTTAATCGCAAGAGTAGTTACGGTTTCCGGCAGCTGTGTTAAGGATCCGAAAAATTTACTGGTTCCGCTGGGAACTCCGATAAAGAATTTAATCGAATTCTGTTTGCCTTTGACAGAAGAACCGGTGAAGATTATTATTGGGGGCCCGATGATGGGGTTGGCCCAATACACCCGGGATGTGCCGATAATAAAGTCAAGCGGCGGCCTGTTACTTATGAGTAAAAAAGATAGCGAAGTTTTAGAGGAAGAAGTCTGTATCCGTTGCGGTGCCTGTATCCGTAGCTGCCCCGTGGGGCTTATGCCTTGCCAGATCAACCTGGCTTCGGAAAAACAGATGTGGGATTTAACCAAAGAATACGGCGCAAATGATTGTATTGAATGCGGTTTATGTAATTATGTCTGCCCTTCTAGCCGCACATTATTGCAAACTATTAAAAGGGCGAAATTGGAGTCCGGGAAATGAAAGAAATGATGCGTTATGGTTTTATTCTTGCTCTTATTTGTGTAGCCGCGGCCGGATTGCTTGCAACAGTTAATAGTTTTACCCGTTCCAAGATTATTGAGCAACTCCAGCAAGAGGAGAGAGCGGCGCTTAAGGAAGTTATGCCGAATGCCGTTAAATTTAACGAAGTTAGAAATGATAAAGGCGAAGAAGTTTTATATTATAAAGCATTTGATAACCAGGATAAGCTAATCGGATTTGTATTTAAGGCCGGTAGTAAAGGTTATTCCAGCGTTATTGAAACTTTAGCCGGGATTTTGCTTGATGACCGGATAAGCGCCATAAAGGTTATCTCTCAAAACGAGACCCCGGGGCTGGGAGTAAGGATTACAGAAAAAAAATTCACGGATCAATTTAAATCAAAAAATAGCCTGGATCTTTCCGGTGTAGAGACAATTGCCGGGGCAACAATATCGAGCCGGGCGGTGATTAATTCGGTAAAGAAGAAGTCGCAGGAAATAAAGGAATTGATAAAAAATGGAAAATAGGCTTATTGTTTCATGCTCGCCGCATATGCATAAAAAAGAATCAGTTTCGCGCATAATGTGGGCAGTTGTGATTAGTTTAATCCCCGCTTTGATCGCCGGTACCATTATCTTCGGCCTGGATGCTTTATGGATAACTTTAATTGCGGTTCTAGCCGCCGTTTTGACTGAATTAACAATCGAAGTCTTTACAAAGAAAAAAATTACCATACTTGACGGTTCGGCGGTTATTACCGGTATTTTATTAGCTTTTAACCTTCCTTCCAATGTGCCTTTATGGCTTCCGATAATCGGCTCAATATTTTCTATAGCCATCGGTAAGCAGGTTTTTGGAGGTATCGGCCAGAATATCTTTAATCCGGCTTTAGTGGGCAGGGTATTTCTTATGGCCAGCTGGCCGAAATATATGACCACCTTTGTTAAGCCTTTTAATTATGACGCCATAACCAGCGCCACGCCATTGGCCGCGCTTAAGGAAGGTAAAATCCTGGAACATATACCATACCTGGAT
>JAQTTI010000021.1:8693-13309 GCA_028710845.1 Candidatus Omnitrophota bacterium | reverse complement strand
GTGCCATGATGTCTCCTGCAAGTGACATGATGTCACCTGCGTTTTTAGCAGGGTTTTTCTGCAACTGTTCGAGCTCATAAAGCAGGAAATCCGGCAGCTTATAGTAATTAAAACTCCTGCCATAAGGGTTATCTTTTTTGCGCTTTACAATGAGGCCCTTCTCGCATAATAATTCAATAACTCTGACTACATGGCGTTTGGAACAACCGCAAATCTTTGAGATCCGCAGCATGCTGGGGAACGCTATACGTTCTTTTCTGTTGTAGTGTTGGCATAAGGTAACATAAACCTTGGCTTCTACCGCAGTCAAGGTTTCCCAAGCTCCGCCTTCAAATACGCTGTCCGGTATATATGGCATTTATTCTCCTTTGTGATCTATAAACAAAACTAAGAAAGCACAAAAAAAGCCACTTCTCGGGCAGAAATGGCTTAGATAAATTTTGACAGAATTTTGACAGTTTTAAGGTGATTTTGTAAAAAATTGAGGTAAAAGAAGGGATAAAAAAAGACGGACTAAGATGGCTTAGCCCGTCGGTGTTAGGGAATAACTTGTAGTTTGAGACGCTGTGTTGCTGGTATACTAAAAAGGTATTACGGAGAGGCTGGGATTCGAACCCAGGGACCCAGTTGCCCAGGTCAACTCATTAGCAGTGAGTTGCTTTCGACCACTCAGCCACCTCTCCATAAAATTCAGGTATTTTTTCTTTTCTTTTTGAAAAATTCCTTAAGCAAAAGGCAGGCTTCTTTTTCCAATATGCCTTTGGTCGCTTTGATACGGTGATTTAACTTTTTATGGTTTACTATATTGATTACCGAGCCGCAGGCGCCGGTTTTGGGGTCGCAGGCGCCAAAATATAAATTTTTTATACGGGAAAGCACCAGGGCGCCGGCACACATACTACATGGTTCAATTGTAACATAGAGGCTTGCCTCGTTCAACCACTTTGTCCCCAGGTAATTTGCGGCGCTGGTAATAGCGATTATTTCGGCATGAGCCGTGGGGTCTTTAAGGCGTTCGACCTGATTATGGGCTTTGGCGATAATCCTGTCTTTATACACAATTACCGCGCCAACCGGTACTTCATCTTCACAAAAAGCCCTCTCTGCTTCCTTTAGGGCTTCTTGCATATATATAATATGCTTATTAATCACAATTTATGCTTAATTTCCTGTTCTAGAAGGGATTATTATATGCGCCTGGCTGGAGTCGGACCAGCAACCCGCGGCTTCGTAGGCCGTTACTCTATCCAGTTGAGCTACAGGCGCATTAAATTTCAGTTGCCCCGCCAAAAACCAGCGGGGTTAACTCGCGGACGCTTACGCTATAACTTATGTCGGCTTATGCCTCCATAAGTTATCCGCTCGTTAAAGCTACAGGCGCATTAAATTTCAGTTGCCCCGCCAAAAACCAGCGGGAATGAGCAAAATTATCCTATAAGAGTGAAATCACTATATCAGATTTCACAAATGCTGTAAAGGATGAATCCGCTTCCTTCTAAGATAGATCTCTCTTAATTTGACCCAACCGTTGGCGGAAATAATGGCTATTAAGGGGATTATGGGGATCAGATACCTCTCCCCGCTGCTTCTGGCGATGACCGCTATGGTAATAGAAATAAAATACGCCATCATAAACAAAATAAACTGATAATAAATATTCTTCCCTATTCTTACCAGTCCGGCTAAAAGCCCGATCCACCAGAAAACCACAAAAGGATAACCCAAAATTTTACCGATAACAGTCAGAGGATAGCTATGCAGGTATTTTAAAGAACCCGGCCTGGTCATCAGTGATAAAAAACAATTCCAGGCGGTATTAATATAGCTAAAAATAGGCGCTACGGTTTTACCTAAAAAATAATCGTTCTTAGCATAATATTCGAACACCGGAAAAGCCCTGTAATCGCTCTGGATGTTAGTGAAGATATACCTTTGAAAATGGATATGGTTTCTTACTAACCAAATCCCGAGCAGGCTATAGGCTATTAATAAGAAAACCGGGGCGTGAAAAATTTTCCACCAGGATTTATCCCGGATATTCGCATATACAATAAAAATTGCCACGGCTAAGCAAAAATAATAACTTACCGGACGCACATAAGTGGCTAAAGCCAAAAAAACAGCCGATAATAATAGCCATTTAACTGCTCTGCTTTTTAGATAACGGATAAATACCAATAAAAACAGGGAAATTAAGAATAGAAATAACGTATCTGCCAATACCTGCAAAGAATAAATTGTAATCGGCGGGCTATATAAAACTATCATTGCGCTTAAAAAAGCGATCTTCTGATTGATTTCATAAGCGGCTTTATAAGTTATAAACGCAACCGATATCGCTAATAATATCTGTAAAAATATAACCCCTTCCAAAGGGATTTTCAATAGGTAATGAAAGATGGCCAGAAAAAAAGGAAATCCGGGAGTCCGGAATAATTCAAAATTTAGTTTGCCGTCAACATCCAGGGCAAACGCCCCTCTCGTAGCAATCATCTCTGCTGATTTAAGATAATCGCCTGAATCCGGCTGGAATTTACCTTGAGGGCTAAATGCCACCATATAGGAAAATAGCCCGAATTTAATAATTAAGGCCGCGATTATAAACCAAATATATTTATTCTTCATCAAAGAGGATATATTTTTCATTTCGGTGAACTTTTATTAATTAGAATAGTAGAAGTTGGGATCGACTCGGCTATTTTAACAATCTGAAACGAGAATACCCCCGGGAGAATTTTATTCAATAAATTAAATAAACCCGAGAAAATTTCTGAAATAAAACCCTGGTTCAGCAATCTAAAGGGAGGGGAAACCGGAATAGTCCTTTTTATATTAAATCCGCATTCTTTTAACATCCGCTGGAACGAACTATAGGTAAATAACCGCTTATGGTCAATATCCATTATCCCTCTGTCGGCATAATTAAACCGGCCAAAAAGCAGCCCGAGCCTGACCGAAAAAAAGGCCACATTAGGCACACTGATAATAAATACCGCATTCTCGAATTTAGGGTTATTTTTTAAGGATAGCAAAAGCCTTTCCGGTTCTTTTAAGTGTTCAAGGATATCCATCAGGCAAACCATGTCAAAACTTTCCTGCCCCAGCTTATTCCAATCAAACTGTTCGATATTCTCGCAGAAAAATTCATTGTAATTATTATTGACTGGCGTAAAAATATCGATTCCTGTAAGCCAAACACCTTTAGCTTCAAGCCTTTCTGCAAGGTATCCCGGGCCGCAACCTATCTCTAATATTTTCTTCGGTTTAAAATCCTCGATTAATTTCAATAGATAATAGTGGGTGCTGCCCTTTAAATCAAATTTATCCTTATACATCAAATATTTACTTCCCTTGAATTTCAATGAACAGCCTATTCCCATCTTCTGCATTTTAAATTTTAAAGTGGTCATAAAAATGTCCAAACCGTATTTGATCAGAAAAACATTTGATTTTTCATCCCCGTAAAAAGTAGATATCGGAAATTCTTTGATGCTTTTCTGTAAAAACTTAGCCTGGAGCAGGATATCGGTATCAAAATCAAAACCATTGGAATTTAGTTCGAAATTCGCCTCTTTAAGGAATTTTATAGAATATGCCCGGTATCCTGAATGGAATTCCGATAAATTGGTCTGGGCCAGGAGATTTTGTATTTTAGTCAGGATTATATTGGATACAAAGCGGATAACCGGCATTTTACCTTTTAAGGCATTTTTCTTTATTAACATCCTGGAGCCCAGGATTACATCGTAATTGCCTTTAAAGAGATTAAAAAAAGAGGTTAATTCTTCGGGGGCATATTGGCCGTCTCCGTGCAGTAAAATGACATAATCGAAATTATTCCTGCAGGCGTAATTATACCCTATCTTCTGGTTTCCGCCGTAGCCCTGGTTTACCTTGGTTTTAAATATTTCGTAGTTAGTATATTTTAATTCCCTGAGGGCCTTGGAAGCGGCTTCAATAGTATCATCAATAGAGCAGTCATCGCTTATTATGACCCTGATGTTCGGATCGCGGCGATATTGCACAGGAACCCTGTTTAATACATCGCCGATATGGTTTTGGGCATTGTAGCAAACGATATAAATCAGGACTTTTAGCGGTTGGTTTAGAGCGGAAGCTGTCTGCATAGAAAGCTTTATTTGTTAATCAATATGCCAGATATATTTCTTATATTGGTCGAGCATCCGGTAAGTGTTAAACTGGGCTGAAACACAAAGGCATTCGATCATCATATCTATCCAGGCTGAAGAAATATTCGCTTTACCGGCAGAGTTAGTTTTATAATACAAGCCGGTCAATTTTTCAAGCGCCGCATATAGCGCTTCGGCATCATCATTCATATGTAAATCATTTTCATTCCCCACGCTGCCTTCGCTGTTTTTATACCCGAAAAACGCGCCGATTTTTTTATCAGTCGCTTCTGCCACCCAACCGTCTACGGTGGTCATTTGCAGCACCCCGTTTAAAATCGCCTTCATCCCGCTGGTCCCGCTGGCTTCAAAAGGCGGCAGTGGATTATTCAACCATACATCGACGCAAGAAGTAAGTATTTTACCAAGAGAAATATCATAATTCTCTAAAACAATTATTTTAAGTTTAGCATAATCTTCGGTGAG
>JAQTTI010000021.1:0-8593 GCA_028710845.1 Candidatus Omnitrophota bacterium | reverse complement strand
CCCCCGGGCTTTAGCGACAAAGGCAAAAACCGCATGCCCTTCATTAAGGTGGTGTATATCAATATTATATTTTAGTTCATCCAGGGCCCCGATCCCGCCATAGCCCAGGATTACCCGCTGCAATAATTTTAAAAATATATTATCGCTTCGGTAAAGCTGGTCAGTAAGCACCTTGGCCCGTTCTGTATTCGGCTCAATATTAGAATCTAATAAGATCAACGGGATAACCGAGTCATTTTTATGGCTATAGACATAATATTTCCAAAGCTTAAGGTACACATCTTCCGGTTTTAGCGATATTTTAACCCTGTTTTTTAAAGGTATTAGACCGGGATAAGAACCTGGGTCCCAACGCATCTTTTCCGGAGCCTGGCCATATTTAAACCAGAACTTTTGCCGGAAATAACCGGAGTTCCATAATATTCCGACGCCGACCGCAGGAAGTTTATAGTCAGCCATAGTTTTGACAGTATCGCCGGCCAGTATACCCAGGCCGCCGCTGTAAATCGGAAGGTCTATGATATGATCCTGGTGCAGGGCAAAAAAATAATCAGCTACCCGAAAATTTGAAAATACGGCATTTTCAGGCAGCATGTTTTTGGGATTGAGAGGCAGCTGGCTGGATAATTTATTGTAACAGCTGGTGGCCAGGCCATACTCCATCGAAAAATAAGCAATTCCCCGGCTTTCGGCTAAACGCAGGCGTTTTTCAGCCGCAACGATACTCTTTAACGGCAGGCCGAAGTAACTGTTATCTTTTATATCCTTGGCATAGTTGCCGTTTGGGTCATCTATCTGGACAAGCGAATAAAATTCATCAAGAAGGTTTTCTTTGGCCATATTATTCTATTTCCACCTAAAATGTAAATAAATTCTCCCCCACCCTTTATCCGTCTTTTCCAATCTTGAATAAAATTTCCGGATTTCTTTTTTATTTAGAAATTTAAGGATACGTTTTTTTACAGTATCCGCAGCCGGCCCGTAGGCTATTTCCACTATACTTGCCCGGCCATCCACTGCTTCCTGGATAATCCCTGCCATCTTATCTTCCATCTGCAGCGGGGCGGGAAAAAGGTTAAGTTTTAATTTCATTTCTTAAAACCCTTGCCGCCGGATTTCTTCCAGGGTTTTCTACTGTCACTCTTAATCCAGGGTTTAGACTTACCATCCGGTTTCTTCCAGGGCCCAGGCTTTCTACTTGAACTCTTAATCCAAGGTTTAGACTCACCATCCGGTTTCTTATAAAACCCCGGCTTTTTGCTATCACTTTTAATCCAAGGCTTAGATTCGCCTTCCTTCTTCCAGGGGCCTGGCTTTCTGCTATCACTTTTAATCCAAGGTTTAGATTCACCATCCGGCTTCTTATAAGCAGTAGCCCATTTTGATTTTTTACGCCAACGCAGAGGATTGGCTTTAAATTTACGCTCCGGAATCGCCCCGGGAAGCCCGGCATCTATCCTTTGCTTCATATAACTAATAGTTCGCCTTCCTTGTCTGTATTTGCCGGTTCTTTTTAAAGGAAACCCTTGCCCATCGGCGCTCTTGTTATGCCTGGCAACCGGAGTTTTTTGTTCTTTAGCCAAAGCAGGCATCACATTTACCGGCCTGCCTAAAATCTCCTTGCCGTTTAAAGCATCAATCGCAAGTTTTGCCTCTTGCTCTTCGGGCATTTCCACAAATCCGAAACCGCGCGATTTTTTGCCGTTTTTGTCCATCACAATTACTACGCTATCTACCTTACCAAAAGAAGCAAAAGCCCCCAAAACATCAGTTTCCTTAGCTTCAAAAGACAGGTTGCCTATAAATATATTCATCTTTATACCTTTTTGTTGTCCTTTTTTATGTTAATGGTCCTAATCCGTTACACTATTATAAAGCTATCCACTTTAAAGTCAATGGATACTCAAGAAGCTCTTTGGGCATATTATTTTAGGATAATTCTTGCGCCTAACAAAATTAAGACTAGCCCGCAGATAACCTTAATCAGGTTCTTGGCTTTCTGATTACTAGATAAAAATTGCGACAGTTTACCCGATAAAGCTACCAATAAAATAACCGGAGAAATTACCGTGCCTAATCCGAAAGCAAAAGCATAAATAATACCCTCAACCGGAGAGTGCGAAATGATAATTATATAATTTAAGATGCCTAAAAGCGGTAAACAGGGTGAGAATCCTGCCAATAGGCCCAATAAACCGGCGTTTTTTAAATGGCCGCTGGATAAAAAGGAACAATATTTGTTCTTTAACGGATCTCTATAAATAAGAGTAAGAATACCTATCAATAAGATAAAAATTCCCAGGCCTATATTGATGGCCTTAAGGTATCCGAAGAAAATATTGCTCTTTAATATACCGGAGAACATACCGCATAATCCGCCAAGAAGCATATAACTAAAAAGTTTAGCGGAAGAAAAAGACAGGTAGGAAACTAAGGCATTTTTTAAGGAAGGCTTATGGGCTGCTACGAAACCGATCAAGACGGGTGCGCAAAAACCCAGGCAGGGGCCGCTTCCCAGGATCAAACCGCTCGCGAATAAATAATATAGACTTTCCTTCATCTTAGGCTTAATATAATAACAAAAGGAAAAGTTGTCTATGATTATCTTTGTGGTTTTAGGGATAATTACTTCTATTTTTCAGCTTGTAACTCTGCGTGAATTCAATTTTTCCCTCGCTAGAAACGAGCTGGCTTTTGTTATAGCCGCCGGGTTCTGGATCGTATTTTGCTCATTAGGCAGCATCGTTAAAAATAACCAAAAATTCCGCGATTTCACGCTTCCCCTCCTATTTACTTTGACCTTTTCCCTGTCAATAAGTTTGATTCATTCGGCCAAATCATTAATCGGGCTGAAATATTACGAAGTAGTTAACCCTGGCCTTATTATTTTCCTAAGCCTGGCCTTAATCGGTCCGCCTGCCTTTGTTATCGGCTTGGCATTCAGGCGTTTTACCGATCTATATATCAGGAATAATTACTTCAAAAAAGAAACTTATGCAAAATTTTTTGCCTTCGAGGCTATCGGATTCTTCCTGGGCGGAGTATCCTTTACCGTACTGCTTAATAGTTACTCTAACCCGCTGATATTTTCCATTCTGCCTCTACTTTTAATCCCGGCAGTCGGTAAAATCGATAAAAAAATCATCACCGCCGGCGCCATAATCGTTATATCTATAATTTCGGTCCTTAGTTTCGATACCCTGATTAAGAAAGAATTGGACAATGCTGATATTCGTTTTAACTTAGGCAGCGGCTACGGTCCGGTCATCGCCGCCCGTAAAGGGAAAACTACCCTCCTATTTTCAGGGGGTTCGCTTTTGGCTACCAGCGAGGATAAATCCTCTAATGAAGAATTTATCCATATGAGTTTATCCGCGCTGGAAACTGTCCAGCAAACAGATATCCTTTTTATCGGCGCTTCTCTGTCCGGGCAGGCTGAAGAGATAATGAAATATATGCCTAAATCCCTGGATTTCCTTCAGATAAACCCCATAATCTCAGAACTAAGCCGGGTTGGTTTAGCTAAAAAAGCCGCCGGGTTGGTTAATTTTATAACTGATGACCCGCGCTTATATTTAAAAAATTCAAACAAAAATTATGATCTAATCCTGATGAATATGCCCTCACCGTCTAACCTTGGTCTAAACCGCTACTTTACGCAGGAATTTTTTAAATCGGTATCCGGGCGGCTAAAAGATAAAGGGGTATTCTCATTTAATATTGCCTCCAAAAGAGAAATACTTAGCCCTCAATTTGTCAGATTTAATTCGAGCATAATCAATGCCGTCGATAAAATATTTACACATAGATTAATTATCCCTTCGGATTCGATGATCATTATTGCTTCAAATAACCGAATAATTACCGATGATTACCTGCTTAGCAATTTTTCTAAAGCGCAACCCGAAACCTTTTTCTTTACGATTTATCATTTCCGCGATTTTCTTTCACCCGGTATACGCAGTTATATCCAAAATATGCTCGATAATAAAATCCCTCCTAATTCCGACCTTAGCCCCAGCGGTTTTTTAAGCTATCTTGCTTTAGAACAGGCAAAATTCTGGCCCAATCTTGCAGTAGATCTTAAGAAAATACGCCAGGCGGTAATAATATTTCTTATTCTTTCCGCCGCTATTTTACTGGTCGTAAGTTATTTTTCGAAAAAATCCCTTTGCCTTTTAAACATCGCCGGATTTGGCTTTAATTCAATCAGCCTAGTTTCAATAATTTTTGTCTTATTTCAGATTTATTGCGGCGCGCTTTTCTGGAAGCTGGGCTTTTTAATCGCCTTATTTATGGCCGGATTAAGCAGCGGGGTTTTTTTAATAAACAGGATAAAACCTTTTCGCCCCCATTTATTATCGGCACTCTATCTTCTTTGGGCGGTTTTTATCCTGATTTTATTCTTTATCCTGCAATTGATAGGAAAGCTAAGCTACGCCGGCCTGATTTTTTATCTTTTATCTTTTGTTTGCGGCCTGTTTACCGGGGCAGGTTATCCTTGTTTTACGGATAACTTAATAAAAATTAAATTTGATCCTAAAAAAATAGCTCCGGCAATCTATTCAATGGATCTAGCCGGAGCATTCTTGGGGACGATAGTAACCGGGATTTTTCTTATTCCTTTTCTCGGCGTCCCTTACAGCCTTCTGTCCCTGATATTTCTCAATACAATTCTTGCCTTTAGAAACCTTAACAATTAATCCCAAATACCGGCGATTTTGGTACCGCAAAATCTGCACTTACCTTTACTGATATTATTTTCTTCTACTGTGTATCCTGTACGTTTAACCAGAAGCTTGGCGCATTGAGGGCATACCGTATCTTCCCCGGCATCGCTTTTGGGAAGATTGCCTATATACACATAAACCAGCCCCTCTTTATGGGCAATTTCTTTGGCCCGGACAAGGCTGGCAACCGGGGTAGGAGATAAATCCAGAAGTTTATACATCGGGAAGAATCTCGAAAAATGCACCGGCGTTTCGGCGCCTAAGTTTTTTTTGACCCACAAACAAAGCTCGGTTATATCTTGGTCAGAATCATTGGCTCCCGGAATGATCAGATTGGTAATTTCTACCCAGACTTTTTCTTCTTTCAGAACTTTGATGGTATTAAGCACGCTGGCTAGATTGCCTTCGCAATAAGAAGAATAGTATTTATCGCTAAAACCCTTTAAATCAATATTTGCCGCGGTTAAATATTTGGCTAACTTACGCAAAGGTTTTTCATTGATAAATCCGGATGAATGCATTACGCAGTCAATACCCTCCTGCCTGGCTAACCGGGCTATTTCAAGCATATATTCATAAAAGATTGTCGGTTCTGTATAAGTAAAGGCTATGGTCCTTGAGCCTGTTTTTTTAGCCTCACTTACGATTTGGGCTGCGGGAACAAAATCTCCTTTAACCGACTCCGGGTCGGCCTGGGAAATTTCCCAGTTCTGGCAAAACTTACATCTTAAATTGCACCCGGCTGTAGCAATGGAAAATGATTTTGTCCCGGGATAAACATGAAAAAGCGGTTTCTTTTCTATCGGGTCGACGTGTAAGGCTACGGGGTTTCCATAAGTTAGGGTATAAAGCTTGCCATTAATATTTTTTCTGGCCCGGCAAAACCCCCGCTGATTATTAAATATCAGGCATTGCCTTGGGCATAAAAAACATTGCACATTTTTATCGCCTGATCCCTGCCAATACATAGCTTCTCTTAATTCTTTATTGGCGGGTTCTTCGGCAAAAGACAAAAACCCTTTAAAAACAAAAAAAACGGCTGTTGCAAAAAATAAAACAGGCAGGATGATTGATTTTCTTAATACGGCCATTTCCAGTTGCGGACCTCCGGCATGTCTTCACCGTGGGAAATTATATACTGTTTATGTTCGATCAATTTATTATGCAGCCATTCCTTCACATGCGCAGCCTGACTTTTTAAGCGCCCCACCCTGTCAATAACATCGTCAGCTAAATTAAAACGGTCTATTTCATTGAGCACCGTCATGTCAAAAGGAGTAGTAGTGGTGCCTTCTTCGATAAAACCGCGTACATGTATATTTTTATGGTTTGTCCTGCGGTAAAGCAGGCGGTGAATAAGCCAGGGATAACCATGGAAGGCAAAAATAATCGGCTTATCAACGGTAAATAGGCTATCAAAATCCTCGTCGGAAAGCCCATGAGGATGTTCGGTTTGAGGCTGCAGGGTCATTAAATTAACTACATTGATTACCCTGATTTTTAAATCCGGAAAGTTTTGCCTTAAAATATCAACCGCGGCCAAAGTCTCCAAAGTAGGCACATCCCCGCAGCAAGCCATGACAACATCCGGATCGCCTGCATTATCATTGCTAGCCCACTGCCAGATACCTATCCCTTTAGTGCAATGCCGGATAGCCGCATCCATATCCAGGTATTGCAGGCCGGGGTGCTTGCCGGCGACAATAACGTTAACATACTGCCGGCTGCGTAAACAATGGTCGGTTACCGATAATAAGGTGTTGGTGTCCGGCGGCAGATAAATCCGGATAATCTCTGCTTTCTTGTTCACAACATGGTCTATAAATCCCGGGTCTTGGTGAGAAGACCCATTGTGGTCCTGCCTCCAGACATGCGAGGTTAAAAGATAATTAAGTGATGCCACCGGCCGGCGCCACGAAATGCGCTTTGAGGTCTTTAACCATTTTGCATGTTGATTAAACATAGAATCAACAATGTGGATAAATGCTTCATAGCAGGAGAAAAAACCATGCCTGCCGGTAAGCAGATAGCCTTCCAGCCACCCTTGGCAGGTATGTTCACTTAAAATCTCCATTACCCTTCCGTCAACGGAAAGATGGTCGTCTTCGGGCAAAATCTTAGCTGCCCAGGTCCGGTTGGTAGCGTCTAAAACCGCGCCTAATCGGTTTGAGGTTGTTTCATCCGGTCCAAATACCCTGAAATTTCCGGATTTAGCGTTTAGCTTCATCACATCACGCAAGAAAAAACCCATCACTTTAGTCGGCTCCGATTCAGTAGTGCCGGGTTTATTAACGACTACGGAATATTTACGAAAATCCGGCATCCTTAAATCACGCAGTAATAATCCTCCGTTTGTATGGGGATTATCGCTCATTCGCAAATTTCCTTTGGGAGCCAACTGGGCAAGTTCAGAAACAAAACGGCCGGTTTTATCAAAAAGCTCTTCAGGCTTATAGCTTTTCATCCAGATTTCAAGTTCCTTGATATGGCCGGGTTTTTCTGCCATTTCCGAAAAAGGTACCTGATGCGAACGCCAGTAGCCTTCTGTCTTTAATCCGTCAATGCTCTTGGGACCGGTCCAACCTTTAGGAGTACGTAAAATAATCATCGGCCAACGCGGCCTCTCTAAAGTTTTTTTACTGCTGCGGAATTTTGCTTGAATGGATTTAATTTCTTTATGTACATCCTCAAGAGTTTTAGCCATCAGCTGATGCATTATTTTAGGGTTTTGCCCTTCCACAAAATATGGTTTATAACCGTAGCCGATAAAAAGTTGTTTTAACTCTAGAGCATCGATGCGCGCCAGCACCGTGGGGTTTGATATCTTATAGCCGTTTAAATGCAAAATTGGCAGCACCGCGCCATCGGTTACCGGATTCAGAAATTTATTGGAGTGCCAGGCAGCTGCCAAAGGGCCGGTTTCTGCTTCCCCGTCGCCAACTACGCAGGCTACGATTAGATCCGGATTATCGAATGCCGCGCCATATGCATGGGCAACCGAATACCCTAGTTCACCGCCTTCATGCATAGACCCGGGAGTCTCCGCCCCGACATGGCTGGGGATTCCGCCGGGAAATGAAAATTGTTTAAAAAGTTTCTTTAATCCCTCTTCGTCTTGAGAAATATCCGGATAATACTCGCTATAGGCGCCTTCCAAATATGCATTAGCAACTAATCCCGGCCCACCGTGGCCCGGACCAGTGATATATATCATATCCAACCCGTATTTTTTTATCAGGCGGTTAAGATGGACATAGATAAAATTTAAACCCGGCGTAGTTCCCCAATGCCCCAGCAAACGGGGCTTTATGTGCTTTAAGACCAAAGGAACCTTAAGCAGCGGATTATCTAAAAGATAGATCTGGCCTACAGAAAGATAGTTGGCCGCCCGCCAATAAGCATCAATTTTTTTTAATTCAACAGCATCTAAAATATTAGGGGCATTTTTCTTCATATATTCTCCTTAAAGCCTAAAGAACTTTTACGGTAGAAATAGAATTCTTGATGTCGATAGCTTTATTATGATACTCTTGCAGTGATTTTGGAACGATATTTTTCTCCTGCATCGATTCGATTGCTTCAACGCTGGCCCGGGCTGCTGCCATTGTAGTAATATAGGGCAACTTATGCTGGATAGCCATTATCCTGATATAGCTATCGTCATGCTTGCTTGTTCTGCCGACCGGTGTATTAACAATCAGATTTATTTCTTTGTTTTTGATAGCGTCGGAGATATTAGGCCTGCCTTCATGCAATTTTTTTAAAAAAGTGTTTTCAATGCCTCTACTTTTCAATAATATACTTGTGCCCTTAGTTGAAAATAGAGAAAATCCAAGTTTCTTAAGGCGCTTAGCGATATCAAT
>JAQTTI010000093.1 GCA_028710845.1 Candidatus Omnitrophota bacterium | reverse complement strand
GTGAATTTTTTTCACTTCTCCTACATCTACTCCGGCAAAACGCACAGGCGCACCCATTTTGATGCCGTTAACAAAGCCGAATTTTACTTTAATCCGGTAACCTGAACTCCAGGTCTTAAATCCGCCGATCGATAATAAAAATATCACCAGGATCACCATCCCTATAAAAACAAAAACCCCAACTTTTAATTCCATTTTAGTTTTACCGAATATCATTTGATCCTCCTAGCCCACGTGGGCACACCCGCACAATTCCTAAATTAGCGCGGGGTGGTTATTTAAAAGTATCAATTGCCTCAGTTATCGGACCCTTGGAAATACCGTTGATGAACTGTTGGACGATCGGATTATCCGTATTCTGGATTTCTGCCGGCGTACCTTCCAAAATAATCTTTCCCTTATACATCATGGCTATTTTATCGGCGATACGGTATGCGCTCTTCATATCATGGGTAACTACTACGGAGGTAACTTTTAATTTATCGTGAAGAGAACGGATAAGTTCATTAATACTATCTGCTGTTATCGGGTCAAGCCCGGTAGTCGGTTCGTCATAAAGAATTATTTCGGGTTTTACGCAAATGGCCCGGGCCAGGGCAACGCGTTTTTTCATCCCTCCGCTTAGTTCGGAAGGCGCCAGGTTTCCGATACCACCTAAACCGACCATCGACAAAGCCTCCTCAACGCGTTCGACTAATTCATCTTCTTTTATATTTGTGTGCTCAATAAGGCCAAAGCCTACGTTTTCGGTAACATTCATCGAATCGAAAAGCGCGCCTCCCTGGAAGACCATACTGATCTTTGCGCGTAAGGCAGCTAATTCCAATTCTTTTAAAACAGCTACTTCTTTATCATCGACTAAAATCCTGCCTTTATCGGGCTTGATTAAACCGACGATATGTTTTAGCAAAACCGATTTACCGCAACCGCTCCTGCCGATAATTACGCAGGTCTGGCCGGTCCGGATATTCAGACTTAAGTCGTTTAAAACCAGAATATTATTAAATCTTTTAACTAAATTTTGTATTTCGATCATTTTTTTAAGGTAAAATAAAATAGAACATCGCCGTAAAGAAACAATCAGCCGCAATTATCATAATAAATGTAAGCACAACCGAACGGGTGGTTGCCTTTCCCACTCCTTCGGCGCCGCCGGTAACATTAAACCCTTCGTGGCAGCTGATTAAAGCGATGAGCATCCCGAAAATCCAGGCTTTAAATAACCCGCTGAACAGATCTTTATAGATCAGGGAATCAAAGGTAATATTCATATACATGCTGCTGCTTATGCCCAGCTTAAATACGCAAATAAGGTAACTTCCTATTATGCCGATAATGTTTGCATATAAAGTAAGAATGGGAAGCATGATGCTTAAAGCCACAAAGCGGGGGACTACTAAGTATTTTACAGGATTGGTAGCCATTGCTTCAAGGGCATCTATCTGTTCGGTAACCTGCATCGAGCCTAATTCTGCGGTAATTGATGCACCAACCCTGCCGGCGACCACCAAGGCTGTAATTACCGGGCCAAGTTCGCGGACTATTGCTAAAGCCACGAGGCTTGCGATATACATTTCTGAGCCTAGCTTCTGCATAAAATAGGCCGACTGCAAAGCGAAAATAAACCCGATAAAAAGAGCAACCACCGAAACTATCGGAAAACTGTCATAGCCGGCTTTTTTCAGCTGGACGATTATCTGCTCGTATTTAAATGGCGGCTTAAGCGACAAATATACGGTTTGCACAGCCAGATTGGCTAAACCGCCGATAAAATACATAAAGCTAAGCACTTTACGGCCCAGGTCTATAAAAAAGAGCATAAGCATTATTCGAAAATCAGCTCTTCATTTTTACGCGTGACTTTTATCACGGAGCCCTCCTTATATTTTTTGGAAATAATTTCATTGGCCAGCGGGTCCTCTAAATAACGCTGAATAGTCCTTTTTAGGGGCCGGGCGCCAAAAACCGGATCGAAACCCTTTTCGATCAAAAGATCCTTGGCTTCTTTAGATACTTCCAAAGAAATTTTTTGCTCTTTCAAACGGGTAATCACGTAGCCGATCTCTATATCAATTATCTTGCTTAAGTCTTCTTTGGATAACTGCTTAAATACAATAATATCGTCGATCCGGTTTAAAAATTCCGGCTTAAACGCATGCTTGACTGCCTCAAGCAGTTTTTCCTTCATATCCTCATAGGTGCTTTCGTCTTTCTGGGCGCGGAAACCCAGAGACCCGGTTTTACGGATTGTTTCAGCCCCTACATTAGAGGTCATGATTATGATTGTATTTTTAAAATCTACCTTGCGGCCAAAACTGTCGGTAAGCCTTCCTTCCTCAAAAACCTGCAGCAACAAATTAAAAACATCGGGATGGGCTTTCTCAATTTCATCAAGAAGTATAACCGCATATGGCCTGCGCCTTACCCTTTCGGTAAGCTGGCCTCCCTCTTCATACCCGACATATCCCGGAGGAGCGCCAATCAGGCGGGAAACATTAAACTTTTCCATATATTCGGACATATCCAGCTGTAATAAAGCATCCTCGTCGCCGAACATAAATTCGGCCAAAGCCCGGGCCAGTAAAGTTTTACCGACGCCGGTGGGACCTAAAAATATAAAAGAACCAATCGGCCTTTTGGGGTCTTTGATCCCTGCCCGGGAACGGCGGGCGGCATGAGCAATGGCCGTAATCGCCTCTTCCTGGCCGACTACCCGTTTATGCAGTTCCTCTTCGATTTTCAGTAATTTTTCGCTTTCTTTTTCTTCCAAGCGGAAAATCGGGATGCCTGTCCACTGAGCCAGAATCTTGGCTATATCTTCAGCCGTTACTTCGGGCCGCATTTTATCTTTTGCCTGGCTCCATTGCTTATTTAATTTTTCTAATTCCTGCCGGGCCAGGCGTTCCTGGTCCCTAAGCGATGCGGCTTTTTCAAAATCCTGGCTCTTAATATATGACTCTTTTTCTTTCCGTAATGATTCAACGCTGGCTTCCATCTTTTTTATATCCTCAGGCACAATCAAAACATTAAGCCTGGCCCGGGAACCGGCTTCATCTATTAGATCAATTGCTTTATCCGGCATAAACCTTCCGGAAATATAGCGGTCGCTTAGTTTGGCCGCCGCCTCAAGCGCTTCATCCTTAAAAGTCACCCGGTGATGGGCCTCATATTTATCGCGCAGGCCTTTTAATATCTCGACAGTCTGATCCACCGTCGGCGGATCGACCATAATTGTCTGGAACCTGCGTTCAAGAGCGGCGTCTTTTTCGATATACTTGCGGTATTCATCCATGGT
>JAQTTI010000020.1 GCA_028710845.1 Candidatus Omnitrophota bacterium | reverse complement strand
ACCTTGCAGTTAATCGAAGAAGGATTGCCGGTAATTGTTGCGATGAATATGTGTGATGATGCAGCCCACAGGGGAATACATATAGATATCGTCAAGCTTGAGCAGTTATTGGGAGTCCCGGTAGTTTCAACCTGCGCCGTAACCGGTTCCGGAATTAAATTATTAATCCAAAGGATTAAAGAAATTAAGCCTCCTTCGAGAAATAAGCTCGAGCATAAAGAGCGTTGGCTTGAGATTGGTAAAATTGTAGGAGAGGCCCAGCGGCTTGAGCATAGGCATCATAATTTCAGGGAAATACTGGAGGATGCATCAGTCAGGCCGGCGACTGGTTTGATTATGGCAGCCGTAATTGTTTATCTTGCTTTTAAATTTGTCCGGTTCCTCGGAGAAGGAATCATCAGTAATATAACCGATCCGCTTTTTTTTAATTTTTACCAGCCTTTGTTGGAAAAGTTAACTTTTCTTTGGCAGGAGAGCGGTTTTTGGTTTCATTTATTGATTGGGGATTTGATTAATGGGAAGATCGATTTCAAGCAGTCCCTGGGAGTTTTGACCACCGCTCCCTATATTGAATTTGGAATGGTGCTTCCGTATGTTATATCTTTTTATTTTATTCTAAGCTTGCTAGAGGATATTGGCTATCTGCCCAGGCTTGCCATATTGCTAGATAATTTACTGCACCGTTTAGGGCTGCATGGCTATGCTGTAATCCCGGTGCTTTTAGGTTTTGGCTGTAATGTGCCCGGGATTTTAGCTACCCGGGTATTAGAATCAAAAAGAGAAAGGTTTATCGCGGCAACGATTATTTCCATTGGCGTGCCTTGCATACCTTTGCAGGCAATGATATTCGGCCTTCTGGGGCAATTCGGCGGCTTTTATGTAAGCGGAATATATTTAGTATTATTTTCTTTGATTGTAATTTTGGGCCTAATCTTAAACCGGACTTTAACCGGTTACAGCCCGGAATTCCTTTTAGAGATACCTCCTTATAGGTTTCCGCCGTTATTTATGTTATTAAAAAAATTATATTTCCGGATAAAATGGTTTTTGATCGAGGCTTTACCAGTAGTATTCTTAGGAGTTTTGTTTATTAATGTTTTACTTTATTTTAAATTATTCGATTTTATAACCGGGATCTTTGCTCCGGTAGTCCAAGGTTTATTTGGCCTTCCAAAAGAAGCGGTTGTCGCTTTAGCCATCGGGTTTTTAAGGAAAGATGTGGCTGTGGGGATGTTAATGCCGCTTAATTTAACCGCAAATCAACTATTTATTGCCGCAACTTTATTGGCCATATCTTTTCCCTGCGTTGCCACCTTCGTTATCCTGGCCAAGGAATTGGGTTTTAAAGCATTGCTTAAGTCAAGCGCCATAATGATCGGGATAAGTATTGCTGCGGGTACGTTTTTAAATTTTGTAGTTTTGCGCTAATTTATCTGATTCAAATAAATCCGGGATGTTTCTGGTTTTTGAAAAACTAGAAGCGTCCCGGATTTTTTGTTAGATTTTTGTGGTTCTTTCGTCAATTAAGCCAGGAGGTGGCAAAATGAAAAATATATTAACTTTAGTTATAGTTTGGTTATTCATATCCGGCAGATTTAGTTTCGCCCAAGAGCTGGTTTGGGAAGATATAAGCGGAGGAAATCATGGTATAAGCGTAGTTTTAGTTAATCCATCAGATAATAATATTATTTTTGCCGCAGGCGCAGGAAACCTTTTTAAAAGCGAAGATTCAGGCAAAAGTTGGCGTAGTGTATTAAACTTAAGAAGCCAAAAGCGTAATTTTAACGACTTGTTTATCGCTGTCGACAGCAATTTAATCTTAGCGGCTACAGATAACGGGCTATACTGCAGTGAGAACTTAGGTAATCGCTGGACTAGAATCTTTAAGGGAAAACAAGATTTAGAAAAACAATGTACTTCTGTAATTAGCACTAAACAAGCTATCTTTGTCGGAACAAAAGCTGGGGTTTTAGTAAGTTGGGATAAGGGCAGAAACTGGCATAAGGAGCAGGGTGTAATAGGAAATAATTCTGTAATCAATATTGATGCATCTTCTAGGCCTAATCCGGTTATTTATTTAGCCGCAGTAAACGGAATATTTAAATCTGTTGATAATGGCAATGGTTGGGAAAGGATATTTGTAAGTTTTACCAGGGAAAACGGGGATAATTCGATAAATGAAGATGGCTCATCGAGTATAATTTCCGATGTCAATTTTGTTAAAGCCGGAAATAATAATATAAATTTAGTTTATTTTGCTACCGCTAAAGGAGTTTATAAAAGTACGGATCAAGGCGCAAATTGGGAGAAATTACATGAATACGGCTTATTAAACAGGAACATTTTGATGCTTTGCCTGACAGAGAATTCGCAAGTTTTAGGGCTTGGCGAATCGGGAGTTTTTTCATTCGACGATTTACAATGGAAGGAACTTTCTTTGGGCCTGGAGGCGGGTAAGTTAAACTATCTTGCTTTAGACAGTGAATCCAATATTTATGTTGCCGCAGAGAAGGGTATATTTAAAACTACCAAAAGGAATTACCCCTCAATTTTTAACCGTTCGATGCTCGGTGATTATCTTTTAAATGAGCCCAAGATAAACCAGGTGCGTGAAGCAGCAATTAAATATGCCGAGGTGTCCCCTGAAAAAATAACAACCTGGAGAAAGAAGGCGGCAAAAAAAGCCCTGTTGCCTCAAGTCAATGTTGGTCTGGACCGTAATTCAACGGATCTATGGCACTGGGAAGGCGGTTCGACAACCAAAGAGGATGATATCTTACGTAAAGGCCAGGACAACATTGATTGGGATGTTTCCTTGAGCTGGGATTTTGGCGATTTGATTTGGAATGATGCCCAGACAGCAATAGATGTACGTTCGAAATTAATGGTTGAGCTGCGGGAAGATATATTGGACCAGGTAAATAAACTGTATTTCGAACGCCTGAGGATAAAGTTTGAATTGGATAACCTGGCTATTGAGGACAGGAATAAAAGGTTTGATAAACAATTAAAGCTTGAAGAACTGACCGCTTCATTAGATTCGCTTACCGCAGGATATTATTCGCAACAGTTAAGTTTGCTTGCTTCTAAATAGCCGTCTTAGCTGCTGATTTGTTCTGTTCTTCATGTGTAGCTTGGGAATCTTGCCCGGGCACGGATGCCTGGCTATAAAGATTTAGGCAAAGCGCAAAATTTTGCTGGAGTGAACGTTGCGCAAAGGAACAAAATAAGTTAGCAGTTAAACCCCATCAAATTTCTTGCAATTTCCAACCGTTTGTGATAATTTAAATAAACCTACCAGGTTTTATTAACCCATTTTAAGGTAAAGGATCAAGAATGAACACATTACATTTTACAGACACTAGTTTTAAGAAAGAAGTGTTGGAGTCGGATCTTCCTGTTTTGGTTGATTTTTGGGCGGGTTGGTGCGGGCCATGCAAAACGATCGCCCCTTTTATCGACGAACTGGCTAAAGAATACGCCGGAAGGATTAAAGTCGGCAAGATTGATGTAGATAATAATTCTAAGATTGCTACTCAGTACGGGGTAATGTCTATTCCTACAGTGATATTTTTCAAAAAAGGCAAAGTTATGAATCAGCTCGTAGGGGCCGTAAGTAAACTTGATCTAAAACATAAAATAGAAGAAAATCTGTAATGCGTAAAATCTTTATTGCCGCCACTAAGCAGAACGACGGTAAAACAACAGTTTCTTTGGGAATTATCCGTAACTTACAGGAGAAATTCGGCAAAGTAGGTTTTATTAAACCCATTGGTCAGCGTTACCTTCAGGAAGAAGGCCAGAAGATCGATGAGGACTCGATTCTGATTGAAGAAGTTTGCGGAATAAAGTGCGGGCTAAAAGATATGAGCCCGATAGCTGTAGAAAAGGGGTTTACTGAAAAATTTATCACTAAGCCTGATAAAAACAGTATATCCGACCAGATTAAAGATTCATTCCGCAGGATCTCAAAAAGACAGGAATTAGTTGTTATCGAAGGCACGGGCCACGCAGGCGTTGGTTCGGTGTTTGACCACTCTAATGCCACGGTGGCAAGGCTCTTAGGTTCCAAGGTAATCATTATTTCTTCCGGCGGAGTGGGCCGGCCTATCGATGAGATTATTTTAAATAGGGCCCTCTTTGAAAAAGAGGGTGTTAAGGTTTTAGGCGTAATTGTAAATAAAGTTCTGCCTAATAAATTTGATAAAATTAACCGTTTAGTCCGTAAGGGTTTAGAAAGAAAGGGGCTAAAAGTTCTTGGGGTTCTGCCTTATGATCCTATGCTGGCCAGGCCTTCGATTGAACAGGTTTTAGAGGAAACAGATTTTCAGGTGCTTTGCGGTAAAGAATATTTAGAGCGCAGCGTGGCCAAGGTGATTGTTGCGGCAATGGAGCCGCGGGATGCCGAACGTTATATTACCGAAGACAGCCTTATGATTACGCCCGGTGACCGCGAAGATATGATTATGATTGCGCTTAACTGTTTCCGGGATTCCACCCACTTAAAACTTAAGGTTTGCGGTATAGTTTTAACCTGCGGGATTATCCCCCAGCCGGCGATCATGGACCTTTTAACCAAGGCTCAGATTCCGGTTTTACTGGCAAAATCAGATACTTATGATGTGGCAACCTGCGTTCATGATATAACTGTAAAAATCAGACCGGTTGATAAAGATAAGATTGATGCGGTAGTAAAATTAATCAAGGAAAATGTAGATTTCAAAACAATTCTGAGAGGAATTTAAGATGAATGCAATAGAGAAGATTCGTAAACGTGCAGCGGCAAAAATAAAAACGATTGTTCTTCCCGAGTATGAAGATCCGCGTACCCTAGAAGCCGTGGAGATCGTAAGAAAAGAATCTCTGGCGAATGTGATAGTTTTAACACCGGATATGATTGATAAAAACCTAAAGGAAAAATACATCCAGCAATATTACGAACTTTACCAGTCTAAGGATATTGACTTGGAAACAGTAAAAAAACTTTTTTCGGATAACCTTTATTATGCGGCCATGATGACCAGGGAAGGAAGGGCTGATGGTTTAGTTGCCGGTGCGATCCATACAACTGCCGATGTTGCCCGGGCCTGTATTCGCTGCATCGGCTTGGATGAAAGGTTTACTATAGCTTCCAGCTGTTTTATCATGGATCTTCCTAATTGCGAATACGGTGATAACGGTACATTTATTTTTGCAGACTGCGGAGTTATCCCGGACCCAAATGCCAGGCAATTATCTTGTATTGCTTTTACCGCCGCGGAGTTAGCCGGTAAAGTTTTGGGGATTACGCCAAGAGTAGCTTTTTTAAGTTATTCTACCAAGGGTTCGGCAAGGACGAAATCCGCTGAAAAAATAGCCGAGGCTTTAGTATCGCTTAAGGCCCTTTCTCCGGATATATTGGCCGATGGTGAACTGCAGGGAGATGCAGCAATCGTACCGGAAGTAGCTGAAATAAAATGCCCGGATAGCCCTATTAATGGCAAGGCCAATGTGCTTATTTTTCCGAATCTGGAAGCCGGGAATATCTGTTATAAGCTGGTTCAGCGTTTAAGCGGTTGCCGGGCAATAGGCCCATTATTTCTGGGTTTAAATAAGCCTGCCAGCGACCTATCGCGGGGCTGTTTTGCAGAAGATATCGTAGATAGTGTAGCAGTAACCGCCTTAAGGTCCCAATAATGAAAATACTCGTAATTAACAGCGGAAGCTCATCGATTAAATATAAACTTTTCGAGATGCCGTCTGCCCGGTTGGTTACAAAAGGGGCTATTGATCATATAGGAGAAGAAGGTTCAGAATTCGCCAATCATTATTCCGGTTTAAAAGTTATTCTTTCGGAAATAAACCATATTGAGGCAGTCGGCCACCGGGTTGTCCACGGCGCGGAAAAATTTAAAAAACCGGTTATTGTCGATCAAAATGTAATCAAAGGAATAAAAAAATGCTGTACAATTGCGCCTTTACATAATCCGGCTAATTTATCGGGAATACTGGCTTGCCAGAAACTTCTGCCCGGTATAAAGCAGGTTGCTGTTTTTGACACGGCATTCCATCAAAGTATCCCGGATTATGCTTTTATATACGGTTTGCCGTATGATTACTACCAAAAAATGGGTATAAGGAAATACGGTTTTCACGGTACAAGCCATGAATACGTTGCTCATGAAGCCAGCCGTATTTTAAAAAAACCGCTTAAAGAGATAAAATTGATTACCTGTCATTTAGGGAACGGTTCGAGTATAACCGCTGTAGATAAAGGAAAGTCTGTTGATACGAGTATGGGTTTTACGCCCCTGGAAGGTTTAGTCATGGGTACCAGGTGCGGGGATACTGACCCGGCGTTAATTACTCATATTATGCATAAGAAAAAACTGGATACAAAACAAATGGACTTTATCTTGAACAAAGAAAGCGGTCTCAAGGGTATATCGGGCTTAAGCAATGATATGCGTTTACTGGAAGAAAAAGCAAATACAGGAAATAAAAGGGCGCTTCTTGCGGTCAGTATTTTTGTTTACCGTATTAGGAAATATATCGGCGCCTATATGGCAGCCTTGGGCGGCTGTGACGCCGTGGTATTTACCGCAGGAATCGGTGAAAACCAGGCCGGGATACGGGATAAAATCTGTAGCGGCCTATTCGATAATTTAAGAAAAAAACCAAAGATCCTGGTGATTCCTACCAATGAAGAATTAATGATTGCCAAGCAGGCATATAATTTGATAAGCGCAGTCTAAGGAGAAAATAAATGTTAAGGACGATGTTAAAATCAAAAATTCACCGGGCAACAGTTACCGAAGCAAATCTTTATTATCAGGGCAGTATTACGCTTGATGAGGAGTTGATTAAAGCAGCAGATATCTTAGAAAATGAGAAAGTGGAGGTGTTGAATCTCAATAACGGACAGCGCCTGGAGACCTATGTAATCAAAGGTGCTCCCGGAAGCGGAATAGTCTGCTTAAACGGCCCGGCAGCCCGCGGGGCCTGTCCAGGGGACCAGGTGGTTATAGTTACATATGTTATGATTGAAGACAAAGAGGCGAGAACAATAAAACCAAAGATTATTAAAGTGAATGAAAAAAATAAGATAAAAAAGATCAAAAAATGAAAGAAACCGGAGGTAAAAAAATTAGAACATTAGGCGACCCAATTTTAAGAAAGAAAGCCAAGCCTATTGATAAAGTGACCGCTGAACACCGCTTGATACTTAGCCAGATGGCTAAGTCAATGTATGAAGATTCCGGGATAGGCCTGGCTGCGCCTCAGATAGGGATAGGCTGCCAATTGATAGTAGTTGATATTGGAGAAGGGCTATATAAATTGGCTAACCCTAAAATTGTAAAAAAAGAAGGTTACCAGGCGATCACTGAAGGTTGCTTAAGCGTCCCGGGGATTTCAGTCAAAGTCAAGCGTTCTAAAAAAATTTGGCTGGAAGCAAAAGATGAAAACAATAACCCGGTAAAAATCGAAGCAAAAGACCTTTTTGCCTGCGTATTGCAGCATGAAATCGACCATCTCAAAGGCAAGTTGATTATAGATTATTCCTCATTTTTCGAAAAGTTCCGCTTAAAGAAGAAATTAAGAGCGTTGAAAAAACTCTAAAATGGCAAAATATGATTTGATAATTATCGGAGCCGGTCCGGCAGGGTTAACCGCAGGGCTTTATTCCGGGCGCAGCCGCCTGAATACCCTGCTAATCGAAAAAATGGCAGTAGGAGGCCGCATCCTGCTTAGTGAAACTATTGAAAACTATCCGGGTTTTCCCGAAGGCATCTCTACTCAGAATTTGATGGGCCGGATGGAAGCTCAGGTCAGAGAACTGGGTGTAGGAATTATAAGCGACGAGGTGCTCGAAATAGATTGCGCAAAAAAAGTAGTCAGGATTTCTGATGGCGTCCATGAAGGCCAGGCAATTATCATCGCCAGCGGCGCCCGGCCGAAGAAATTAGGAATACCGGGTGAAGAGAAATATACCGGCCGAGGGGTTTCTTATTGCGCAACCTGCGACGGGCCATTTTTTAAAGAAAAAAAAGTAGTCATTGTAGGCGGCGGTAATGCGGTTGCCGAAGAAGCAATTTACCTTAGCCGTTTTGCCAGTCAGGTTAGTATAATCCACCGGCGCAAGGATTTGAGGGCATCAGCAATACTTCAGGAAAGATTGCAGGCGAATAAGAAGGTAGATTTTATTTTAAACAGCATTGTTACGGAAATTAAAGGATCGCAGAAGACAGAAGCAGTGACTATCAAGGACGTTGAAAGCGGCAATCTACGGGATTTAAATTGCGACGGAATTTTTATTTATATAGGGTACGAACCTGAAACCATTTTTTTAAAAGGTAAAATCCGCATGGATGAAAATGGGCTGGTAATAACTGATGATAATATGGCTACTTCGGAAGCAGGCATATTTGCCTGCGGTGACTGCCGTAAGAAAAGCTTGTATCAGGTAGTTAATGCCTGCGGAGACGGGGCGGTAGCTGCTGATTCTGCTTATAAATATATTTCTAATAAAAGGTAAAAAATGGAAAAAATGCCGACTACAAATAAAAAGCTAATTGATTGGGTAAATAAAATGGCCAGGCTTTGCGGCCCCGAACGGATTGTCTGGATAGACGGAAGCGAAGAGCAGAAGCTGGCTTTAGAAAAAGAATCGGTAGCTAATGGCGATTTGATCCGTTTAAACCAGGAAAAACTTCCCGGTTGTTTTTTACACCGCACTGCCCATGATGATGTTGCCCGCACAGAGCATTTAACTTTTATTTGTACAAAGAAAAAGAAGGATGCCGGGCCGAACAACAATTGGATGCGCCCTCAGGCCGCGTATCAAAAAGCTAAGAAAATATTTAAGTCATCTATGTCGGGCAGGACTATGTATGTGATTCCTTTTTCAATGGGTCCGGTCGGCTCACCTTTTAGTAAAATCGGCGTAGAGCTTACTGACTCGCGTTATGTGGTATTAAATATGCTGATTATGACCCGCTGCGGGAATGCCGTCTTAGGGCAGCTTGAAAAAAACGACAATTTTACAAAATGCCTTCATTCAAAAGCAAAATTAGATATAAATAACAGGTTGATCCTGCATTTTCCCGAAGATAACACAATCTGGAGCGTAGGAAGCGGCTACGGCGGTAATGTCCTTTTAGGTAAGAAATGCCTTTCTCTTCGTATTGCAAGCTTTCAAGCGAAAAAAGAAAAGTGGATGGCTGAGCATATGTTGATAATGGGAATTGAAGAGCCTAATGGCCATGTAGAATATATTGCCGCTGCTTTTCCCAGCGCTTGCGGTAAAACAAATTTAGCGATGCTGGTTCCCCCGGAAGGCCTTAAAAAGAAAGGTTACCGTATCTGGACATTGGGTGATGATATCTCCTGGATGCGGGTTGATTCGGATGGCTCACTTTGGGCGGTAAACCCTGAAACCGGCTTCTTTGGAGTTGCGCCCGGGACTAACTCTAAGACTAATCCGAATATGGTAGAAACAATCAGAAAAAACACCATATATACAAATGTGCTTCTTAAGCCAGATAATACTGTCTGGTGGGAAGGCGCTGATGGAGATGCCCCTGCCCAGGGAATCGATTGGAAAGGCAACCCCTGGAAACCTAACACAACTGATTCGGAAGGAAAAATAATTAAGGGCGCCCATCCTAACGCGCGTTTTACCGCTCCGATCGTAAACTGCCCTTCAGCTTCATTTAGGCTTGAGCAGCACCATGGGGTTCCGATCTCCGCCATAATTTTTGGCGGCAGAAGGGAGCACGTTGCCCCATTAATTTACCAGTCTTTTAACTGGCAGCATGGAGTATTTGTAGGAGCAACCATGGGTTCTGAATTGACCGCTGCCCAGGTCGGAAAACTAGGCCAGGTACGCCGGGATCCGATGGCCATGCTCCCTTTTTGCGGGTATAACATGGCGGAATATTTCAAACACTGGTTAAATATGGGTAAACTTATGGCAAAGCCACCCAAAATTTTTCATGTTAACTGGTTCAGAACAGACAAGGCCGGCAAATTTTTATGGCCGGGTTTCTGTGAAAATTTAAGAATATTGGAGTGGATATTGGACCGTTGCAATAATAAAGTCAATGCCATGGAAACTCCGATTGGCTATATTCCTTATCCGTTTGATATTGATATGACCGGACTTAAACTTTCTGAAAACGCAATGGATAGCTTGCTTAAGGTAAATAAAGAGGAATGGCTTGAAGAAACAAAAGGAATAAATAAATTTTTCGCTATGTTTAAAAAAGACCTGCCGAAAGAATTAACCGATGAACTGGAAGCTTTAATGGAAAGACTTAAGGGATATGGCCAATAACGTTTTACTAAAAACGGATTTTAATGAGTTAAAACTTTTTCGCAGAGGCAAGGTCAGGGATGTATATGACTTGGGAGATAAGCTGTTAATCGTTTCCACTGACCGGATTTCATGTTTTGATGTTGTTTTGCCTTGCGGTATTCCGGATAAAGGCAGGGTTTTAACCAGTATATCCGCCTTCTGGTTTAATTTTATCAAAGATATAATCAGCCACCATTTGATCTCCTGCGATACTAATAGCTATCCGAAAATCCTGGAAAAATATAATCCTGATTTAACCGGCCGTTCAATGCTAGTTTTAAAAACCAAGCCTCTGCCGGTTGAATGCGTAGTAAGGGGATATCTTTCCGGCTCAGGCTGGAAAGAATATAAGGAAAGACAATCTATCTGCGGAGTTAATCTGCCAAAAGGTTTAAAGGAGTCCGATAAACTGCCTGAGCCGATATTTACCCCCACAACCAAGGCCGATGTCGGCCATGACCAGGGGATTAATCAAAAAGCGGTAGAAGAACTGGTAGGTTTTGACACTGCTAGGGAACTGAAGAACAAAAGCCTGGAGATTTATAAACTAGCCAGTGATTATGCCCTTAAAAAAGGGATCATTATCGCCGATACAAAATTTGAGTTCGGTATTTTTAACGGGCAAATGATTATAATTGATGAAGTCCTGACGCCAGATTCTTCCCGTTTTTGGCCGGAAGACGAATATAATCCGGGAGCTTCCCAGCCAAGTTTTGACAAACAGTTCGTCCGTGATTACCTGGAAACCTTAGATTGGAATAAAACCCCTCCGGCGCCTGATTTGCCCCAAGAAATAATCGAAAAAACAAGAGCAAAATACCTGGATGCATATTATAAATTAACAGGAAAGAAGCTATAATTGGCTAAACTGAAAAATATTTTTTCCCTCCTTCTTAGGATTGCCGTCAGTTTTTTGCTGCTTTTTCTGCTTTTTAAATTTAATAAAATAGATACTAAGGAATTATTTCAGGAGATCAAATCCGCTGATAAGTTTTTTTTAGCCGCCGGATTTGTAATTTTTTTTGCGGTTTATTTGTTTGGTTTCCTGCGCTGGAAAATGCTGCTTAACGCTGTTGGAATCAGTATTCCTTTAAAAAAGTTGATAAGTTCTTTTTCGGCCGGTGTATTTTTTAGTATCTTTTTGCCTTCTACAATCGGAGGCGATTTAATTAAGACCGCGGATCTGGCTGGTCATACAAAAAAAGCAAAAGAAGTTTTTGCTACGGTTTTTTTAGACCGATTAAGCGGTTATGCGGGATTAGTTTGCGTGATTTTACTCAGCCTTTTATTGGGCAGGGATTTAGTCTTGGATAAATTTGTTTTAAATTCGGTTTCCATGATTGTAACTATTTTAATTATAATCCTGTTGGTTTTGTTTAATAGTTTTATTTATTCAAAGATTACCAGGTTTCTCAATACGCCGGGGTGCGCAAAGCTAAAAGATATAATTAAAAATTTACATCAAGAGATACATGTTTTTCGCAACCGGAAGAAGGTGCTTAAGGTTAACCTGCTCCTATCTTTTTTTATCCAACTGATTAACCCGATTAGTATTTATTTTATAGGGCTGGCTTTAGGGATCAAGATTAATTTTATTTATTTCCTTGTTTTTCTTCCGATAATAGGGGCTATTACTCTTTTACCTGTTTCTATCGGAGGTTTAGGGCTTAGAGAATACCTGTTCGTTCTTTATTTTGCTAAGGCCGGCGTAATTGAGCAACGAGCTATCGCCATGTCTCTTTTATCTTTTTCTTTTGTTGTGCTGTATGCTGCCATAGGGGGTTTAATCTATGTCTTTACAATACATCATCGACGCCTACAACCTCATAAACCACCGGCAGTTTAAAGCTAAGCCGTCCGTAAGCATCCAGCTTTCCCTGATAAATTTTTTAAAAATACACAGATTGACCGGGAGCAAAAACAACAGGGTTATCCTTGTTTTCGATGGTTTCCCTCCGGCTAATAGCCATCTTCCGGAAGAAGAGGGGTTATTTTGCATTTTTTCGCGAAAGCTTGAAGCCGACGAAATAATAAAAAGAATAATCGAGAAATCGCCCCGGCCGGAAAACATCATAGTCGTTTCAGACGACAAAGCAGTCCAGACAGCCAGCAGGATGCTGCGGGCTAATTTTTGCGCGGTAGAAGAGTTTCTCTTAGGCAAAAGAAAAAACGCAGTTCTTGATGATCCTGGGGAGGAAAAACTTACTTATTCTCAGGTACAAAAAATTAATACTGAGTTTAAAAAGCTTTGGCTGGACAGTTAAAACATAAATGTTGACAGGAATTTTTTTTGGATTAAAATTATAGTGAATTAATAGAAATACTATAATAAAGGAGGGTAAATGAAGTTATCTACTAAGGGCAGGTACGGAGTACGATTAATGATTGATCTGGCTTTATACTCTTCAAAATCGCCGGTTTCTTTAAAAGACATCGCAGCAAGAGAGAATATTTCTGAAAAATACCTTTGGCAGTTACTTTACCTTCTTAAAAAAGCAGGTTTAATAATTTCTAACCGCGGTTCCGGAGCCGGGTATGCCCTTGCTAAGCATCCCAGGGAAATAAACTTGAATGAAATAGTTTCAGTATTAGAGGGGAAAATATGTTTTGTAGATTGCCTTGAAAATCCTTCCGTTTGCAAGCAAACAAAATCTTGCGTATCGAGGGATGTTTGGCAGGAGGCAACCGATAAGATTCAGGAAGTGCTGACCTCATTTACTTTAGAGAAAATGTTGAAACTTCATGCTACAAAAAACGGCAAAAATAGAATCAAGGCCAATTAGCCCCTAAAATCATAAAAAATGCTTAAATTCCTTCAAGGTCAATACGATTATATTTATTTTTTCTACGGTTTATCATTTCTATACCTATTCATCGTCTGTTTTACCCTGGAAAAAGAAAAATTGGGCAAATTACCCTGGTTTTCTCTAGGTTTATTCGCCCTCCTGCATACTTTTAATGAATGGATGGAAATTTATGCCATAAATACTGAAGTAGGCAGAATATTTTCCATAATCCATCTTGGGGTCCTAGCCGCGGCATATCTTTTTCTTTTGGAATTTGCCAGAAAGGGGATCTGGAGAGCTAAATACAGAGGCTTGTGGATGTATCCGGTAGCTTTCTTTTTGATCCTACTTACAAATCAACATGGAATAAATGGCTTGGCTAGCTCTTTAAGGTATTTTCTGGGCTTGCCCGCAGGTTTATTGTCTGCTTTCTCGATTTACAGAGTCTCGAATAGAGAGGTCCGCGATAGGAAGGTCCTTCAAGTTTTGAGTGTCTTAATGGTTTTTTATGCGTTTACCAGCGGTTTAATCGCTCCCAAGTCTGAATTCTTTCCCGGCAATTGGATAAATTCCGAATCCTTCAATTATACTTTTGGTTTCCCGGTTCAATTCTTGCGCGGTTTGATTGCATTATCTTTGGCGGTTACCTTGTGGTATTATTCGCCGAATTTAGCCGATTCCGAATATAATCCCCACAATTACAGGCTGCCTTTTAAGCCGACTAAATGGATTATTATGTTTTCTTTAGTTGCTCTCATCGGTATAGGTTGGGTTTTTACCAATTACCTGGATTATTATGCCGGGATCCAAATTATTAAAAATACTAAAGCGAACCGGAATTCGCCATTAAATAAATTAATCGGAGAGTTAACCAGGATTGAGCAGTCAGCTTATTTTTTAAGCAGGTTTTCAGCCGTTAAAACTGCTTTAACCTCGTTAA
>JAQTTI010000092.1 GCA_028710845.1 Candidatus Omnitrophota bacterium | reverse complement strand
TTTCTTTTCGTCATTAAAGGCTTCTTTTTCCTGGTTCAGCCTTTCTGATGATGCCAGGTTGTCGGAGATAATGCAGGCATAGCGGCAAAGCATGACTACAAAGGCAAAATCTTTTTCTGAAAATGGCTCGCGGTTAGATTTATCGGAGATACTTATGACTCCCAGCAATTCTTGATGGCTAAGCAGGGGTATGGACATAAAAGAGTTGGTGTGGTAATGGCTGTATCCGTTTTGGTTAAAACGGCTATCAGTTTTAATATCCCTGACTAATACCGGTGATTTAATGTTGGCAACCTTGCCGGTTATCCCCTCTCCTACTCTGTGTTTTAGCCCTTCAATGTGAAGTTCTTTGCTGTTAAAGAACGAGTCTAAAACCAGCTCTTTATGCTCTTGATCAAATAAAAATAAAGAGCCGCATTCGGCATGTACTGCGGACATTATCTCTTTCAGGGTCGACCCCAGGAAATTACGCACGATACTGCCTTTTTCCGAAAAAACAAAACTCTTTAAATTTGTTTTCTGCATTTTTTGTTTTGAGGTGTTATGAATGGTTTGCAAAGGATGTTTATTTTTTGCAACACTAAAGGGAAGTATAACATTTACAGCGTAGCTTGTCAAGGTCTGGAGGAAATTATCTTACCGTTTTGCCTATGAGCATTACCGCGCAAGTATTGGCCATAATCCTTAAATCCACCCAGAGAGACATCTTGCGAATATATAAAAGGTCATATTTTACCTTTTTCTTGACGTCTGCAACGGTTTCATCATATTTATGCCATACCTGGGCAATGCCGGTGATTCCCGGTTTTATCTGAAGCCTTTTATCGTAATCACGGATGAGGCTGATAAAATCCACGATCATCTCCGGCCTCTCCGGCCGGGGGCCGACAATGCTCATTTCGCCCTTTAAAACGTTGATTAGTTGCGGGATTTCATCAATGTGAGTTTTTCGAAGTAACCTGCCGAGAGAAGTAGCCCTCGGATCGTCTTTTTTAGCCCAAACTGCTCCGGTGCCTTTTTCGGCATCTAAGCGCATTGACCTAAGCTTATAAATCCGGAATATCTTCCGGTCTTTACCCACCCGTTTCTGCCTATATATTACCGGCCCTTTGGATTCTAATTTGATAAGAATTGCCGCTAAAAGCAGTATTGGGGAAGCTATTAAAAGCCCTAAAACAGCCAAGAAGATATCAAAAAAGCGTTTAAATTTTTCAAAGCTTCTTTGAGCAAAATGGAGGATCATCCCCCCTAGGCCGGTTAAAAATAAGACTAAGGCGTTGGGTTCAGGAGCTTGGGTTGATTGGGGGACCGGTGCCGGAAGGATAGATTCTGTAAAGTTATCATTAGTGCCAGCGAAGGCAGTATTATTAACAGAAAATAAACTTAAGCTTAACAATAATCCTAAGAGTAACACAAAACTAAATTTAGATAGCTTCATACTGTAATATATAGCAAGTTCCATGCCAATTATAGGACTTTGGCAAAGTTTTTTTAATTTATAACCCTAGTATATCTAGCGGGTTACAGCGAGGTAAATTTACCAAGCGCATAAGTTATTGACAGCCCGGAGCAATATTTAAGGAGATGTTAACAAAAATAAACATGTTTTAAGCAGAATTAACAACATTTTAATCCTGGGATTTAATTAAGATGGTAGACTAGGTCTTTTGTTTCCCTGCCTCTTTGGACCTGGATAGTAATTACATTATTATTCCGTACGCTGGCATAGAGTTTTAAGGCATTTGACAGGCTGTTGAGGTTCTGATTGTTAACTTTAGTTATAATGTCTCCTTCCCTTATTCCCGCCTTGCTTGCTAGGTCCTTATCTTTTATCTTGGCCAGCTTTATGCCTACTACTTTGCCTCCGGATATATATGGAATCGGTAGGACTTGCTTGTAGGCATCGTTTAATTCAGGTATGCGTTTAGCTATCGCCGCACGATTAATCACCATCTCTCCTTCGCGTATATTTAAAACCGGTTCCAGCTCGCTGCTTGAAGGAAGTTCTAATGATGTAGTTTTTCCGTCTTTTAATAAAACAAGCGAGCCGCGTTTAATTTTAACAATCCGGTAGCCTAACAAATCGTCTCCTACCCTGTAAAAATCCAAAGTCTTGGATTTAGCTTCCCTCATTATCGCTATTGAATTAGAAGGATTAGATTCTACCACTGTCCCTAAAAACTTTAAAGAACTGAACAGGTTTTCTTTGGGTTTTTCTGTAGCGTAGCCCAAAGAAGTTAAAGTGAATATGCAATAAATTAGTATTATTATCGATCTCATTTTACACTCCGGGCTAATTTTACCAAAGGCTCTAAGCAGAACCTAACCATTGCTTTTAATCTTTTCTTGTCTCGGATATAATCCGCAATTTGCGGCGAATGCCTGTAGTAAAATCTTACAAAAGCTCTTCCTGCTTTATTGGTTAAAAGATGATTGTCCCTGAATTTTCTTAAAACCATTACTTCGCCAGCCATTGGGCTGCCGTAGCTGGCTGTGGCAATGAAGCAGCCGCCCCCGCCTCCCCCGCCTCCGCCCCCGCCGCCGACTAATTCGCTTAAGGTGTCGCCGATGCCGCCTAAACTAAATGATGAGAAGTGGACGGTTTTTCCTTCCACAAAATTTTCATCCGGGTGCACAACGCAATCAAATAGCTTGGTCCATTCTCCGAGTGTTGTATCATAGGCATAAATATTTAAAGTCTCTTCTTTGATGACTGTGCCGTCAACATAACCGTCATTATCCGCATCAATGTAAGGCATGATCACAGACACCTCTTTATCCAGTAATGAAGTGCCGCTTTTTAAAGAAATATCACGGTAAAGGCCTAAGCCTGTAAAACTTTCCTCGCTTGAACTAAGCTTATTTGCCTGCCTGTTAGGATCAACAATAGTGACCGATAAGGTGTCGTTTGCGCTTATTGCTTCCGGAGGCAGCTCAACCGTGGTTCCGTCATAAAGCTGAATTTTTTCGTTTTGCAGAGATACTACCTTAGCCTGTTTGAGATATTCCCCGGAGGCAGTTGTATTTTCCTGTGAATCGGGGCTTGAGGCTGAATTATTAAGCACTACGGTAATTGGGTCTGAAGCATAATTTTCTCCGTCTTCGGCAATGGCACGGATTAAATAGGTTCTATTTATAATACCGGTTGTATTCCATTTGGCGCTATAAGGATAATCTGCGACAATTCCGATATCTGTCCAGCTAGCGGCGCCCGAAGCTTGGTACTGATACCTTACTTGATGCGGCCCGATCCGCGGGTCGACTAATACGGCCAGGCTTACATAACCTTTAACAGTTTGCGTATTTTTCGGTTCGGAAATTATTACCGGTTTAGTATTTAAAGAGGTAACTTTTATTTGTTGGCTGAATTCATCAACCGTGCCGCTGCTGGTTACTGTTTTTATCTTGGCCAGATAATAACCTGGTTCAATATAGACATG
>JAQTTI010000019.1 GCA_028710845.1 Candidatus Omnitrophota bacterium | reverse complement strand
CACGGTCAACAAAATTATTGACCCTCTTATATTTGCGTTATATACTGCCTTAATATGAATGTAAGTTTTGGTTCTAGCCAAATCCAAGAACATGTCCAAGCTGCCAATGAGGCAGTCGGACAGGCAATAATCGGATTAAGAGGCGCCCCCGCAAACCTGGCGCTTATCTTTACTTCTGCGGAATTTGCCCACCCAATGGTCCTAAAAACTGCTAATAATCTGCTTGGCGAAATCCCCGTATTAGGATGCAACAGTTCGGGGATCATAACCAATAAAGGGATCTTAAAATACGGAATTGCCGTTCTACTGCTTTCCCTGGGCCAGCAAACTTTTTTTAATACGGCCTGCGTCAAAGATATAAACGGAGAAAATTCTTTTTTATCCGGAAAAGAACTGGGAAGCAAACTATTATACGGCTTTAAAGAAGTCCGCAGGAGCATAACCATAATCCTGTCGGATAGGCTGATTACCGACGGCACCAGCCTGATTAACGGGATCCAGGAAGACCTGGGAAGAAGTTTTCCTTTAATCGGAGCCTCTGGTTCCGATAATTTTGCTAACCAAAGGGCTTTTCAATATTTTAATAATGAGCTGGTTTCCGATGCCTGCTGTGGTATAATCTTCGGCGGGAAATTCAGTTTCGGTTTCGGCACCAAACACGGCTGGAAGCCTTTGGGAAGGATACGCACAGCTTCCAAATCCTCAAGCAATATTATTAAAGAGATCGACGGCGAACCGGCGATAAAACTTTATGAAGATTATTTTGCTAAAGATATGCTTGAGCTGGCCAAGGAATTGCGGCGTATTTCTATATTTTACCCGATAGGAATCTATCTTCCGGGAGAAAAAGAATATTTACTGCGAAATGTTATTTCGATACATGATGACGGCTCACTTGTCACCCAAGGAGATGTGCCGCAAGAAAGTAAAATAAGGCTGATGATCTCAACCGAAGAATCCCGGATAGCTGCGGCAATTTCCGCCTGCGAAGAAGCAAAAAGAAACCTGGGGAATCAAAAGGTTAAGTTTGTCCTGGTTTTTAACTCTGCAGCCAGATTTTTTCTTTTAGGAAGGCAGCACGAAAAAGAAATCGGAGTAATCAAGGAAGCTTTCGGGGGAGATACTCCTTTAATAGGCATCTACACTAACGGAGAACAAGCTCCGCTTAAATCGATCAGTTACCTTGGACAGACTTATTTTCACAACCAAAGCATTAACATCTTAGCTATAGGAGAACAATAATGTTCCCGTTTCTAGTCCTCGGCACATTGTCCAGTATAATCGTCCTGTCATTGACCTTATTCTATAAAATGCAGCGCTTAAAAGAGCTTAACGCAAAGGTAGCTGCCTTGAAATTTTCGCTCGAAGAAATGGACGAACAGGCAAAACTGATCATGCGCACAGACATAGAACTGAATAAGACCCAGGAAGAATTAGATAAAAAAATCTCCGGGCTTGATTCCCTGCAAAAACTATCCCATGAAATAAACACCACTCTCGAGGAAAAACAGATCTTTAATAAGATCGATAATAAATATTTGGAACAGTTGGGCTTCGAAAAAGCTATGGCCTTTTTATGGAAAAGCTTTGAAAGGGAATTGCGTTTATACCTGAATATCGGCTATAACCAGGATGAGTCGGAAAAGATTAAAACCGAAATTAATTTAAAAAAGGATTATTTCCTGGATTTAATCGAAAACGGCTTAATTGCTTCCAGCGTTTCTTCGCCCGAGGGCTTCCTGGCGAAGGACAAAATCAATTCGCTTTTCCAGGTTAATTCGTTTATTATCTGCCCGGTGCTGACCCAGGAAGGCGACAAAGGTTTTATTGTCGTAGGGACGCAAAACACGGAAACCCCTCTGACTAAAGGGGACCAGGAGTTAATCAGCATATTATGCAATCAAATCGCCCAAACGCTGGACAATGCTAGGCTGTTTGAAAAAACCTGGAAATCACAGCAGGAACTTGAGATGAAAGTTGAGGAACGAACTCACCAGTTAACCAGCGCGCTGGATGAAGTTCAAAAAATGAGCAAGCGTAAAAGCGATTTTATATCAAGCGTTTCCCATGAACTAAGGACTCCCCTTACTTCAATTAAAGGATATGCGGCAATACTGCTTGCCGGCTCGCTCGGTAATCTGCCCGATGAAATAAAAACTAAGCTTGAAAAAATTAATCGGCATAGTGATGAATTAGTGCATATGATAAACGACCTTCTGGATATTGCCCGCATCGAATCAGGCAAAGTAGACATGAAATTAGAAAACCTGGACTTAAAAGCTATCACTGAAAAGATCTTTGATCTGCTTACCCCGCAAGCAGCTACAAAAAATATTAGCTTCGGCAGCAATATACCTGACAACTGCCAGATAATCCAGGCTGACCGCAGCCAGATTGAAAGGGTATTTATTAATTTGGTCGGCAACGCCCTTAAATTTACCCCTCAAAACGGTAAAATAGGTATAAGCGCGCACTGTTCTAACAAAATAATCCAGATTGATGTTAAAGATAACGGCTTTGGGATCCCTGAAGAAGCCCAGGAGCATTTATTCGAAGAATTCTATCGGGTTGACAATAAAATAAACCAGGAGGTAAAAGGCACCGGACTTGGCCTTGCCCTGATCAAACATATTATTGAAGCACACGGAGGAAGGATATGGGTAAAAAGCAAGCTCGGCGAAGGCTCGACTTTTAGTTTTACCCTGAAAACTGCCTAAAAAAACTATGGGTACAAAAATACTGATTGCCGACGATGATCCAGATATCAGGGAAATATTAAAAATTACTCTTTCCGAGGGTGAATATGAAATTATTGAAGCCTCCAACGGCCAAGAAGCATTGGAGATCATCCGCTCAAGGCCCCTTGATTTAGCGCTCCTCGATTATAAAATGCCCCTGATGGACGGCCGGCAGGTTTGTAACCTGGTCAAAAAAGATTTATTGCTTCAGTATCTTCCCGTAATTATGGTTACCGGTAAAGGCGAGGTCAGCGACAAAATAAGCGGTATCGATGCCGGGGCGGATGATTACGTAGTTAAACCTTTCGAGCCAAAAGAACTTATGGCCAGGATACGTATGGTACTAAGGCGTACGCAGAGAGACCTGGAGGCAAACCCGCTTACCAGGCTTCCCGGCAATGTATCTATCCTTAATGAGCTTTCCAAATGCGTCGAAACCAGAAAATCTTATGCGGTCTGCTACGTTGATCTAGATAAATTTAAGGCCTATAATGATAAATATGGTTTTGAATGCGGAGATACCGTAATCAGAGAGACGGCGCGGATACTGCTTAATGCGGTCAAAGAATTTGGTTCATCCGATAATTTTGTCGGCCATATCGGAGGCGATGATTTTGTAGTTGTTACCACTCCCGATCTTGCCGACAAAATTTGTGAAAAAATAATCCACGATTTTGATAAAATCTCGCCTACATTTTATAACCAGGAAGATAAAGAAAACGGCTTTATCATCGGTTATGACCGTCAAAGTAAAATCCACAAGATCCCCCTGCTTTCGATATCCATCGGCGTGGTAAGCAATGAAATGCGCAGCATCACCCATGTTGCCCAAATCGGAGAAATCGGCGCGGAGTTAAAAAAGCTGGCTAAAAGTTTGGAAAGAAGCAACTACGTTAAAGACAAGCGACAGGAAAAACCTTAATAATTACCTTGCCTTAAGCCCTGCCTTTTTAAATTCTTCCAGTTCCAGCAAATTTTTTTTGGCTGCTTCAAACTCAGGGTCAATTTCAAGAGATTTTACCCACGCTTTTTTTGCTTCTTGCCATTTCTTGATCTTTGCATACGTAACAGCCAAGCTATTATATACTTTCGGATCATCTGGATCGATCTTTATTGCTTGGCTAAAACAAGCTATTGCCTCTTTATATTTTTCCTTCCTGGCAAAAGCAAAACCGAGGTTACTATATGCCCAGGCCAACCCGGAATCGAGCTTTAATGCGATTTTATATTCATTTATAGCCTTATCTATTAATCCGGTTTTATAATAGCAATTTCCCAGTTCCAGGTGAATCAATGAATTGTTGGGGTATCTCTGCGCTATTCTCAAGTGAAATTCGGTATTATTCTCCCAGTAGGTATTCCTTTCAAATGTAAGAACGGAATAAATAGCCAGGATAATTAGGGGTAGATATCTTAGCTTTTTTACCCATCCCTTATTCAAAAGCACGCCGGCGAAAAGACAAAACCCCAATGCCGGAAGATATAAGAACCGGCTGGCTATATAGTTTGTAATAGGAAATAGGTTAGACACCGGCAGTAAAGTTATAAAAAACCAGAAAATTGCAAAAGAATAATATTTGGAAGATTTATGTATTCTTATTGCAATTAAAAAACAGGCTACCAAAAGAACGATTGAGAATAGAACCCGAAAATCAAAGAAATAATTCACGGTTAAATCAGAGCAATCCGGTATGGTGGCATATATGCCAACGGGTAAAAATAGCCATTTTAGGTAAGTAACCACTACCCTGGACATGGTAAGGATGTTGATATAAAAACTTTCTCCGGGATAGGTTACCGGCAGATTATTATTAACTATTAAAAAAAAGCGTACGAATAGATAAAATAATAAAATAATTATATAACCCGAATAGTACTTAAGCCGGGCCGAGATTCCTTTTAAGCCTCCCTTAATAACAAAAAAATAGTCGTACAAGATTAAAATAAACGGCAGGATTATGGCCATTTCCTTAGAAAATAAGGCTAAAAAGAATGAAAAAAGCGATAACAAATAAAAAACACGCTTCTTTAAGCCGAAAAGTTTATTTAATTTGATATATAAAATAAGGGATGATAAAAAGAAGGCCAGAACCAGTAAATCTTCCCTGAATGATATAACGTTTACGGCTTCCGAATTTACCGGATGCAAGGCAAACAATAAAGATGATAATAAGGCTATCCTTTTCTTTTTTGTAATTAAATAAATAAAAGAATAGATTAATAATGCATTAATTACGTGTAAAAGTAAATTAGTAAGGTGATACCCAAAAGGATCAAGCTTCCAAAGCGCATAATCAAGAAAATAGGTCAAGGTAGCTACCGGCCGATAAGAAGTTTCACCCGACCCGGAGCTTGAATCGACAAAATACCAGTCCCCCTTCTTTATATAATCGCTCAGGTAATTTTCATTAAAAAGAGCGGGGATGTTTTCCCGGGATTTTACAAAATTATTTTCGACTATAACCGCATAATCATCCCAAATAAACGTATTTATCAGGCAATTGGCATAAACCAGGACCGTAACAAATACTATTAAAATGACTGACAATATATTAGATTTTTTATTAACAATGCCCTTTAACATGTCTTTTAGAATTTGATTAATTAGTTGGTAAAGATTCTTTGATTAACGTATAAATATCATCGGGCTTGATATTCTTTAGGCACTTATTGTCCCGGCAGGCTGATTTTCTATGGTTAAAGACAGACAGGCATGGCGAACAGGGCCATTCCGAATATATTACGCAGTTATTTGCGCCTAGGGGTGCGAATACTTGCGGGCTTTCCGGGCCGAAAATAACAAATTTCTTGATCGAGGTAAGCATTGCCAAATGGGCCAGGCCGCAGTCATTTGTAATTAAGCAATGGGAACTTTCAAATAGCTCGGCAAGTTCTTCCAATGAAGTCTGCCCGATAAGGCTTACGCACCTTGGGTTGTTTATTTTTTTTATCAGTATCTCGCCTTTTCCCAGCGCACCCCAATTACCTGCCAGGACTACAAAATTATTGTCATTTTCCAAAAGCAGTTGGCAAAGTATGATAAAATTACTTAACGGCCATTCCCTTAAAGGCAGGATACCTTCTCCGGGGTTAATTAAAAATACCCGGTGATGTTTGCTAATCCCCAGTTCATTTAATTTTCTGCTAATTCTTTCTTTTACATCGCCTTTTGATTTATATGCCGGGAAGGCAATTTGGCCTTCCTCTATTTGTGTATCCAATCCAGGCGTATTTTTATCCTTCTTGGTTATAGCCTGGGCCATCGACAGATAATTTCTAGTTACGTGGGATAAAGGGTTATATTGTATTTTGTGGGTCAAAAGGCTTCCCCGATATAAGCCTTCGAAAGAATAGCGGAAAAATCCTACCCGTTTATCGGAATTAATTAAATATGCTAATATCATGCTGAAACGGGAGAAAAATTCTAAATCAAAAATAATATTTATTTTTTTCCGGCGTAGTCTTATTATTGCTTTTAATGTGTCTAAGATAAAGGCTCCGGGGCGCCGGTCATTGATAGTCAAGATATTTTTATCGGCTATTATTCCGTCTAATAATTTAAAGATATCCCGGTTATCTTTAAAGGTCAGGAAAAATAACTCTGAACAAGGATATTGCTTTTTTATAAACCTTAGTAAGGGATAGGCCAGAATAATCGCCCCCATTTCAGACAATTTTATGAAAAGTATTCTTTCGGGGACGCGATCTTTTTTACCGGGGAAACTTATTTTTTTTAAAAACCAGTTATAACCGCTAAGTAAAAAGCATAACGGCGATCCTAACCAATAATCAATATACCGCATTATTTTAATATTCATTCTATAGTCTATTTATTGTAAAAATAAGCTTAAATAAGTGGTTATTTAAAAATTTCTTGGGTATTTTTAAAGAAGGTTTGAATGATGCCTGTATTTTAATGCGCGAGGGGGGAGTTGAACCCCCAAGCCTTGCGGCACAAGCCCCTCATGCTTGCGTGTCTGCCATTTCACCACCCGCGCATAAATCCATCTGCTATTCTAAAGGATAACTCTGATTTGTCAAAATCTTTTCTTTTAAACCAAACGGTAATATCCGGCTTAAACTTTTAAAACGGGCCTTATTTCCTTTGGCCGGAAAAGTAAAATATAAACTAAAACACAGGCATCGTAGGCCAAAATCGGAATAAAATGCAGCAGGAAACCAAAAAAACTCTCGTTTTTCAAGATTGCCAGGTGCCGGTTTTTAATTAATTCCAGATGTAGCTGGCTGTTCAGGTACCGGCGGGCGATAGCTTTATCTTTTCCTGCGTCTGGGCGAAATGAGCCCCCGCGGACATGATAAGCGCAGGCCTCGGGAATATAATAAGCCCGCCAGCCGGTTTTTTGGGCCCTCCAGGAGAGATCCAAATCCTCGTAAAACATAAGAAACCTGGAATCAAAATACCCGTTTTTATCTTTTATCTTTTCAAGCATCTCTCTTCGGTAAATAACCGCCGAACCGTTTATCCCGAAGACATATCCGGCTTTGTTGAACTGGCCTTTATCTCTCTGGCCATAGCCCCTGTCTTTTGCCGTCCGCCAAAAGGTTAAAGACAAACCGCAGCTATCCAGTATCCTGGCATTACTGCGTAAAATCTTGCCGCCGGCCATACCTATTCTAGTATCCTTCGAGAAAACATCCACAGCTTTACTGATAAAACAACTATCCAGAATAATATCATCATTCAGGCAAAGGATGAAATCCTGAGCGCTTAATTCTAGGCCTTTATTGAGGCTTGGTGAATAAAATAAGTTCTTTTCTTGAGAGTAAACTTTAACCTGAGGAAACATTTTTCTTAACTTTGAAGAGAGGATCGGATCAAGAGAATTGTCGATTACAATAATTTCATCCGCCAGGCAGGTTTGCTTAAGAAGGGATTCGATACACCTAAAGATATAATCCTTTGAACCGATAGTTACGATTACTGCGCTGACTTTTGACATTTATATTTTATTTAATTTCGGGAATCTACCTTTAAACTTTATTAGAATAAAAATAAACCTGGGGATGTCATATACTAAATAAAATGGAGAGAATAGCAGGATCAAGGCCGGATTCTGATTTTTTAATATCGTCAGGACACGGTTACGCAGGCTTAAAAAACGCCTGATCGAATTATCCGTGGATGAACTATTTCCCTGGTGGTAACAGTTGGCTTGAGGAAAATACCGGCAATCCCAGCCCTTTTTCCAACTGCGCCAGGATAGGTCAGCGTCTTCGAAAAGAAAAAAGAACCTTTGGTCAAAATACCCGTATTTATCTTTTAAGCCTTCCAGGCTTTTATGTCTGTATAAAGCAGCTGCGCAGCAGGCCCCGAAGACAAAAGAGGATTTATTGAATTTATCGCTATCATCCAGATTACGGCCGATATCGAAAAACCTCCAAAGCCAGGTAGGGCGTATGCCGCAGGAAAATATTTTTCCATCTTTAGTTAAAATTTTGGGCTGGATGATCGCTGTTGAGTCTTTCTGGTCCTTGGCAAATTCCATTATCTGGCTGATAAAACCATTTTCCAGAACTACATCGCAATCAAGGGTCAAAATCCATTCGCCTGAAGCAATCCCGATCCCCTGATTCCTGGCCCGGCAGGGCCCCAGGTTGTTTTTATTAATGATCAAGCGGACTTGCGGATAGTTATTTTTGATAAAATCTACTGTTGCATCGGCTGAACCGTTATCAATAACGATCGTTTCAAATTCCTTATACCCCTGGTTAAAGACAGACTCCAGGCAGGTTTTAATGAACCGGGCGCTGTTAAAGGTTACGATTATTATTGAAAGCATCTTTTATCTCTTCAATGTCGAGCGCATTGATGTCAGGGTTTTTAATTATATACTTATAGTTACCGTCATATAAAGACCAATCTTTGGAAAGTAATAGCCCCTGACTTTCCAGGCTTTGGTAGTATTCTGTGCCCGGTAAAGGAGTAGCCCAGGACATTTGAAAAGAATCCGGCCGCTGGTTGCGGATAAAATCAAGGGTCTGGTTAATTGTTTCCCTGGTTTCCCCGGCCAGACCCAGGCAAAAAGTAAGGTGGACTTTAATCCCCAGCTCCTTAGTAAGTTTGATCATCCTTGAGGCAACAGATAAATCCATCCTTTTCTTGCATAAATCTAATACTTTTTGGCTGGCCGACTCAATCCCGTATTTTATGGCGTATAAACCGCTATCCTTCATCGTTTCAAGAAGGCTCTGATCCATAAGGTCAGCCCTGGCCATGACCGCCCAAGGCGTTTTGATCGACCTTTTTCTCATTTCACTGCATATTCCTAAAACATGGTTTTTGTCGGCATTAAAAATGTCGTCGTCAAAATATACTGCTTTGAAATGATATTTATCGATCAAATATGCCATTTCATCTAGAACTTTTGAAGGCTGTCTCAAGCGGTATTTATTCCCTTGATACATTGTCTGGGGCCAAAGGCAAAATGTGCAGTCAAAAGGGCATCCTCGGCTGGACCAGATCTGAACATTAGGTAAAGGTAAACCGCAAAAACCGTCGTTATAATTATAGATAACCGGCTCTTCCCTTTCCGGCCAGGGCAAGCTATCCAGATCATTGATTGTAGCTATTTTTTTACTGGCTTTTATCGTCCCGCCTTCTCGATAGATCAAACCGGCTGCCTGCTCTAAATCCAAAGATCCTTCGAGACTGCTTACTAAATCCAGCAAACTATGTTCATATTCTCCGCGTAAAATATAGTCGACAAAAGAATATTCTTTGAGGATCTGTCCGGAGAAGAAACCGGCGTGCGGACCGCCTAAAGCGATTTTTACGCCGCTAAATCCCTGCTTAATTCTAGAAATAATCCTTATATCATTGTTAAAAGATGGCGTGGAAGTCTCAATAAATATAAGCCCGGGGTTAAACTCCAAAATTGCTTTTAACAGTCCTTCTTCATCCAAATTTTGAGCAATACAATCCAGGAGCTTGGCTTCTTTTGAGTTCTTTTTTAAAAAAGAGGCAGTATAGCCTAAGAAAAACGGAAAAGGAAGATAGTGGATCTTCCCGTCCTTTTCCGGTAAAGACGTAAAAGGCCAGCGTGAGCCGGCCCTGACCCCCAACCGTCCGTTTGCCTGCCAAGGGAGATTTAGCAAGAATGTCCGCATATTATTGCTTTAAATCAAGATGCCTTTCGATCTGTTCGAAAAATGTCTTTATCTGGCTGATATTCTGGTTAAGGTCTTTGGAATCGCAGTTTATCTGTTCGGAGCTATTGGCTAAAATCTGCAAATTAGCCGATAAAGATTTTAACTCCGAGACTAATTCACCGCTTAATTTTAAAATGCTTTTATTTAGCTCGGAGGTTTGATTCTGCAGTTCAGATTTGACTGCCTGGCTCTTCAGCGCCTGGCTTTCAGTTAAGGACCGGTCAAGCGCCTTGATGATTTTATCAAGCTCTGTAGTTTGATTTATCAATTCATTTTTTATGCTTTTGTTAATCCCGGAAATTCCGTCAGCAAGCGACTGGTTAATACCTTTGGTAATTCTATCCCGCTCGGAGTTTTGAGTCTGCAGTTCGGCCTTTAGGCTTATGTTTAAACCTTTTATAATCTTATCAATTTCCATTGTTTGGTTTTGCAGCTCGTTTCCAAAGCTCTGGCCTAAACCTAAAATATTCTGATTTACCCCCTTATTTATTTCCCGCACCCTCTGCATTTCCTGTTTAATATCGAAAATAATCTGCCCTATATTTGCAAACATCCTTATTAGAGCGGCCGATATTATCCCTACGAGAAATACCGCCAAGATGATTATTAAAAGATCCGGGTTGATTCCTCCTGAAACAATAACTAAATAAACCGGGACCAAGATGCTTAAAACAAGCAGGCACCAAGAGATGGTCAATAAAACAACTGTGATCGGCATTTTATTAATTTTCATGGCATTCTCCTATCGCTTTATCCGTCATTTTAGCAGAAATCTCTATTGATTTGATTAATTCATCTGAATTTGATATTCGTTCCCGTATCCACTTCCGAAAATAGAAAAACAGGTTTTTTAAAAAGGCTTGCTCAAGGTAGGGATGGTTCCTATCGCATAAACCGCTCCAGTCCTTATGCAGAATAACGAGGTTAAATATTTTATCCAATAGATAAGGGTCATTTGTCCCGTAAAGCGAAAACAGCAGGTGTTTATATATTATTCTTTGTATTTTTTCATCCTTAAAAATTTCCCTGATTTGTTGCCCTAAAACTAAATTTAAGGCCAGGAAATTCTGGATAATTTTATTGTTTTCAGGGACAATGCTTTTAAGCGCAACTTTTCCCGGATGTAAATGGTAAAACAAGGTCAAATCTAAAAGCGAAAGCCAAAAAGATAAACCTTGGTTTTCGGATTGTTTAGGGTTACCGTGCGAAATATAATATTCAAAGTCCTTTAAACTGTGGTGAACGGCTAACAGAAAATCCAGGTAAAAGAGATCCGATCTCTTTGACTTTTTATCTTCTTCCAAAAACCTGTTAGCCAGGCCCAGGTTATCATTAAGTTTAAAAACTAATTTACCTTCCGTAGAATAATAATCCTGCCGGAGGTAAAATTCAAAATTCCATCTCCAGAAAGTATTGAACAGCGAATAAAGGCTGTCCTTTTTTCTATGCTCAACGCAGGCTTCAGGCCGGTAACTAATTGTATAACCGCTGTTTTTTAACCTATTGCATATATCTACATCCTCATAGTTACTTTTAAATTCTTCGTTGTAAAGCCCGCAATCGATTAAAACTTGCCGGCGAAAGACCGTATTTGATCCGAATAAAAAAGGCGGCTGGACATTTAAATCTTGCCAATCCTGCTTCATATGGACGCTTCGCCACAAATCAAAAACCGATGAGGCCTGGGTTTCTAAAAGCCTTCCTCCCGAACCGGCTACTAAAGGAGATTTTAAGCCTTTAGTTAATTGTCTAAGCCAATCCGGCCGGGCAACACAATCCGCATCAAGCGAGGCAACAAATTCGCTGTTTATTGCTTTTAAGGCGGTATTCCTTGCACAAGCCAAACCCCTGTTTTTATTATGCCTGATGATTTTTACCGGGTATTTTGCGGCAATCTCAGCGCTCTTGTCGGTTGAGCCGTCATCAACCACTAGTATTGAATCCAAGGGAAATTCTTGAAGCAATACGGAATCCAAACAGGCGGCAATGGTTTTTTCCGAATTAAAACAGGGGATATACAGCGAAATTTTCATAAGGCCCTGACTTCCTTATTAATCCTTGCTTTTGCTTTTATAATCTCAGATAAAATTTTATCTTTATCCGGCCGGCTTTTCTCATTAGCCCTTGCGGCCTTATTGAAAATTCCGGTTGCCCTTCTCTTAAAAAGCCGCCATACCGATCCGCGGTAGGAAATATAATACCTGTACCTTAATTTTAAATTAGTCACCTGGCTGTTAAAAAACTGGTAAACCTTATTCATAACCTTTTTATAATCGGTAATTTTACTTAATTTTTTTGCCTTTTTTATAACCGACTCTTTCGATAACTGGCCGTCGAATACTTCATCGTAACAGCTCATCAGGCAGCCGCTGCATCCTCTTTTTATAATGGAATTGACTATTTTGATCCTTTTTTCAGATAACCACAATCTATAAAGGCCGTCCCTGGCAACATTACCGACCAGATTATTGTTCGCCCCTTCTATCCAGCAGGGAAATACATCACCATTAGGGTTTATCGGACAGGAATACCAAAGGGCTCCGCAGCTGCTAGGATAAAGTTTTTTGCCGTTTAAATATCCGGATATTTTGGATAAATAACTGGCCGGATTAGTGGCGATCTTATATTCTTTGGCAGTATCAATGAACTTACTGATTATCTCCGCTAATTTCCGAGCCTGATCTTCGTTTATAAAAAACTCATTCATCCGGCTGTCATTTTGCAGAAAAATTAGGTTAAAAGGCTGCAGCCTTACGGTTGTAGCCCCGCAATCCTTGGCTACCTCCAGTATAAAAAGCAGGTCCGTATAATTATATCTTGATACTGTCGAAGCCACTGTAGATTCTATTCTATTGTTTCTAAGGTAATTTAAGGCTGAAATCGCCTTATCAAAACTTCCGGCGCCTCTTAGGCTGTCGTGTGTCTCTTTTGTCCCTTCAATAGAAATATTTACCACATTTACCCCGCATTCCTTTAATTTTACGGCTTTTACTTCATCCAGTAAAGTGCCGTTGGAAGTAATGCAGGCGTTCATATTATTATTTTTTGCATATTTAACCAGGTCAAATATATCCTGCCTGATTAATGGCTCTCCCCCGCTAAAGACAACCGTCTGGGCGCCCAAACGGGAGGCGTCGTGAATAACTTTTTGCCATTCTTCAAAAGGCAGTTCGCCAACAGACCCTAAAGGTATATCGCACATCCTGCAATGCAGATTACACCTGTTAGTTATCGATAATATTACTTCTTTTAAGCCACGCATTCTTTAACCAATTCTTCGTATTTTGTTAATTCAGATAAAGCCGACAGCATTTCATTCTTTGCCTCGGATTTATTATTTTTCTTCACACCTTTAATAAAACTATTAACGATCTCCGCCAGGGAATCGGATTCCGGGTTAGCCCAGCATGTTTGCAGGCAGGGTTTTTGACAGGATTTCATGGTCATTCTTGCCTGGTCTGCCTCTTTTGAAACCAAGCATTTATCCAGCCCTATTTCTTTGGCGTTACCGAAAGCCGCTCCGCAGCTTCTGGCCAGGCCATCGGGCCCGATATTCATAAACACAAAAGGATTACATTTCCAATCATCTTTATTTAACTGGCCGTTAAAATATTTTATCCATAAATGAGGGTCGTGTAAGAAAGCTACCAGGCCGTTTTTAGACTGGTAATTTAAAATCTTATCTGTCTGCTCTTTCAATATATCAAGGTCCTTGCCTCTTATCCAAAAAGGCGCCTTCTCATCGGTATTTTGCATGTCGTCCTGGGCTACGATCACCGGGTGGTATACCAAACAGTCGATCTGCAAATCGGCCGCTATTTTAACAATATCGGATAATTCATTGACATTTTCCTTCATTATAGTCGTCCAGACTGATATTTGAGGGCCCCGGCCTTGGGCTTTTTTTGCCGCGACAAGAAACTTAATCGCGTTAATTGCTTTTTCAAAAGCCCCTTTTTGCCTGATAGCATCATGAGTTGTTTCTTTGGCCCCGTCAAGAGATACGGCGATATTTTTCAAACCGCTGGATATGACCCTATCCGCTAAATCTTTAGTTATTAAAGCCCCATTTGAAACGATTTCTATTTTCAGGCCCTTAGCGCATCCATATTCTATAATCTCAAAAATATCTTTTCTTAAAAAAGCTTCCCCTCCCGTAATAACAATGGTTAGGTCCCACTGCCAGGCGGAAATTTCATCGAATATTTTTTTAACCTCGTCGGTTTTCAAGTCATAGCCCTGTAGAATATTGACCACTCCGCACATCTGACAGTGATAGGTGCATTTATGGCTCAAACTCAAATAAACCCAAAGCG
>JAQTTI010000091.1 GCA_028710845.1 Candidatus Omnitrophota bacterium | reverse complement strand
CCAAACGGGCTGACTTTAATTAATGATAAAAATTTTGAAGAGATTTTACGTAAGGCTCCGCTGGATAAGCTTTGCGGAATGGGTGGAAAAAACGGCCAAATTTTTATGGCCCAGGGCCTGCAAACCTGCTGGGATTTATACCTAAACTTACCGCAATTTTTTGAGGCTTCCCCATTTTCCTCAAGTGAAAATCCCGGTAAGTTTAATGAAAAGCCTAAGTCGGTGAGCCATTCATACACCTTGCCAAAGAACGAAATAAACCCCCAGGTTATTCGGGCCTGGATCCGGCTATTGTCTGAAATGGTTGCGGTCCGGCTTAGACAGCAAAATTTAGTCAGTGCAACCGTACATCTTTGGTTAAATGGCCCGGAAATAGGCAATTTTGGGGCCCAGAAAACCCAACAGGCTCAAACCAGTGACGGTTTTGAGATCTACCAAAGAGCCTTAAAAATAATGGCTAAATCAGGCCTAAAAAACCCTAGAATCCGGTTAATCGGGGTTACCTGCAGTAACCTTTCTTGGGCTAACTACCAACCTTTACTTAGCGAAGAAATCCGTAGAGAGGGGCTTATTAAGGCCCTGGACCATATCAATAACCGCTTCGGAGAGAGGTCGATTTATCCTGCAATAACTGTTTTAACCAATTAAAAAAATATTCAATTAAAGCCAAAAAATCCAGGGAAGTTGGCGCATTAATTCTACCTTGATTGTTAAGCATAAAATAAGGCGGTAAGTTTAAGTAAACGAAAAGATGCTTTTCCACAGGATAAATACAGAATGCGATAAACATAAGTACCCCACAACTTTAAGTCAACTTAGCCAAGATTAACAAGTTAACATAAGATATATTATAGGAAGTACACCTACGGGTAAGAATGGGGCAAAATCAGCCCTTTGAAGTACTATTTAAGCTAATTTTTGGGGGTTGTTTTCGCTCTTCTTTGGGGTTTCTTTCAGTGGATTATTTATGCGGGTACTGATTACGTATTGTCCACCCTGGATTCTTATGGCTGATCCGGTAGTTATTCCCTTAGCCATTAATCCTCGTGCTCTTTTAAGGATCCGGCTAAAAGTTTGTTGGGATATTCGCATCGACCTGGCTGCCTCTTTTTGGCCTAAATTTAAGTAATCAGCCAGTCTTAGGGCCTCAAACTCATCCATCTTAAGCTCAACCTCATCCGGTCTTCCGGGCCTGCCTCTGGGGCTGAATTGGCTGATTTTGGGGTCGACCTTGACTATTCTATATTTTTTTGGCCTTCCGCGCGCTCGCATTTAATTTACCTCAGTTTACCTACTTTTAACGCCCCGGTTAATTTGAGTACCTACCCATAATTATCACATAAGTTCCTTTTTGTCAAGCGTAAAAAAATGGGGTCAGAGCTAATTTATTTCCAGTTTTATTGCTAAATAAATTAGCTCTGACCCCATTTTTATTATTCCTAGAACTGGTAATTTTGGCACAAAATATGCTATACTTGGCTTATGGAATTACGCCAGAGAACCGAGCTTAGGCATTTGATGGCTCCGGCCTTAAGGCAGTCCCTTAAGGTTTTGACCATCTCTTCTATGGACTTAAAAAACCTTATTGAGGAAGAGTTGGTAAATAATCCTTGTTTAGAAGAAGTTGCTCCGCAAGATGATTTTGGCCCTCCCCTGCCTCCAACTAACCATACAAAAGGCCTCCCTCAAGAGGATTTAACCGATAAAATTATCCCCCGCGAAGTTTCTTTGCAGGAGGTTTTATTGAGGCAGCTGGGTATGTTTGCCAATAGCGATGAAGAGTTAAAAATTGGCCATGAAATTATCGGAAATATCGATGAAAATGGCTACCTTAAGGCCAGCTTTGATGAGCTGTCAACCGCTTTAAAACTGCCAAAAGAGCAAATCCTAAAAGTTTTAGGGCTTATCCGCCAATTCGAGCCTTCAGGCGTAGGCTGCCACACAATTTCTGAATGCCTTAATGTTCAGCTGGCTAGAAACAGCGAAACAGACCCCTTAATTTTTAAAATCGCAGAGAATCACCTGGAAGATATTGCCAAAAAGAACTATTCTTTTATAGCTAAACAGTTAAAAGAGCCATTAGAAAAAATCGAACCTTTGATCAAAAAAATACTGAAACTTGACCCCAAGCCCGGCCGGAATTATTCTTCCCAAATAGCCCAAAGGATCATTGCCGATGTTGTAATTAAGGAAAGAGATGAAGCTTTAGAGGTAGTCATTAATAATGAATATTTTCCTGCGGTCAACATCAGTAATTCTTACAAAGAGATGCTTAAAAAGGACAACCTGGATCCGGCTGCGCGGGAATTTATCGAAAATAAAATACGCGCTGCCCAGGAGTTACTGCGGGCAATGTCTAAAAGGGTTTCTACATTAAGAAGAGTTGTTGAAAAATTGGTAGCAATCCAGCAGGATGCCATCCGCGAAGACTTATCTTTCCTTAAACCCCTGACTTTCGCCGAACTGGCCGGGGAACTGGATATCCACGAAACTACCGTTTGCCGGACAGTGATGAATAAATATATCGATACTCCCTGCGGGATAGTTGCCTTAAAGGATCTTTTTACTACTAAAATTAATAATGGCAGCGGCCAGGCGGTATCAGTAAACTACATTAAAAAGGCAATCAGGGAGATTATTGACCGGGAAGATAAAAAACACCCTTTAAGCGATGATAAAATAGTTCAGCTGCTTCTGCAAAGATATAACCTTAAAGCCGCCCGCCGTACAGTCGCCAAGTACCGCGATGAATTTAAAATCCCTTCGACCGTTTTTCGCAGGGAACGCTAAAAAAAATGGGGTCAAAATAAATGGGGTCAGAGCTAATTTATCCTATATCACGCTTAGATAAATTAGCTCTGACCCCATTTATTTGAAACTAGAAACGTCCCGGATTATTTGCAGTCTTTTTCCTGAAGCTCTCCGCCTTTTTCAAGCACGATAACTTTATTGCCTGTTACATTACAACTAACCGGCTCGGCAACTATCTTATAAGTATTAGTAGTTAAATCCAGAAAATACCTATATCCAGCAATCTCCTTCTCATTATAAGATTGAGATAAATAAGCCGGATTTTTATATACCAGTTCATATTCTGAGTCAGGATATTTCCCATTATTGGCGACCGCGTAAGTTTCAATGGCAGTAGATATAGTTTTTACGCTTGCCTTGGCAGCGGCAAAATTAGCGTCTAACCTGGCTCGAACAAGATTCGGGATTGCTAAAGCAATCATCAGGCCAATTACAGTAAGAATCACCAATATGCTCAAATATGCAAAAACCGCTCTTACAGTGCTCATATTGTGGACCCTTTTAAAGCCTTTTACTCCCACTACAATGCTCCAGATTCCGCTAACAAGGCCTCCGATAAAGGGAATTATAGAAAAAATCTGAGTAGATGATGCATAGGCTAGAACATTAAGCGTCCCTTTGTAGCCGCCTTTTCCTCCGAACATCAGTACGCCTAAATGCAAGACTCCTCCGCCGATAAGTACGGCCAATG